>JAMIFL010000185.1:0-3291 GCA_035906295.1 Alphaproteobacteria bacterium | reverse complement strand
TATCGCACAACTTCTTGACGCTTTTACCACGAACCGCGTATAGGATGCCGGTCTTAAACGACATGTGGCGACCGTAGCTCAGTTGGTAGAGCACCGGTTTGTGGTACCGGTTGTCGCGGGTTCAAGCCCCGTCGGTCGCCCCATCTTTCTTCTGCACCCCCCCTATTTTGTCCACAGGCAATTTCTCGCGCAATAACCCTGCGCCGATGCGGCCCCATCGCGGCAGACCCGGCATTCCCGGATACCAGCTATGCGTTTTCGACATATCGTGCATTGCAACAATTACACTTGTGACAACCTGTCGCGCTGGCCCACTCTGTCTTTTTTGTAAAGAATACGGGCTGCCTTCTTCCAACCATCCAAAGAATACCGAAAGGGATCGTTTCCAATGTCTGAGATTTTTGCCAAAGCCAAAACCCCTGCCGCCGTGGTCAAGGTCCTGCGTGACAACGACGTGCAGTTCGTCGACTTCTGGCTGATCGATCCCCGCGGCAAAAGCCACTATTTGACCCACGACATCGACACCATCGATGAAGCCCTGCTGAACGAAGGCATCTACATGGACGGTTCGTCCATCGCCGGCTGGAAGGAAATCCACCAGTCCGACATGCTGCTGAAGCCGGACATGTCCAAGGTCACGCTCAACCCCTTCACCGCCCAGAAGACCGCCATCATCTTCTGCGACGTGCTGGAGCCGGACAGCAAGAAACCCTACAACCGCGACCCGCGCTCCATTGCCAAAGCCGCCGAAGCGTACATGAAGAAATCCGGCAAGTTCGACACCGCCTATTTCGGCCCCGAACCCGAATTCTTCGTCTTCGAAGACGTGAAATTCGAATCCTCGCCGTATGAGCAGTCCTACAAGCTCAACCACGTCGAACTGCCCACCAACTCAAACGCCACCCTGACCGACGGCAACATGGGCCACCGCCCGCGCATCAAGGGCGGCTACTTCCCGACCCCGCCGGTCGACTCGGCGCAAGACCTGCGCTCCGACATGCTCACCGCCCTCAAATCCATGGGCGTGACGGTTGAAAAACACCACCACGAAGTGGCCTCCGGCCAGCACGAACTCGGCATCAGGTTCTCGACCCTGGTCGACTGCGCCGACAACGTCATGCTCTACAAATTCGGTGTGCTGAACACCGCCCACGCCTACGGCCAGTCCGCCACCTTCATGCCGAAACCCGTGTTCGGCGACAACGGCTCGGGTATGCACGTCCACCAGTCGCTCTTCAAGGGTAAGGACCCCGTCTTCGCCGGCAACAAATACGCCGGGCTTTCCGAAACCGCCCTTTACTACATCGGCGGCATCATCAAGCACGCAAAAGCCATCAACGCCTTCACCAACCCCATCACCAACTCCTACAAGCGTCTGGTGCCGGGTTACGAAGCGCCGGTGCTGCTGGCCTACTCGGGCCGCAACCGTTCGGCCTCCTGCCGTATCCCGCACGCGTCCAACCCCAAGGGCAAACGCGTCGAAGTCCGCTTCCCGGACCCGACCGCAAACCCCTATCTGGGCTTCGCCGCCATGCTCATGGCCGGCCTTGATGGCATCAAAAACAAAATCCACCCGGGCGAACCGATGGACAAAAACCTCTACACCCTGCCCGAGAAGGAACTGGCGAAAATCCCGACAGTCTGCGGCTCTTTGCGCGAAGCCCTGCAGGCGCTGAAAGCCGACCACAAATTCCTGCTCGAAGGCGGCGTCTTCACCGAAGACATGATCGACGGCTACATAGAACTGAAAATGGAAGAAGTGCTGCGCTTCGAAACCACGCCGCACCCCATCGAGTTCGAGATGTATTACTCCGCTTAAGAATTACCCTTTGCTCCATGCCTCAGGGCGGCCCCTCACCGGGCCGCCTTTTTTTATCCGCACTGAAATGCTAAACCATGTGCCATGGCCACGACCTTCCCTGCCCATCTCGCCGACCGTTTCAAACGTTTCCGCCACCGCCATTTCGCCGCGCAGATGGACCATTACCAGTCCCTCGCCGTCTACGGCCAGTCGCCGGACGTGCTCATCATCTCCTGCTCTGACTCGCGGGTGGACCCCGACACCATCTTCACCTCCATGCCCGGTGAAATGTTCGTGGTCAGGAACGTCGCGAACCTCGTGCCGCCCTGCGAAACCTCGGGCACGTATCACGGCGTATCCGCCGCGCTCGAATTCGCGGTCCTCAACATCCGCGTCAAACACATCGTCGTCATGGGCCATTCCGAATGCGGCGGCATCGCCGCCTGCGTGGGGAAGGAGGCGCGCCAGTCCGAAGCCCGCTTCATCTCCAACTGGATGTCCATGCTCGATGAAACGCGCGACGCCCTCATCCACGAAAACCCCTACCGCACCGCGCCCGAACTCGCCGCCGACCTTGAACGCGCAGGCATCGCCAATTCCTTGAAAAACCTGCGTACCTTCGCCCCCATCCGCACACTGGAAGAAGCCGGGCGCATCACCCTCCACGGCTGCCATTTCGATATCAAATCCGGCATCCTCTCCGCCCTCGACGAAACCACCGGCGAATTCCTGCCAGTCTGAACAAAAGGGCCTACAGAGCGTAAACAGGGAAAGCCGCGTCCAACGCGGCGAGGTGGTGCGGCGGTCAATTCATCGCAAAAATTACTGCAGGCTTTTAAGCATAATCTCAAACGCGCGCGTATTCGTGGCCCACAGATACATGTCGACCGAACGCGCGGGCGTGAACAGCGTTGCGACATAGGTCTTCGTCCTGCTGCCGGTGCCGGAACGGAACACCGCAATCCACACTTCCTGCGATACCGGCGCCACCTTGTCCGTCTCGTACGACGAAAGCTTCCGGCGCAGGTTGTAAATATCCATGACCGAGAAATCGGTCTTCAGGTTCAAATCCGGTTTGCGGCTTTCAATCGCCTTGCCAAGGTCGTACCCCTCGGTCTCGAAAACGGCGCGCGTCTCTTTCAGCAATGTCGGCACGTCCACCGGGTACAGGCTGTTGTCCGCCTCGTCCTTAAGCGACCGCGCGCCCACCACCGCCAGCGTGATGCGGCCTGCATCCAGCCCCGTTTCCGTGCGTGACAGCAGCTTGATGGAAACCTTGTTGTCGGCGGGCGCCTGTTCAGACTCAATCAGCCACGACGCGGGGTAGAAGAATTTGATGGAGCTGAAATAAACCCGTTCCAGCCGTTTTTCGATGGTCGCGTCGCTGTCCTGCAAAAATTTGAAGCTGCGTATGGCGAAAGTCTGCGTATCGATCTGCGCATCCGCCACGACTGCGGGCAGCGCGTATTCCGCGACCAGTATGTCCGACC
>JAMIFL010000184.1:0-4817 GCA_035906295.1 Alphaproteobacteria bacterium | reverse complement strand
ATTTCGTGAAGGAAAACCTGACCGAATTCATCGACCTTCTGCGCTTTTACTGCAGCATCAACGAATTTCCCGCGCGCCCGGCGCAGGCTACAGGCGGCATGCCCGCGCCTGCCCACGCCTGAACCACAAAAACACCTGTAGGCAAACGCGCGAACAAAAACCCCGGCCATTCTGCCGGGGTTTTTGTTGTCAGAAGCGGGTCGGCGTGGGGACCGTTGGCCGGTTGAGGACCGGGTCACCCGGCGCCCGTGCGAATTCACGGCGCTCAGGTTCCACCGATTCCATGACGCTGGCGAAAATCGCGTGTTTTTCGCGGATCTGCGTTTTGAGGAAAGCGCCGAAGCTGGGCAGCACGGTCAGCAGGGCCACCGGCTGGCTGGTGCCGAGGCTCATGCCGTCGGCATCGTGTTCGTGGAAGCGGAAGGCGATGGCGGTCACGGTTTCGCCCTGTTCCGGCATCACAGCGTAATGCATGGTCACATCGCGGCCCGTGAGGTTGACGCCCCGCTTGGTCGGGTTGTCACCGTTCATGAAATCGGCGAGATTCTGGGCCAGAAGCGTGGTGTCGACCAGGTTCGGCCCCTCCGCGCTCAGGAAACCGACCGGAACGGTATGGCCGTCCTTGATGCAGTCGATATGGATGCGCGCCGCCGGGTTGGCGGTTGCGGTATTGAAGGGACTGGGTGCGATTACAAAGGTCATGTAAGTGGCTTAAACGTTTGCGTTTGCACTGTTTTCCCTTTATTTCTACCAGCGAAAATTAAACGCGGGGTGAAAATTACCGCGCATTTTAGGAGATAGTTCGATGACCGCCGCCACCATGCAAGCTGTTGAAAACGATTACAAAGTAAAAGACATCACGCTGGCCGACTGGGGCCGCAAGGAAATCCGCATCGCGGAAACCGAAATGCCGGGCCTGATGGCCCTGCGCGCCGAATACGGCAGCAAGCAGCCGCTGAAAGGCGCCCGCATTGCCGGTTGCCTGCACATGACCATCCAGACCGCCGTTCTTATCGAAACCCTCATCGCGCTGGGCGCCGAGATGCGCTGGTCGTCCTGCAACATCTTCTCGACGCAAGACCAGGCTGCGGCGGCCATCGCCCGCGACCACGGCGGCGTCTTCGCCTGGAAAGGCCAGACCAACGAGGAAGCCGAATGGTGCATCGAGCAGACCATCATCGGCCCCAACGGCTGGCGCCCGAACATGATTCTGGACGACGGCGGCGACCTGACGCTGATGATGCACAACAAATTCCCCGAACTGATGAAAGACGTGAAGGGCATTTCGGAAGAAACCACCACCGGCGTTCACCGCCTGTACGAGATGCACAAGAAAGGCCAGCTCAAGGTCCCGGCCATCAACGTCAACGACTCGGTCACGAAATCGAAATTCGACAACCTGTACGGCTGCCGTGAATCGCTGGTCGACGGCGTGAAGCGCGCAACCGACGTGATGATTGCAGGCAAAATCGCCGTGGTTGCCGGCTTCGGCGACGTGGGCAAGGGTTCCGCCGCTTCCCTGCGCACGCAGGGCGCGCGCGTCATCGTGACGGAAATCGACCCCATCTGCGCGTTGCAGGCCGCCATGGAAGGTTATGAAGTCAACACCATGGAATATGCCGCCCCCATCGGCGACATTTTCGTGACCGCGACCGGCAACGTCGACGTCATCACGCTGGACCACATGCGCAAGATGAAAGACCGCGCCATCGTCTGCAACATCGGCCACTTCGATTCCGAAATCCAGATCGAGGCGCTGCGCAACCTGAAATGGCACAACGTGAAACCGCAGGTGGACGAGGTTGAGTTCGCCGACGGCAAGCGCATCATCGTGCTGGCGGAAGGCCGCCTCGTGAACCTCGGCTGCGCCACGGGCCACCCGTCCTTCGTCATGTCCTGCTCCTTCACCAACCAGACGGTTGCGCAGATCGAGCTGTGGACCAACCCGGGCAAATACGCCGTGGGCGTCTACGTGCTGCCCAAGCAGCTTGACGAAAAAGTCGCGGCCCTGCACCTCGAGAAACTGGGCGTGAAGCTGACGAAGCTGAACAAGCAGCAATCCGATTATCTCGGCATCGCTGCCGAAGGCCCGTACAAGCCGGACCACTACCGCTACTAAGCGGTGCATTTTTAAAAACACGAAAGCGCGGAAAGGTTGGCTTTCCGCGCTTTTTTATGTGTGAACGGCGCCGCTTCGCCTTATTCGAACGCGCCTTTATGGATACCCGTTTCCGCGGCGACGACCCAGTACACCGCTTCCTTCGACAGCACCCCGCCGCGCCCGTGGTCCAGCACGTGTTTGGCCGAGGCCCCGTCCATCACGATGATGGATTTGTCCGGCTGGTTGCGCTTGCGCATGTGTTCGCCCGTAAGCCGCACGATGAGTTCGCATATATCCATGGGAATTTCGATGCCGTGGTGCTTTTCGTACCCGAATTTGATGGCTTCGAGGATTTTGATGGTTGCGGCATCGTCGGGAACGGCCAGTTCCACCTTTTGGAAACGCCGGTCCATGGCGGGGTCCGGCGCCACGTAGATGCGGAATTCGTCCTTGGTGGTGGCGCCGATGATGTTGATGTCGCCGACCGTAAGATACGGTTTCATGACCTCGGAAAGGCCCTTATAGGCCGACCCGTCGCAGGACGGCATGATGGTGTGGATTTCGTCGATGAACAGGATGTATTTGGGCGCGCTGGGGTCGTGGTAACGCTCCGCGATGCCTTTGACCAGCGGGATGAACCGGCCCTGGAATTCGGAAATGGAGGCCGTGCCCGCCGACATGCTGGCGAGATCGATTTCCAGCACCCGTGCGCCTTTCAGGTAATCCGGCACCGTGCCCTTGGCCACGTTCTGCGCAAGGCCGATGACCAGGGCCGTTTTACCGACCCCTGCCGGCGCCAGCAGAATGGCGTTCTTGCGCCCTTTTTGCAGCAGGATGAGGGTCGTAAGCTCAATTTCCTTGTCCCGCCCCGTGATGGGGTCGAACCGGTTTTCCCGCGCCAGCGCGGTCAAATCGCGGCAATAGGCGTGGATGAGGTGTTCGAGCTGGTCGTCGGGAATTTTGTGTGCAATAGCCATTTTTATCTTCACCCGTGATGGGGCTTCGATTCTATCCCCAAAATCTGTTAAAGAACAGCCATGGACAAGCTATTCCGCCAAGACGCCAATTTCTTCTGGGGTGCCGAACGCCCCGACGACCTGCCCGAAGCGGGCCTGCCCGAAGTCGCCTTCGCGGGCCGGTCCAACGTGGGCAAATCATCCCTCATCAACGCGTTGCTGGAACGCAAAAGCCTCGTGCGTACGTCCTCCACGCCGGGCCAGACCCGCGCGCTCAATTTCTTCAACATCGGCGATAATTTCGTGCTGGTGGACATGCCGGGCTACGGCTTCGCCAAAGCCTCCAAGGCCGACCAGAAGGTCTGGCAGAACCTGCTGCGCTCCTACCTGCGGGGCAGGGTGCCGCTGCGCCTTGCCTGTGTGCTGGTGGATTCCCGCCATGGCCTTAAAGATTCCGACCGCGAAATGCTGCGCCTGCTGGATTCGTCCGCCGTGCCCACCCGCGTGGTGCTGACCAAGGCCGACGAACTTAAGGGCGAAGCCGGCAGGAAAGTGCTGGAAGACGTAACCGCGGCCCTGAAAAAACACGCAGCCGCCCACCCCGTCCCCATCCTGACCAGCAGCCACGACGCCACCGGCATCGGCGAACTGCGCAAGGCCATCTGCGAAACGCTGGGCCTTATCGCGCCTGAATGATGTTGTAGAACGCGTAACCGTCATTGGTTTCGACGCACAGGCTGGACCGCCCGTTGCAGCTCGGGCAATCCGCCGCGAGGAAATCGGAATCGTCCCCGCCGCCGCCCTGGAAGACTGCGGATGGGTCGGCCGACAATTGCGGAATGCTGTCGTTCTTGTAGATGCGTTCGTTGATGGCGGCGCAGATGCGCGGGTTCACGTCGAGGAAGGTGAACAGCACATCCCCGCCGGAAGTCGAGGTCCAGTCCACATTGGTGCCCACCATGCCGACCCAGCCGCGTTGCGGCGTGGCGCCGGCGAACATGTCGGCGGGCGGGGTGTACACATTGGCGCCGCCGCCGGCGGGGTGGTAAATCTGCGTGCGGTGGACGCCGCTGTCATACCCCGTCTCCCCCGGTTTGACGAAGCTGAATTCATTGGGCAGCACGTTGCCCATGACGCGCATCTGTTCCGCGACCGAACGCACGGCGGTGGCGTAGTTGATGAGTTCTTCCGCGTTCAGCTTGGCGCGGTTGGCATCAAGGTTGCCCGACATGCCGCCATTGCCGATTTGCCGCGTCATGGCGAAACTCAGCATCCCGAACAGCGCCACGCCGATGAGCACGTAAATCAGCACGTTTCCTGCCTGTGATGTCTTCCGCATGGCTCGAATCCCCTTGGTTTGCGTGCCAAACCTAGCATTTTTCGGGGTGCCCGTGCTAGGGTCGGCCTTCCCCGTAAAACAGCCAACCTGAAAGGCGCGCCATGGAAATTCTGACGCTTATCGCGATTTTCGCCTCCGGCACCGGCATCGGTTACTTCATAGCCTCCCGCGCGACCGCCGCCGCGAAAGAGGAACTGCAGGACGCCCGCATGGATATGGCCCGCCTGCAGACCGCGCGTGATGCCGCAGAAACCCTGCAAACCCAGAAAACCGAACTGGAAACCCAGTCGCGCCTGATGTTCGAAAACCTCGCCAACCGCATTTTCGAGGAAAAGACCGAGAAATTTAAGAAAGACTCGGAAGAAGGGCTGGGCCAGTTGCTGAATCCCTTGCGCGAGCGTCTTCAGGAATTCCAGAAGAA
>JAMIFL010000183.1:0-3014 GCA_035906295.1 Alphaproteobacteria bacterium | reverse complement strand
CCGGCATTGTAAACGGCGTGCCCTTAAGGAACAATAAACGGCGCCGAAGCGCCGTTTTGAGTGTCCGGTTACTGAACGGCCGGCGAGAAGCTTGAGCAGCTCGGCGGGTTGCGCTGGATGTATTCCGGGTCGGTCGAATCGGACCGGCGCACGCAGTAGGAAACCGAACCCGTGGTCGTGTTCACGCGCCACGCGTAGTTGGAAGAACCGGCAGCCATCATGTAACCCGCGCCGCGTGCCTGGCTTACGGCGGGGGATGCGGCTGCGAAAACAATCGCGGCGGCAATCACGACGGCGGAAGCGAACAGGGCGACAGGCATCTTCATGGCTTACTTGGCCTTCTTGGCTTCTTTCTTTTCTTCGGCCGGGGCGTCTTTCGCAGCGCCGCCAGCAGCGCCGAAGCCCGCGAAGCGTTTCTCGAACTTGGAGAGCTGGCCTTTTTCCATGACCTTGCGCTCGCCGCCGGTCCAGGCCGGGTGCGATTTCGGGTCGATGTCGAGGCGCATCACGTCGCCTTCTTTGCCCATCGTGGTGTAGGTCTCGTACTCAACACCATCGGTCATGATGATTTTGATTTTGTGGTAATCCGGGTGAATGTCTTTTTTCATTGGTAACTCCTGAAACACTGAATTCTCTGGCCGGTTAAATAGGCGGTTTCCGCCCCGAACGCAACGTTTTTTTACACTTTCGGCTGTTGTGGGCGCATCAATGCGTGCATCACCGCAAACCCGGCGACCCAGCCCAGCAAAACCGGCCCCAAAAAGCCTGTATCCGCGCCCCAGTCCTGCCACTCCCTTGCCGCCAGCCCGTTGATGGCGCCGGCAAGCATCAGGACAGGCACCCCGAAACGATGCATCCAGCGGTAACGCCGAAGCACCGAAGGCTCCGTGTAACGCTGATTCCCTAGCCTGTAAGCCTTGCGCATGATGTACTCCAGCAAGGCATAAAGCGGCCCCATGGCGAACACCAGCAGCGCAAGGACAAGCGCGGGCGTCATTACGCCTTGTAGATGTCCATGACATCGGCCAGCAGCTTCATCGCCTCTGCGCGCGGGCGCTGGAAGGCGTTGCGACCCATGATGGAACCGTTGCCGCCGCCGTCGCGGATCGCGCGGGCTTCGTCCAGCACGGCATCGGTGCCCTTGGCGGCGCCGCCCGAAAACACCACGATGCGGCGGCCGTTGAAGCAGGATTTGACCACGTCGCGCACACGGTCCGTCAGGGTCGCGCGGGCGATGTTGTTGGCTTCATAAGCCTGCTTTGCTTCCTTCAGTTCCAGATGGTCGGTCGGCAGCTTCACCTTGATGATATGCGCCCCCATCAGGCAGCCCATATGCGCGCCGTAGGAGATGATGTCGAGCGCGGTCTCGCCGTCCTTCGTCAAATCGCCGCCGCGGGTGTACACCCACAGCACGGTGACGAGACCGGCTTTTTTAGCCTCGCGCGACAGCGCGGCGAATTCTTCCATCTGCGCATAGCAGGCGTCCGAACCCGGGTAGATGGTGAAGCCGATACCCGCGCAGCCAAGGCGCACGGCATCTTCCACGGTGCCGATGACGGCCTGGTCCGGGTTCTTCTTCTCCGCCGCGGAGGCGAGGGAGTTGGAGTGGTTGCATTTCAGGATGAGGGGGATTTTGTCCTTGAACGTGGCAAGGCCCGCTTCCAGCGCACCCAACGGCGCGGCATAGGCATTACAGCCGGAATCGACACCCATCTGGTAGTGGAAATGCGGGTCGTAGGCGTCCGGGTTCATGGCGAAGGAACGCGCGGGGCCGTGCTCGAACCCCTGGTCCACCGGCAGGATGACCATGCGGCCCGTGCCGCCCAAAGTGCCGTGCATCAGCATGCGCGCGAGGTTCTTGCGCGTCGCCTCGTTGTCGGATTCATAGTTGGCGAGGATTTTTTCGACGGCAGGCGTAAGCTTCATGGCAATGGCGCTTTCTGATGGAGATTAAAAAACCGCCGACACTTTCGCGTTGGCGGTTCATCTTGTCAATGAAGACGGAAAATTACGGTTGCTGCAACGCGGGAGTGGGCAGCGGGGCAGGGGCGGCTTTCGCGGCCTGCACGGGCGCAAAGCCGTTCATGTTGGAAACGCCATTCAGAATGGCTTCCAGCGCGGCTGCGTTAAGTGTGTACGTTGTCGCCATTGGCGTTCACTATTCCTTCTTCGATCAACGTGCGAATGGCGCGCTGGTCGGTTGTGGACGGGCCGTCATACAGGTTGTTCAAAATATCGCTGCGCGACGCCTGACCCTTCGCACCAACTGTCAAAAGGGCTTTTAGTTCCCTTAAGGACGGCATGTGCTTACGGAACAAAGCTATAAACACCTCCAGCGTATTTTTCAAGGCTTTATGCTGGTTTCCGAACGGGCGGAGCGCCAGTTGCAGGTGTTTATGGGTGTAAGTACTGGTGTTCAGCGCCGATTCCCGGCCATCCGAGCGACTTTCCGCCCGGGTGACGCAGCCATGCCCCCATAACCAGTCCACATTGCGCGAAACGACCGACTTTTCCAGATTAAGCCGTTCTCCGATGCCGTTCTGGGTAGTATTCGGGTGCTCGTCTATATCCAGCAGAATCAGCGCCCGCCGCACCGTCACCGACGGGTCGTTCAGCGCATCCACCAGATGGTCGATAACCTCGCCCAACCGGATGACGTCGCCCTTGGAAGGCTGCTGGCCTGCTGCTTCACTCATATGTGTACCGATACGCATACCCAG
The DNA here is from genome assembly GCA_035906295.1 of Alphaproteobacteria bacterium. Taxonomy (GTDB): domain Bacteria; phylum Pseudomonadota; class Alphaproteobacteria; order Micavibrionales; family UBA1664; genus UBA6145. Next base: position 294 of record JAMIFL010000183.1, on the reverse strand, counting down.
CCCCAAAGTCAAAGCGCTCCAAAACAATAGCTTAATTACGTAAAGGCCGAATTAAAACGGCCCGCGAAAGGCGGGCCGTCATAACTGTTTGAAGCAGAAAACTTACAGCGCGCCCATGACCTTGGCGGTGTCCAGCATGCGGTTGCTGAAGCCCCATTCGTTGTCGTACCAGCACAGCACGCGCACGAGGTTGCCTTCCAGCACCTTCGTCTCGTTGACGGCGAACACCGACGACAGCGGGTTGTGGTTGAAGTCCGACGACACCAGCGGGTCGGTGTAGTAACCAAGCACGCC
>JAMIFL010000182.1:0-19510 GCA_035906295.1 Alphaproteobacteria bacterium | reverse complement strand
GCTTGTGGCTGTGTACTGACCGAGTTTATCAAGTACACACCAAAAAGAGCATATCTGCCCATTCAGAGCATCCGCGCGAAAATAACGGCAAATCCGTCCGCAGGGTGCGGTACACACAAAACGCCCCTGAACCATGCATCACATGGGGATTTGTGAGGGGGTAAAATCACTTTGGGCATTTTCGAGTAATAGAAATGGCGGAGGGGATGAGATTCGAACTCACGATACAGTTTCCCGTATACACACTTTCCAGGCGTGCGCCTTCAACCGCTCGGCCACCCCTCCGCATATAAGCGCATTCCAGATTTTCGGGTTTGTTGGCGGGACGCCAACGGGGCACTCGGCCACCCCTACGCATTTGGAAGCGGGGCGACCTTAACTAAAAGTATGGCTGGGTGCAACCGTCTAGAGCTTGCGGGTTTCTTCGAGGGCGGTGCGCAGGCCGGAGCGCCAGTCGGGGGCGAAGAGTATGTCGTCGATGCGCCATGTGCCGCCGGTGCGGCGCAGGACGAGGCGGTCGACCCATTCGGCGGCGGGGGCGCCGGGGGCGGCGGGGATGATGTGGTGGATGTCGACCGAGGCGGCGGTCATGGCGGTGCTGGCGGTGCCGGGCTGGCAGACGGGGGCGTGGTCGGGGAAGGCGGCGAGGGGGATGCCGTCACCCAGCGGGGGTTTGTCGCCGGGGTTGGCCTTTTCGAAGGCGGCGTTGGCGTCGAGGGCGTTGTTCCACAGCGCGCGCAGTTCGGGGGTGGCGGCGCGGTAAACCGCGGCGTCATCGTCGGTGCGCAGGGCCTTGCACAGGCGGGCGGCCATGTCGCCGGGGGTGGCGTGGCCGCGGATACTGACCGCAGCGGTGACGGCGGCGGCGCAGAAAAGGGTGAGGACGGCGGCAAGGATGAGGCCGCGCCGGCGATGACGGGGGAAGGGGAGGAGGCGGGGCATCAATCCTCAGCCGCGCGGACGGGGCGGACGGGTTCGGTGCCGGTAGACCAGAGCGATTCGAACAGGCGGCGCTGGGTTTCGGCGAGGTCGGGGCTTTTGAGGATGGCGGCCTGTTTCTGGGACCAGAAGATATGGGCGACGCGGTCGGCGTAGAGGATGGTATCGACGGGGCCGAGCAGGTCGGGGCTGACCACGCGGTAGCTTTCGGAATGGCGGGGGTAGAAGCCGGGCATATCGCGGGTGATGAGGCGTTCGCGGATCTGGCTTGCGTCTTTTTCGGCGTAGAAGGCCTTGTTGGCGTCGGGGTCGTGGGCGGCGAAATTGCGGATGTCGGCCAGTATGCTCAGGACCTCGGTTCCCGGGGCGGCGGCCAGAATGTCGGCGGTGAGCTGGCGGAGGAAATCGTCTCCCTCCAGCTTGATGAGGGTGACGCTGTCGCGGCGCAGTTCGACGCCGCGGGTGCCGAGGAAGACGATGCCCTGCCCTTCCAGCGTGGCCTGAATTTTTTCGAGCGTACCCTGACGGGGGTTGGTGGTGCCGCGTTCGATGTTGTTGATGACGTTGAGATGCATGCCCGCCGCCCTGGCGAGCTGAGCCTGTGTCCAGTCAAGCAGTGCGCGGGCGGCCTTGATTTGGGGAATCGTCATCATGCCCCTATTGGACGCTGCGGGGCGGTGTAAAATCAACATGTATATTTTTTAGTCACACAATATGACCAATAATATACACATAATGATGTGTTAAATACGGCTTATAACGTCGAGAAGGGCCTGTTCCTGCCGGTCCAGGTCTTCCGGGCGGTTGAGGCGGTGGTCGCCTTCGGGAATCAGGGTCACGCGCACCTTAGCACGGTCGGGGAAGCGGGACGCGACTTTTTCGGCGGTCTGCCACGGGACGCTGGCGTCCTGCCCGCCCTGTATGAGGTGGACGGGGCCGGGGAAGGTCCACGCCTCGGCCAGCACGAAGTTGTTGGGGCCGTCGGCGATGAGGCCGCTTGTATAGTCTTCCGTTACCGAGAGGCGGGCGGTGAAATCGGGTGCGGTGGCGATGCCGACGAGGCCCACGATACGGTCGGGGCGTTCCTCCATGACGCGCAGGGCGACCCAGCCGCCCATGGACGAGCCCATGAGGATGACGGGGCCTTCGGTGAGCTGGTCCACGACCAGCAGCGCGTCGTGCACGGCGCGGGAGATTGTGAAGTCTTTCCATTCGCCGCCCGACTGGCCGTGGGCATAGGCGTCGTAGCGGATGAGGGGGATGCCGTGGCGGCGGCAGGCGCCGTCGAGGAACTGCGCCTTGGTGGCGTTACGGTCCGACTGGAAGCCGTGCATGAACACGACGGTGACCGGGTGCGCGGGCTGCGGGGGCGCGAAACGGTCGTACACGAGGGCGGTGCCATCGGGCCGCGTTAAAACAAGGTCGGGGAGGGTTTCGGGTTGCATGTGTTTCTGCTAACTCTGTGTGGGTCGGATTTGAAGACCAAATCCTTACCGTTGCGCCAATGGACAGACTTATATCGTAATGCTGAATCTCAAAACCCAGAAGACCCCCGTCGTCATGCAGATTATTCCCGAGCTGGGACCCGGCGGGGCCGAGCAGGGATGCATCGACGTCGCAGCCGCCCTTGTGCAGGCGGGGGCGCGGGCGCTGGTCGTATCCGCGGGCGGACCGCGGGTGGGCGAGCTTATCCGGTCGAAGGCGGAGTTCATCCCGATGCCCGTACAGTCCAAGAACCCGTGGGAGATGTATTGCAATATCGGGCGCATACGGCGCCTGATTACCGCGTGGAACGTGGATATCGTGCATGTGCGTTCGCGCGCGCCGGCATGGAGCGCATGGTATGCGTGCAAGGGTACGTCGGCGCAGTTCATGACCACGGTGCATGCGCCTTATAACGGCGGCAGCAGGCTCAAGAATTTCTACAATTCCATCATGATGCGCGGGCAGCGGGTGATTGCCATTTCCAACCATGTGGCGCGGTACATCACGGGGAATTTCAAAATCGCGCCGGAAAAAATCCGCCTCATCCACCGCGGGACGGCGCTGGACCGCTTCCATCCGACCATGGTGGGCATGCAGCGCATGGCGACGCTGTTGCAGCAGTGGCGCATCGAGGACGGCGCGCCCATCATCCTGCTGCCGGGGCGCATTACGCGCTGGAAGGGGCACCATGTGCTGTTGCAGGCGATGGCGCAACTGGGGCGGCCTGACGTGTTTTGCGTGCTGCTCGGCTCGGACCAGGGGCGGACGGAATACCGGCAGGAGCTGGAAGCGCAGATCGCGGCGCTGAATTTAACGGGGCAGGTGCGCATCATCGACCACTGCAACGACATGCCGGCGGCGTACATGATTTCGTCGGTCGTGGTTTCGGCGTCTACCGACCCGGAAGGGTTCGGGCGCATCCCGGTGGAGGCGCAGGCGATGGGGCGGCCCATTATCGCCACCGACCATGGCGGGGCGCAGGAAACCATCGTGCGCGGGGAAACCGGCTGGCTGGTGCCGCCGGGCGACGCGCAGGCGCTGGCCGAGGCGCTGCGGCAGGCTTTGGCGCTGACGCCGCAGCAGCGCGCGGTGCTGGCCACCAAGTCGATGAACCATGTGGCGATGAACTTCACGCGCGAGAAAATGTGCGACGAGACGCTGAGCGTGTATGCCGAATTGCTGGCGGAGAAGTACGGGCGATGAGGGCCAGGAACATCCTTGTCATCAAGCACGGGGCGTTCGGTGATTTCATACAGGCGCTGGGGGCGATGCGCGCGATACGCCAGCATCACAAGGACGCGAAGATTACGCTTTTGACCACCAAGCCGTTCGTGGCGCTGGCGGAGGCATCGAAATATTTCGACGCGGTGGCTGTCGATTCACGGCCCAAGTGGTACCAGATTTTCCGCCTTTCGGTTTTGAAGAAGTTTTTGAACGCGGGGAATTTCGGGCGGGTGTACGACCTTCAGAATTCGGAGCGTACGGGGCTGTATCTCGGCCTGTTCCGGCGGGTGCCGGAGTGGAACGGCATCGCGTTTTCGGCGTCGCACCGCATGGCGGATGACGCGGGGCGCAAGCGCATGCACGTCTTCGACGCGCTGCGGGCGCAGCTTGCCATTGCGGGCATCGCCAAGGTTACGTTCGACGACCTTTCGTGGATAAAGGCCGGTGTGGATGGTTTTGCGCTGCCGCGTCCGTATGTGCTGGTGGCGGCGGGGTGTTCGCCGCAGCATCCGCAAAAGCGGTGGCCGGTGCAGAATTACATCGCGCTGTGCCAGTGGATGGCGGCGCAGGGCGCCACGCCCGTATTGCTGGGAACGCAGGATGAGGCGGAGGTGAACGCGCAGATTCTGGCGGCCTGCCCGCAGGCGGTGAACCTGACGGGCCTGACCACGCTGCCGCAACTGGCGGCGCTGGGGCGGGCGGCGGCGGCGGCGGTAGGCAACGACACCGGGCCTGTTCAGATGATAGGGCCCACGGGGTGCAGGACACTGGGGTTGTACCCCGGATTTTCCAACCCGAAGCGGCACGGACCTTTGGGTACGAACGTCACGACCATCCAGAAAAACACGATGGCGGAGATTACGGTCGAAGAGGTTGCAGGGGTATTGCAGGGGTGGCTTGGCACAATGCCCCAAATCACGGCGCAGCCTGCGGCGTAGTTTTAACTGCCTCCCTCCATGTCGCGCTTGTTTTGCTTACGCTGCGCGGGCCATCAATGGGCCAGAATAAGAAAACCGCCCATCCGGGGCGGTTTTCTTATGCGTATATATGGTTGTGTCTGGTTATTGCTTGGGCTGGGGCATCAGGACCATGACGGCCTGACGGCCTTCGGCCTGAATGTCCTGTTCGACCTTGGCGATGTCCAGCAGGTCGGCCTTGGCGCGGTGCATGACCTGCATTGAAAGATCGAAGTGGCTTTGTTCGCGGCCACGGAAGCGCAGGGTGAATTTCACCTTGTCGCCGTCGATGATGAACTGGCGGGCCTGTTTGATTTTGATGTCGTAGTCATGGTCACCGATGGTGGGGCGGAGTTTCAGCTCCTTGATGTCGATGACTTTTTGTTTCTTACGCGCTTCGTTGGCTTTCTTCTGCTGCTCGTACTTGTATTTGCCAAGGTCGAGGATTTTGCAGACAGGGGGCGCGGCGTTGGGGGACACTTCGATGAGGTCCAGACCCACTTCGCGGGCGCGCTTGATGCCGTCAAACGGGGTCATAACCCCGAGCATTTCGCCGTTTTCGTCGATGACGCGCACTTCGCGGGCGCGGATTTGATCGTTGACGCGGGGGCCGTCTTCATTGAGGGGGGGACGACGGGGCGGCAGGGGTGGGCGGGCGATGGGGCATTCTCCTATACTTGTTGGCGCTTAAAAAATAGATTCATAGGGCGGATTCCAGCCGGTTGCAAGGCGCGACGCGGCTTCGACGCATTTTAATATAGGCGAATGGCGTTTCCGAAAGGATAACGCGGGCGGGCGTTAACCCTTTTTATTTTGCATAATCTTCACACTTTTGTTAAAACGCATTCCAATATATTTGTAAAACAAACCCCGAGACTGGAGTTCGACCCCATGAAACTGACTAAACTTTCCGCCGCCGCGGCGCTTGCCCTGGCCCTGACCAGCGGTTCCGTTTTTGCCGCTGCCGATAACAACATCAACCACAACACCGGCACCGCCATCGTCGACGACAACAACGTCAACGCGAATACCGATGACGCCGATGTGTCCGAGCGCAGCCAAGGCAGCGTCGCCACCAATAACGAGCCGAACCTGCAGGCCGGTCCGGATACGAACACCAACGCCAATACCGTCACCGGCCGCGGCCAGGACACCAACGTCGAACGCAACGGCACGCGGAACGCGCAGCCGACGCGCCGCCTGAGCCTCTAATCCAGAGCCAAGCTTACGTACAACAAAGGGGATGCCCGCGAAGGCATCCCCTTTTACATTCCGGCGCCTGACGCTTAATAGGGCGGCTGGGCCTGCGTTTTGAGGTCGGACAGGGCCTGTTCGAGCGAAACGACGCTTTGGTCCTGACTGCCGAGGCGGCGGATGGCGACGGTTTTGTTTTCCGCCTCGCGCGCGCCGACGACGAACATGACCGGTACCTTGGCGACAGAATGTTCGCGGACCTTGTAGTTGATTTTCTCGTTCCGCGTATCGAGTTCGACGCGCAGGCCGGCGTTGCGCAGCGTCTCATACACTTCCTGCGCGTAGGTGTCGGCATCGGACACGATGGTGGCGACGACGCACTGGACCGGGGCCATCCATAGCGGGAGTTTGCCGGCGTAGTGTTCGATCATCACGCCGATGAACCGTTCCATGGAGCCGAAGGCAGCGCGGTGGAGCATGACGGGGCGGTGCTTCTGGCCGTCTTCGCCGATGTAGTTGGCGTCGAGGCGTTCGGGGAGCACGAAGTCGAGCTGGAGGGTGCCGAGCTGCCACGAACGGCCGATAGCGTCGCGCAAATGGAATTCCAGCTTGGGGCCGTAGAAGGCGCCGTCGCCGGGGGCTTCGGTGTATTCGATTTGGGCGGCTTTGAGGGCCTGACGCAGGCCGTTTTCGGCCTTGTCCCATGTTTCATCCGTACCGGCACGCGCGTCGGGGCGCAGGGCGAGGCGGACGCGGACGTCGTCGAAGCCGACGTCTTTGTATATCTGGCTCAGGAAGGTGCAGAAGGCGACGGCTTCGGATTCAATCTGGTCTTCGCGGCAGAAGATGTGGGCGTCGTCCTGCGTCATTTGCCTGACGCGCATGAGGCCGTGCAGGGCGCCGTGCGCTTCGTTGCGGTGGCAGCAGCCGAATTCGGCCATGCGGATAGGCAGGTCGCGGTAGGATTTGATGCCCTGATTGAAAATCTGCACATGGGCGGGGCAGTTCATGGGCTTGAGGGCCATGAGGCGCGCCTTGCCGGTGAGGACGGGTTTGTCGTCATCCGTACCCGGCACCTCATCAGGCACCACGAACATGTTTTCGCGGTATTTGCCCCAGTGGCCGGAAGCCACCCAGAGTTTGTTGTCGATGAGCTGGGGGGTTTTCACCTCCACATAGCCGCCTTCCTGCAGGCGGCGGCGGAGGTATTGCTCGAGCGCCTGCCAGACGCTGTAGCCCTTGGGGTGCCAGAAGACGGAGCCCTGCGCTTCTTCCTGGAAGTGGAAGAGGTTCATTTCGCGGCCGAGTTTGCGGTGGTCGCGTTTTTCGGCTTCTTCAAGCTGGGTCAGGTATTCCTGCAGCTCTTTTTCGTTGCGCCATGCGGTGCCGTAGATGCGGGTGAGCATCTGGCGGTTGCTGTCGCCGCGCCAGTAGGCGCCTGCGACCTTCATGAGTTTGAAGGCCTGGCCGACATCGCCGGTGGAGCGCATGTGGGGGCCGCGGCAGAGGTCGAACCAGTCGCCCTGCTTGTAGATTTTGATCTGTTCGGATTCAGGAAGGTCCTGAATGAGTTCGACTTTGTAGTTTTCGCCTTTGTCCTTAAAGACCTTCATCGCGTCGTTGCGGTCCCACACTTCGCGGGTGAAGGGGGCGTTGCGCGCGATGATTTTTTTCATCTCGGCTTCGATGGCGGCGAAATCTTCCGGCGTGAAGGGTTCGTTGCGGGCGAAGTCGTAGTAGAAGCCGTTCTCGATCGTCGGGCCGATGGTGACCTGCGTGCCGGGGAAGAGGGACTGCACGGCTTCGGCCAGAACGTGGGCGCAGTCGTGGCGGATGAGGTCGAGCGCGTCGTCGTCCTCGCGGCGGATGATGGCGATTTTGGCGTCCGACAGGATGGGTTGCGAGAGGTCGCGGATTTCACCGTCGATGCGGATGGCGACGGAGGCCTTCGCCAAGGATTTTGCAATGGATTCAGCGACTTGCATGCCGGTGGTGCCGGGGGTGTAGGTGCGGGTGGCGCCGTCGGGGAGGGTCAGGGTTATCATTTCGGCTGGGGCGGCGGCGGCTTGGGACATTTTCAGACCTGTTTTTCCATGCAAAGTGCGGAAGGGTCTTTGTAGCCGGTAAGCGCCCGTTTCTCAAGGGTCACAGGGGGTGCGTGCCTCAAAAAGTTTGTTGCCTTTGGGGAAATATGGATATAGAAATTGCGAAAGCATCTGAAAAAAAATTGACATAATACTGAGAGATGGGTAAATTAACATCTCATTAACGGAATTCAAACCTGAGTGCGGTCTTTAGAGGAGACAAACAAAATGGCTTACCTGAACCTGAAAAAACAACTCGCGACCGCCGCTGCCGGCATCGTCGTGCTCGGCCTTGCTACCCCGGTTGACGCCCGTCCGGGCGACCCGGATGATCCGGCCCCGTCGTGCGAAAGCACCGGCACCTGCAATGGCCACAACACGAACACCAATACGAACACCAATACCAACACGAACAATAACAACAATAACAACACCAACAACAACACGAATAACAACACCAACAACAACACCAACAATAACCGTAACAACAACCGCAACACGAACCAGAACAACTCGAACGCCAACGCCTATAACGGCGGCAACAACGTGACGATCAAGACGATCAACACGCCGGACCTGGCTGTTTCGAACGGCTGGTGCATGAAGACGCTCTCGGCTTCGGTGGGCTTCAACATGTTCGCCGGCGGCGTCGCCTACGCCGACTTCTCGGAAGCTTGCGGCCGCTGGTTCACCATGTCGAACGGCGCCCTGAACCCGACCTGCCCGGTTGGCATGTTCTCGGTCCTGACCGCTGCCGGCGAACCGGTCGGTTCGGCCCTGCAACAGGCTGTTCAAGTCTGCGCCGGCGACGGCCAACTGAACACCCGTGCCCGCGCCCGCCAGCCGCGCCCGCGCCAGTAAGGTTCAATCACCTTGTAGGACTTCAAAAAAAGCCAAAGAAATTTGGCTTTTTTTATTGACCAAGTGACCTCAAATATATTATGTAAATATATGAGCTTAGGAGCATTCCGCATGCGTGCCGTTTCCCGTGTTTTCGACCTGGCTTCCGGCAAACGGCTGGCACTGACCCGGCTGGCGCTTGGCGCCTCGGCACTTGCGTTCGCAAGCTGTGCGCAGGCCGCCAGCCTGAATGACGGATTTTCAAACGGCCTGAACGGTGAAAACAGCCGCCTGAACACGGGCGCCGCGACGCAGGCCCAGACTTACGAACAACCGACCCGCGATTACGACCGTTCGCGCAACCCGGCCCAGTGGAACCGCCACGGCGTGGCGCAGCCGCGCGTGGTGCAGTATACGGGCCGCCAGCCCGCAGGGGCCATCGTGGTGGACCATAAGAACCAGCATCTGTACCTCATCATGCAAGGTGGCCGCGCGCGGGAATACACCGTGGTGGTGGGCCGCAAGGGGCTTGAGATTTCGGGGACGCGCCACGTGGTGTCGCGCATGGAAGTGGACCCGACCTGGACGGACGGCCGGGACCAGACGTTCACGACCCCGGGGCCAACCAACCCACTGGGCGTACGCGGCATTTTCCTGGCCGGGGCGCGTGACCGCGTGGAGCTGGGCTTCGTCATTCACGGGACCAACGACCCGAAACTGCTGGCGCTTGCGGACGGGAAGCGCAAATTTTCGCATGGCTGCATCCGCATGCATAACGAGGACGTGATGGATTTGTATGCCCGCATACGCCCGGGCGCGCAGGTGGTGGTGGATTACAACGGCGCCATCGCCAACGAGATTCGCGCGGGGCGGCAGGTTACGTTGCAGCCGTAGGATAGTAACCGCCAGACAGGCAGAAAACTTGACTTTTAAGTCAAATATTATGTATACTTTTGACAATCAAAAAAACTACGGGTGTGACAATGAACGCTAAACAACTTTTTTCCCGCGCGTCAGGTGCAGCGCTGCTGGCAAGCACGATCGCCCTTGGCGGTTGCGCCAGCGACCGTATCGGCCGTGACGCCATGCGTGAACAGCGCGTGGGCGTGCTGATTTTCAGCAAGACGCAACGCGAACTGAACGAGCCGGCGGCACGCGCGAACGTGTTCAATTCCGGCCTTGCCAACCCGAACCCCATCGTCGCCAACGCGACCCGCGAAATCGTCTGCCGCCGCAACGATGAAAGCGGCGACCGCGTGCGTACGCGCGAACGCTGGGCCGAAGTTTCGGGCGAGCGCGACGCCAACGTGCCGTGCACGGGCCTGCCGACCCAACAGAACACCAACCCGGCCGAGAGGTCTTCCTTCAAGCCCCGCGCCAGTGTAGCTTTGCCCATCCCCGGCATTGGTACGGTCAATCTCGGTAACTAAGGATAAAGTCCATGCGCGGTAACCTGATGAAATTCCTGAAGCGCCTGACGGTCGCAAGCGTATTGGCGCTGGGCGTGGCCGGCGGCCTTGGCATGACGGCGACGACCGCGCATGCCGGTTATTCCGACCGCGCGGGCGACGACGAGCCGGATTTCGGCGATGCGCCGTTCATTCCCGGTAAGAAATGGTACGTGCTGAACGAGGAAGTGCCCGCGTCCGTCGTGGTGCAGGTGCAGCGCGAAATCGGCAAGCAGCTTTGCAAGATTGAAATTTCGCCCGGCAGGTTCGTTTCCAACCTGAAGCCGTGCCCGGACGACCACCCGTTCATGTACGACCCGGCCATCGGCCTGCTGCGCCCGAAACTGGACAGCGGCAATTCCATCGGCGACTGGATCGACCGCAACTATGCGTATGACATGCGCCCGACGCATGCCGACGTGTCGCTGGCCCGCCGCATCCAGCGCGCTTACAACACGCATCTCGCTTCCCTGCAGACGCCGCGGAAAGCAACCACCCGCACCGCCGCCGTGGCCGACGCCACGCCGCAGCGCGTGGTGACGCCGGAAGCCCGGCAGGAACCCGTTCAGCGCGTGGCCGAAGCCGCGCCGCGCCGCGAAGTACCGGCGTATGTACGCGCCCGCCTGCGCAACGCGCTGGCAGGCCTGACCGCCAAGCCGGACGCGCAGGGCCGCTTCCGCCGCGGGGGCGATGTGTTCCAGCTTCGCCAGACGGCGGATGCGTCGTCGCTGTATGCTTTCCGTTACGACCCGTTCGGTGACCGCCAGGTCATCGCGTTCAATGCGAGCGTGCGCGGTGACGGCACCGTGAAACTGACCGGCGATGCGACGCGCCTTGCGCGCCTCGATACCGGCACGCTGGTGGCGTTCGGCGCAGCGGTCGAGACGCCGGCGGTGCTGGTGGCTGAAACCGGCAGTGAACAGCGCGTCGCCGAGGCGCGCGCGGCACAGGCCGAGCGCGAACGGCTGATTGCCGCCGCCAAGGCCGAAGCCCTGCGCGTGGCGCAGGCCGGGCAATTCCAGCCGGATATGCGCAAGATGATGTCTGCCGCGGCTGCGGGCGACGCCACGGAAGGATTCGTGCCGTGGTCGAAAGAGCGCGTGCAGCAGATGCTGGACCGCGCCTCGCGCTTCGTGAAAACGGACATGGTGGCGGATGCAACGCCGGTGCGCGAACGCACGCCGGACGTGACGGTGAAAGACGCGGTGGTGCTGCCGTCCAAAACGGCGCGCATGAGCCCGCGCAAGCCGTTCGAAATCGTGGCGGCGGACGTTTCCCGCGTGCTGCCGGGCAATACGCGCGAAGAACACTTCGTGCGCGTTTTGACCGACCGTAACGAGCTTATCGACATCGCCAAGGAATTCCGCCATGCCAACGGCGAGGCCATGGCGTTCAAGGTTACCAAGACGCCGACGCGCGAACGTTATGCGACGTACGACATCGCCCAGAACCCGGCGCTGCGGTTCGCGCTGGCGTAAGATTCAAGACATTCAGGAATAAAAAAACCGGCCCTTTCGAGGCCGGTTTTTTTGTCTCTCTTCGTCTTTATCAACGTTCGCGCATGGCGCTGTCGATGGTCTTGATGAAGGGTTTGAGCATGTATTCCATGATGGTGCGTTCGCCGGTGAGAATATCGACGGTGGCGACCATGCCGGGGATGATGGGCAGTTCCTGCCCGTTGTGCTTGAGGCTGGTGACCTCGGTGCGGACCTTCACGCGGTAGAAGCTTTCGCCTTTTTCGTTGGTGATGGTGTCGGCGGAAATGTCGGCCACTTCGCCGGGCAGGCCGCCGTAGACCGCGAAGTCGTACGCGGTCAGCTTCACCATGGCTTTCTGGCCGGGGTAGATGAAGGCGATGTCGGCGGGGCGGATGCGCGCCTCGACCACCAACTGGTCATCGGAAGGCACGATTTCGACCACGTCGTCGCCGGGTTTCACGACGCCGCCGACGGTGTTGATTTTCAGGTCTTTCACGATGCCGTCCACGGGGGAACGGATGTCGGTGCGGGTTTTACGGTCTTCCAGCGCGCCAAGGGTCTGGCCGATGGTCTGCATTTCTATCTGGGTTTGCGCCAGGTCGGCCTGCGCGCTGGCGCGGAACTGGGTGGTGGCGTCGCTCAGGCGGGCCTGCGCCTCGGCCACGGCGGCCCTTGCGCGCGGCAGGGCGGCACGAAGGCCGTTCAGGTCGGTGCGGTGGGCGGCCATGTTCTGGTCCATCTGGAGGAGGTCGCGTTTCGGGGCGCTGCCACGTTCGACCAGCGGCTGAATCATGTTGATTTCATCCTGAGCCAGTGAGATGACGCGGTTGGTGTCGGTAATCTTGGTCTGGATTTCGTTGACTTCCTGCTGGCGCTGGTTGAGTTGCGAGCGCAGGACGTTGATTTCGGAATCGAGTTTCAGCCTGTTGGCGCGGAAGGTGTTCATTTCCTCCTGCACGCTTTGCGGCACGGATTTCATGAGCGCTTCGGAGAATTCCGGCGCGGCCCTGTTTTCCGCTTCGGCCTGAAGGCGGATGAGGCGGGCCTGAAGGCCGCCGAATTTCTGCTGGCTTGCGCCGAGGTCGGACGCGGCGCCCACGTCGCGCAGGCGCAGGAGGATCTGGTTCATGGCGACGCGTTCGCCTTCCTTGACCATGATGGCGTCGACCGTGCCGCCTTCCTGGTGCTGGATGATCTGGATTTCGCTGGAGGGGATGACCTTGCCGTCGCCGCGCGTGGTCTGTTCGATTTTGGCGAAGGTGGCCCAGAGCAGGAAGATGATGATGGCGCCGCAGATGGTAAGCAGCTGCATGTGGGCGTAGAGCGGCAGTTCGTCATCCGTCACGAGGAATTTGTCGGCATAGGCCTTGGCCTTGTCGACCGCGCCGCTGTCGCCGAACGTGCTCTTGTGGAGATTTTCGTAGTCTTTGGCGTTGGTCAGGTCGACGCCTGCGCCCGGTTCGCCTTTGCCCGGCGCGCCGGGTTTTTCGCCGGGCTGCTGGCCGGGGGCGGGTTTTTTCTGGAGGTTGTTGTAGCCTAGCATGTCTGCCTCTTACCGGTCCTGACCAGCATTGGTGTTGGCGCCGCCGAATTCGCCCGACTGGAGGCGGCGCATGATGTCGTCTTTCTGGCCCATGGCGAGGATGCGGCCACGGTCCATCAAAATCAGCTTGTCGACGAGGCTGAGCATGGTGGCCTTGTGGGTGATGAGGACGATGGTGCGGTTGCGCACCAGCACTTCCAGACGGCGCATCAGGCGGATTTCCGAGGCGGGGTCCAGCGAGGAGGTGGGTTCGTCCATGATGAGGATCGGCGGATCGTAGAGGAGGGCGCGGGCGACGGCGACGGCCTGTTGCTGGCCGCCGGACAGCGCCTCGCCGCGTTCGCCGACCTGCGTGTCGAGGCCGTGCTGGGTGTCGCGCAGGAAGTCCATGACGCCCGAGAGTTCGGCCGCGCGGATGACGGCGCGGTCGGACACGGTTTCGTGGCCCATGGTGATGTTCTGGCGGACCGAGCCGTAGAAGAGCTGCGGACGCTGCTGGATGACGCCGACGGCGCGGCGCAGATCGCCCGGGTCAATCTGGCGGACGTCGGTGCCGTCGAGCAGGATGGCGCCGGAGGTCGGTTCATACAGGTTCTGGATGAGGCGTTGCAGCGTGGTTTTGCCGGAGCCAACCGCGCCGATGATGCCGATATGGTCGCCGGGGTTGATGGTCATGGAGACGTTGGCGAGGGCCGCCACCGTCTGGTTCGGGTAGGCGAAGACGAGGTCGCGCAGTTCCAGCTTGCCGCGCACGCTGGGCATGGAGATGAAGTGACGGCCTTTCGGACGTTCGACCTTCTTGCTCATGAGGTTGTCGAGCTGCTGGAGGGATTCCTTCGTCTGCTGCATGCGGGTGACGAGGCCGGCGATTTGCGCCAGCGGCGCCAGCGCGCGGGAGGAGAGCATGTAGGACGCGACCAGCGCGCCCATGGTCATGTTGCCGTTGGAGATGAGGTACACGCCCACGATGATGACCGCGATGCCCGACATGGACTGGATGAAGGACGCCCAGTACATGATGGAGGACGAGATTTTGCGCAGCTTAACCGAGGTGCGTGAGGCGCGGGCGGTGAGTTCTTCCCACTGGCGCTGGAGGTGGCCTTCGGCGGCCTGCACCTTGACGGTTTCAAGGCCGGTGACGCTTTCGAACAGCATGGCGTTTTTCAGCGCGTTCTCGGCCATGGATTGCTGGATGATGCCCTGAATGCGGCGGGCTTTCAGCCACGACATCAGCAGCACGAGGGGGATGGCCAGCAGCACGGGGATGACGACCCAGCCGCCCAGCACCGCGATCAGCACGAGGAAGAGCAGGGAGAAGGGCAGGTCGATCAGCGCCGTCATGGTGGCGGAGGTGAAGAAGTCACGCAGGCCGTCGAAATCACGCATGTTGGCGGTGAGGACGCCGGCGGAGGCCGGGCGTTCCTGCATTTTCATGCCCAGCACCTGTTCGAAGATGCGGGAGGAGATTTTCACGTCGGCGCGGCGGCCCGCGACGTCGATGAAGAAGCCGCGCAGATTCTTGAGCACGAGGTCGAAGAGGTACGCGAAGCTCATGCCGATGGCGAGCACCCAGAGGGTCGGGAACGCGCCGTTGGGGACGACGCGGTCGTACACGTTCATGACGAACAGGGGCGAGACGGCGGCGAAGATGTTGATGACGACGGCGGCGATGCCGACTTCGACGTAGATGGATTTGTTTTCGCGGATGGCGGACCAGAACCAGTCGCGGCCTTCCTCAATCTCGGCGGGGCCGGCGCGGTCATCGAGGCGCGCTACGGGGCGCAGGAAGAAGCAGTTGCCGGTATACGCCTTCTGGAGAAGGCGGAGGGGCAGGTCGCGCGTTTCCTCAGGCGTTTCGGGGAGGATGATGCGGAAGATGGTTTCGGGGTGGGCGCGGTCCTTGCCCTGTTCGCGGGACTGCTTGCCGGCCTTGGGCGCGCGGACTTCGGTAACGATGCAGGCCTGACCGCCGTCTAGCGCGAGAATGCACGGCAGGTTGGGCATGATGGCGATGGCGTCCAGCGTCTTGTCGGACATGCGGGCGGAGAGGTCGGCGCGTTCGGCGGCGCGGACGAAGAGATTGGGGGTGATGCCGTCCTTCGGGATGGGCAGGCCCGCGGCCAGCGCGGTGGTGGAGATGCGGCGGCCATAGATGCCGGAGACGATCTGCAGGCATTCCAGCAGGGGGTCCTTGATGGCGAGGCGGTCAGCCTCAAGCGGCCAGGAGACGGATTCGCGCTGCTGCTGCTGGCCGCCCTGCGGATTGCCCTGGGGCTTGCCCTGAGGCCCGTTGCCCTGAGGGTTGCCTTGCGCGCCTGCGTCCGGCTGGGCGGATGCACCTTGCGGCTGTTGCGGTTGCGGGGTGTTCGAGGGGGGGGTATTGCCTTGTTTGGACAAGACGATTCTCCAAAAGAAAAACTGCGCCTGATGGGGCGCAGTTTATCATGAAATTGTGGAAAGAATAAGATTAGTTAACTTTGGTCTGCAGCGAAGCTTCGCGCGGGGACGCCACGCCGAGGGTCGGCAGCAGGCGGCCTTGCAGGGCCAGAACGCGGTAGACGGCCAGGATTTCGAGGTACTGGGCGTTCACAGCGTTGGAGCGCGAGACGAACAGTTCGTTCTGGGCATCGAGAACGTCGAGCAGGGTGCGGCGGTCCAGTTCGAACTGGTCCTTGTAGCCCTGAACGACCTTGGAGTTGGAGTCGGCCTGCGCGTTGAATTCCTTCGCGCGTTCGCCGGCGGCGACCATGGAGGCCCAGGTCTGGCGCATGTCGTCTTCGATACGGCGGGCTTCCTGAGCGCGACGCTCTTTAGCCTGCGCGTGGCGGTAGACAGCCTCGCGACGGAGGTGGGTGTCGATGCCGCCGCGGAAGACGTTCCAGTTGGCGATGACTTGCGCCGAGGCGTTCTTGTCGGTGCCGATGTCGCCGCCGAGGTCGTTGGTCTGGCGGCCTTGCAGCTGCAGGTCAACTTTCGGCAGGAAGTTCGCCTTGGTGGCTTCGTATTCGGCCCATGCCGTGTCGGCGTCGGATTCGAAGATGCCGAGGGTCGGGGTGTTGGTGACAGCGGATTCGACGGCTTCGTCGACCGAGGACTGGAGCTGGTCGGCCGGGACCTGCGGCATCACCAGAACGTCCGGTTTTTCGCCGGAAGCGCGGATGAACTGCGATTCGGCGTTGCGCAGGGTCTGGCGCACGGTCGCCTCGTTTGCACGGGCGGCGGCGACGCGGGAGTCGGCCTGATTGACGTCAGCTTCGGTGGAACGGCCAGCCTGGGCGCCGGAACGGATTTCGTTCAGCATCGAGAGGTGTTCCTGGACGTTGTCCTTGGCGATTTGCAGCAGGTCGCGCTGGCGCATGACTTCGAGGTAAGCCTCGACAATCGAGAGGCCGATGAGCTGGGCGGCTTCTTCCACGCGGTAGGCGGCGGATTTCACGCGGCTGCCCTGACGTTTGACTTCGGAGGAGGTGGACCCGCCGTTGAACAGCATCTGGGTCAGGGTGGCGGAGTAGTCGTAGATTTTACGATCGTCGCCGTTGTCTTCGCCGCGGATGCGGGTGTTGCCGTTTTCGTTCCAGTCAATGCCGCCGGCGGCGCGCAGGTCGATGGAGGGGAGGTAGAGACCTTCGCCCTGTTCCAGTTCTTCCTGGGTGGCCATGCGGTTGTTGGCGACGACGCCGTATTCGGGGTTGGTGACAACGCCGCGGGCGACAGCCTTTTCGAGGCTCAGTTCTTCAGCCTTGGCAGTGACGCCGGTGAAGGAGATGCCCAGCGACAGCGCCGTGCACAGAAGAAGTTTTTTGAAGTTGGTGCTCACAGCATGACCCCTGATTTTTGAATACTCGCAATGTGACGGATACCGCATAAACCCATAAAAGGCAAGAGCCGATGGAAATTTCCGGCCCTTGCCAATGACTTAAGAGACCCTAACGCGTTACTGGACTTCCAGGTTCCCGCTGTTGAGCAGGGACTGAACGTCGAGCGACGTGTGGTTTTCGATGAACATGGCGTCCTGCCAGGCGCCGGCGGCGTTTTTGACCTGCAGCATGGTGCCGCTGGCCGAGCCGACAGCACGGACGTAGCTGTTGATCGCGGCCTGGGCGGCCGAACCGTTGTCGATAAGGTTGCCAAGGTCGATGACGTCGCCTTCGGAGACGTTGAAGTCCTTGACGGTGTCGAAGTACTTGCCCTTGCTTGCGCCATCGAAGTCGCTGCGGTCGGCGACGAACACGTCGGCGCCAGCATCGCCCCAGAGGGTGTCGCGGCCGTATTCGCCGAACAGGACGTCGTTACCGGCGCCGCCATGCAGCTGGTCGTCACCCGACCAGCCCATGATGACGTCGTCGCCAGCACCGGCATAGACGGTGTCGTTGACGTGGGCCGCGTACGCGATGATCGCGTCGCTGCCGCCGGTGCCGTTCGTCGTGCCGCCGGTGGCGGTGATGATCGAGCGGTTGTCGATGCCGTCCTGCGAGGTGACCTTCAGGGTCGCCGACGAGGTGTCGCCGTCGAAGTCCTTCAGGTAGTACGTGAACGTATCGGTGTGCTTGCCTGCCACTTCGGAGGTGTAGACGTAAGCGCCGTTCGCGAACACATACAGCGTGCCGTACTGGCCGATGATGGTGGTCGCACCATTCGCGTTGATGGATTGCGAGCCGCCGGATGCGCCGGAGACGGCGTAGACGGAGGTCGGCGAATCCCAGCCCAGGGTATCCACGCCGCCGGTGCCGGACGCCGGGTTGAAGCCCGTGATCAGGTTGCCGTTGTGGAAGTAGTCCTGGTCGCAGTAGATGACCGTATCGTTGGTGGCAATCGGTGCCGAGTCGACCACGTTGATGGTCAGGGTACCGTGACCGACGTCACCGTCCGCATCCCGTGCGCAAACCTGGAAGTTCAGGTTGATGATGTCTGCCGGGTTGCTGGCGTTGGCGTGATCCAGCGGCTTGTACAGGTTGAAGGTGTACGCGCCGTTGGCGGCGATGGTCAGGGTAAAGACCGTCTGGCCGTTGGCGGTACCGACATAACCGGTGCCGGTGTTGGTCACAGTCACCGCGTAGCCGCCCGATTTCAGCGCGCCGCCCAGGAGGGAGCCGCCGGCCGAGAAGTTGCCGCAGGTGATGAAGGTGCCCGGACCGTCGCCGAAGAAGTTGCCGGTTACGGCGCCCGTCGCAGTGTGCGAGCCGGCTTCGTAAACGGTGGCGGAGGTGTCGGTCACCGTCGGCGTGCCGTCGGTGTCGACGACAACCGTACCGTGGTTGGCGTCAACTGAGGACAGGTCACCGTCCGCGTCGATGACGCGGTAGGTGAAGGTCGTGCCCTGACCCGGCAGCGGCGGGGTGAAGGTGAACTGGCCGGTCGAATTGATAACCAGCGTACCCGCGCTGTTGGTGATGGTGACGTTGGTGCCGTTGGCCGGCAGCGTCTGGGTGGTGCCACCGAAGGTGACATCGTAGACGCGGCCCGGGGTGTCCTGACCGATATTGTCGTTCGACAGGATGTTGCCGGTGGCCGTCGAGGTCGAGGACAGGAAGCTGTCATTGACCGCGACCGGAGCGTCGTCCAGCACGTTGACGGTGATGATGCCGGTGTCGGTGTCGCCGTCGGCGTCGGTCCCGCGAACGGTGAAGTTCAGCGTGATGACGTCGTTCGGGTTGGTGGCATCGGCGTGGTCCAGCTGCTCGTACTGGGTGAAGGTGTAGGCACCGGTGGAAGCGACCACCAGCGTGAACACCGTTTTACCCGTGGCGTCCTTGCCGGTGTAGGTGTTGCCCGAGAGCGTCACCGTGACCGGGGAACCGCCCGATTTGAGCGAACCGCCCAGCAGCGAACCGCCGGCAGTGAACTGGTTGACCGCGGCGATGGAGCCGGGGCCGTCGTTGAAGTAGTTGGCGCCAACCTGACCGGAGATGGCAATCGGGCCGGAAGCCAGATTGGTTTCATCAACCGACACGGACGAGTTGTCGACGACCGGGACGGTGTCGATATCGGCGATGGTGACGCTGAGATTCGCGGTGGACGTATCGCCGTCGTAGTCGCGGATCGTGTAGCGGAACACATCGGTGCCCGTGGTGGCGTTGCTGGAGGTGTAGGTGTAAGCGCCGGTCGAGTTGATGACCAGGGTGCCATGGGCGCCCGTGATCGTCACGTTCGTGCCGTTCTGCGGCAGGTTGTAGGTCTGGCCGTTGTAAACAACCGACAGAACCGGAACCGGGGTGTCCTGACCGAAGGTATCGTTGGTCAGCACGTTGCCGGTGGCGGTGTTGCTGCCGTTCGGCATGTTGACCGTATCGTTCAGGGCAGACGGCGCATCGTCACGCAC
>JAMIFL010000181.1:0-4070 GCA_035906295.1 Alphaproteobacteria bacterium | reverse complement strand
CGAGGCGGACCCCGCATGCGACGCGCTTGAAGCGCGGCTTGCCGGGCAGGCCCGCTACCTCGCCGACGCGCCCGCCTTCACGCTGGCCGCCAAGCCCAGCTTCACGCCACGGGCGCGCAGCGTTCTTTACAACGCGCACCAGTCCCTGCCCTTTCATTCCAGCGGTTACGCCACGCGCACGCAGGGCCTTGCCCGCGCGCTGAAGGCGCAGGGGTGGGATCTGCGCGTGGTCACGCGCGCGGGCTACCCCGCCGATACGCGCATCGACGGCCGCGGCCTGACGGCTGACGCCATCGACGGCGTGCCTTATCGTTTCGATAGCGAAACGGGCCGCGGGCAATGGGACATGCCGATGGACCAGTATCTGGAACACGCCGCCGATTACCTCGTGCGGCAGGCGCGGGAGATGCGCCCGGCGCTCATCCACACCGCGTCCAACTATCTGTGCGGGCTTGCGGGGGTTGAGGCGGCGCGGCGACTTGATTTGCCCTCCATCTATGAAATGCGCGGGCTTTGGCATGTCAGCCGCTGGTCGAAAGATCCGGCCTATGCCGCGACCGAGAAATTCGCGCTGGCCGGGAAGCTGGAACTTGAAACCGCGCGCGCGGCGGACCATGTCGTCGCCATCACGGGCGCGTTGCGCGACTGGCTCATCGGCCAGGGCATCGACGCGCATAAAATCACCGTCGCGCCCAATGCGGTGGACCTTGCGCAATTCGCCCCCCGCCCCCGCGATGCCGCCTTCGCCGAACGCATGGGATGCGCGGGCAAGACCGTCATCGGCTATATCGGGTCCTTCGTGCAGTATGAGGGGCTGGACCTGCTGTTGCAGGCCGTGGCCCTGTTGCCTGAATCCCTGCACGACGATCTGCGCCTGCTGTGGATCGGCACCGGCCCCATGCTGGAACCCCTCAAGGCCATGGCGGAAGAACTGGGGCTGGCAGACATGCTGGTCACCCCGGGCCGCCTGCCGTTCGAAGACGTGCCGCTGGCCTATTCCATCGTCGACATCGCGGCCTTCCCGCGCAAGGGGCAGCCGGTGTGCGAAATCATCAGCCCGTTGAAACCGTTCGAGGCGATGGCGATGGAGAAAGCCGTCATCGTGTCCGACGTGCTGCCGCTGAAAGAAATCGTCACGCACGGCGTCACGGGGCTTATGCATGCCAAGGACGACGCGGGCAGCCTTTCGGCGCAACTGGAAATTTTCCTGAACGACGCAGAACTGCGCAGCACCTGCGGTGAAAACGCGCGCGCGTGGATTGCGAAAACGCGGCAGTGGGACATTGTTGCGCGCGACCTGTCCGAAGTGTACGGCGACCTGATTTAGCCGAGATTTTTAACCGCCGATGGCCGCCACAGGCGCAGCCACGCCAGCATCTGGCGTTTGAAGCCGTAGGGCGAAAGCATGCCGCGATTGAGCCAGAGATACCTGTATCCCGCCCGGCGCAGCACGATGGGCGGTACAGTGTCGGTGATGACGATGGTGGTTTTCGGGTCCATGCCCTTCAGGCGGCGCAGCGCCTTTCCGGCATCCATGTTCAGCGCCAGCGCGAAGACGTTGGCATACACGCCGCGGTGCCGCTTTTTCCAGCCACGGTAAAGCCGCTTCACGCCCGCGGGGTTGATGAGCGCCTGTTTCTGGAACGGCACGGTGGCCATGTCGCCGGGCTGCACGTCCAGCGCGGCTGCCAGCGCATCCCAGTCTTCCAGCCATACCGCCCTGCCTTCATGCGCGCGCGCTTTGGCGATGGCGTCGTGCAGGCGGTCCAGCTCGAAGCGGCGCACCATCTGCGCCATGCCGTTATCGGCGGCGTAACGCGCGCGCGCCAGTTGCTGGTCGCGGCCCTCATCCTCCTGCGGAATGAACACGGTGGCGTGGCCGCCCGCGACCAGTTCGTGGAAGCTGTTATACCCGGCGGCGCTGATGATGACGTCGAAGGCATTGTACAGATGCGCGATGGGCATGCGCTCGATGGTCACCGCACCGTCCACGCGCGGCGGTTCGGCATGGGAAATGGGCCAGTGCGCGATGACCGGGGTTATGCCCGTCATGCGCACCTGTTCGATGACCTGCGCCAGCGCCGCGGCATCTTCCGCCTTCTGGCTTGCGCCCAGCATCAGCAGCGCATACCGCCCCGCGTAGGACAGGCCGAGGTCTTCCCGCGCCGCCGCGCGGGGGCGGTGCGCTTCCTGCAACGCCTTCACCGGCGGGGTTTTCAGGAAGCGGGCGGGCTGCGCGTAGGCGCCGCGCGCCTGCCAGCTCGGGCCGGTGTCATAGGTTTCGGACAGGTCGCCGGGTTCGATGACAAGGTCGGCCAGCGCCTGCAAGGCCATGAAGCGCGGGGCCACGTCAGGCTGCCACATGCCGCGGCGCACCCATGTCAGGTGCATGCGCGGGTGCGCGGCCAGCGCCGCCAGCAGGCCGTCGGGCATGGCGTTACCGTCGTAAAACACATGGGTGGGCCGGGCGTAATCGAAATACCGCATCGTCGCTTCGCGGGTGTAGGCGTGGCCGTCCATGGCGTCCAGATGCAGGTACTGGTGGCTGGGCAGGTAGAACGCATCGCCCACCATGCCGCCGGAATAGCTCATGTAACTATGCGGGCCGTAGGCCGAAAGCCCCCGCGCCAGCGCCTTCATGCGCGTCACGTGGCCCAGGCCGAAGCCGTTGGAAACAATGTACCCGAAACGCGGGGTCTTCGCGGTCTGCGGCACGGGCAGCGACAGCGGCGACAGCGCGGCGCCGTCATAGGCGTAGATTTTCGTACATAACCGCGCAAGGCGCGCGGGCGAAAGAATGGCAGGCGAGGCCACGAAGCTTTGCGGAATATGGTCGCGCAGGATGGTGCCCGCGGCGGCGGTGAGGTTGCCTGAGAGCACGACGATACCGCCCGCGCTTTCAAGACGCGATACCGCGTCTACGAATTTGGCGTAGGCGGCGGCGTCATGGCGCAAGGTGTCCCAGCACGGAACGATAATGCCCGTCTTATTCATGCCAGCCTTATCGACCCCCGCCATCAACCGGGCAGCCCGGCTGTGGCGGTTGCGGCCATCAGGCGCCGGGGCTGGGAAAGGCTGCTTGTCATGGAAATCTTTCTACGTGGCCTCAAAGCTTCGTTCGTATCGGCATGCAGGTCAAGGTTGCACCCCCTCGCCTGCCGGATTTGCAAACCATAGCGGCCCCCAGAAAACCACGTTATGAAAATTTATTTTTGTAGCTTTTTGCATGCGTTTCAACGTAAACGATTGCGCAGCGCACAAAATATGCCTACAGACTTATTCGCTTAAAGATAGAAAACAAAACCAATGCGTTGCATTCCAACGTGCAACCAATCTTCAAACACCCGGAAAGCCTTTCATGAGCCCGCAACCCGCGAAACAATCCAGCTCCAAACGCCGCGTCCTCGCCATCATCGGCACACGGCCCGAAGCCATTAAAATGGCGCCGCTCATCAAGGCGCTGCAGGCCAGCGGAAAATCGGACGTCGCGGTCTGCGCCACGGGCCAGCACACCGACATGGTGTACCCCATTCTCGACTGGTTCGGCGTTTCCCGCGACTACACGCTGGACGTGATGACGCACGGGCAGCCCCTCTCCCACCTCGCAGGGCGCCTGCTTTCGGGCCTGCACGACGTCATCGAACAGGTGCACCCGGACGTGGTGGCCGTTCAGGGCGACACGACCTCGGCCTTCATCGGCGGCATCGCGGGCTATTACAGCTACGACCATTTCTGGAAGAAAGGGCTGCGCGATACGCCCATCGAAATCGCGCATATCGAAGCGGGCCTGCGCACCGGCGACAATTATTCCCCCTATCCGGAGGAAGCCAACCGCCGCCTGCTCGGCCATATCGCGCACTGGAATTTCGCGCCGACGCTTGAATCCTCCGCAGCCCTGCACCGCGAGGGCATCGCCAAGAACGTGTTCGTCACCGGCAACACGGTCATCGACGCGCTGTTCGCCACGCGCGACATCATCAACAAAACCAGCCGCGACCCCATTCCGCAAATCGGGCGCGACAGGAAAATCGTGCTGGTCACCAGCCACCGCCGCGAAAACTACGGCGAGG
>JAMIFL010000180.1:0-6691 GCA_035906295.1 Alphaproteobacteria bacterium | reverse complement strand
AGCCATTCGTGAAAAAGGCTGAATGGATCGGTTCCGGACTCAAGCTGTAAGAACGTCATTGAATGGTCATCCTTTTGCCCTAAAGTAACTGCGTAATTAATTCAGTTTAATGTGACAGGAAAGGACTACCACATGTCGCTTCGTAATTTCGCCCTTACCGCCGTGCTGATCGCGTCGACCGCAGTCGCCGGCTGCGCCGGTACCGGCTACAACAACACCTATGACGCGTCCGGCAACACCGGCGGCGGCCTGAACAAACAGCAAATCGGCACCGGCGTCGGCGCCGTTGTTGGCGGTCTCGCCGGCTCCCAGTTCGGCGGCGGCCGCGGCCAGCTGGTCGGCACGGGCGTGGGCGTTCTGCTCGGCGCTCTGGTCGGTTCCTCGCTCGGCGCAAGCCTCGACAAGGCGGACATCGCTTATGCACAACAGGCCCAGAGCCGTTCCTACGTCGCCCCCATCGGCCAGACGATTTCGTGGAACAACCCGCAATCCGGCAACTCCGGCACCTACACCCCGGTGCGTGACGGTCGCTCCTCCTCCGGCAATTACTGCCGCGAATACCAGCAGACCATCTACGTCGGCGGCCAGCAGCAGACCGCGACCGGCACCGCCTGCCAGAACCCGGACGGTACCTGGAAAGTCATCAACTAAGTCCCTCCTCCATGGATAGTGAAAGGCCGGGCCGCAACGTCCGGCCTTTTGCTTATGCGCCGCAGCATATCTTAAGAAATTGTTACCCGATGCGGGCGCATAATTCGGGTATGGTGAAAGGGCCTCTCAACCGGCTGTTCGCAGCCATCCGTCAGGGTGTCACCGGGTACGTCGACCCGGCGGACCGCCTGCACCCCGATTTCACCCGCCATGACGGCAACCGCTGGTTTTACAACGACCACCTGCACAATAGCTGCTGCCGCTATTTCGAGGAAAGCGCCCAGAAACTGCGCATCTTCCTGAATGAAGACGACATGCCGCGCTTCAACAACTGCCCCTATCCCGCCAAGCTTGGCCGCGTCACGGACAACCCGCAGGGCTATGCCTTCTGCGCGTTCCTCTACGCCATGCCCGGCGACTCGCAGGTCGAAGACCTGACCGCATGGGCCAAAGCCCGCGGCTTCAGCCGCTTCGCGGCCCTGCGCCCCGCCGGCGCAGGCGCGCCCGCGCTGCAAAACGCCTAAAACACCTCTGGATTATCCCCCTAAAGCCTTTCCTTTTACGCCCAACGGCGCTAAAACCCGTTGGTTAAAGACCGTTACAAAGGAATGACAATGACCGAGCGCAAAGGCTGGATGGAAGGCAAAAAGGGTTTGATTATGGGGGTCGCCAACGATCGTTCGATCGCTTGGGGCATCGCCACCGCCTGCGCCGCCGAAGGGGCCGAACTGGCCTTCACCTATCAGGGCGAGGCGCTGGAAAAGCGCGTCAAGCCGCTGGCCGATTCCATCGGCTCCAAACTCGTCATGCCCTGCGACGTGACGGATGACGCATCGATGGACTCAGCCTTCGCCGAAGTTGAAAAAGCCTGGGGCAAAATCGACTTCGTCGTTCACGCCATCGCGTTTTCCGACAAGAAAGAACTCGACGGCCTCTACCTCGACACCACGCGCGAAAACTTCAAGCGCACGATGGATATTTCCATCTACTCCTTCACCGCCGTGGCCCAGCGCGCCGCGAAACTGATGGGCGAGGGCGGCTCGCTCCTCACGCTCACCTACTACGGTGCCGAACGCGTCATGCCGCACTACAACGTCATGGGCGTCGCCAAGGCCGGGCTTGAAGCGTCGGTGCGCTATCTCGCAACCGACCTCGGCTCCCGCGGCATCCGCGTCAACGCCATCTCGGCAGGTCCCATCAAGACGCTGGCCGCAAGCGGCATCGGCGATTTCCGCTTCATCCTGAAATGGAACGAACTGAACGCGCCGCTGAAGCGCAATGTCTCCATCGAAGATGTCGGCAAGTCGGGCCTCTATTTGCTCTCCGACCTCGGCTCCGGCGTCACCGGCGAAATCCTGCACGTCGATAGCGGCTACCACACCGTCGGCATGGTCCAGCCGGAAGCGGCAGGCGCCACCGCCGAACTCCTCAGCCAGATGGCGGGCACCGCCGCCCCTTCGAAGGACGCGGCATAACAACGTAAAAAAAGGGGGCCGCGCGGCCCCCTTGGTTTTTCAAACGAGGAAGGTATCTCATGCTGCGCATTTTCGCGTTTATTTTGACCCTGATGATTGGAAGCAACGCCATGGCCGGTGAAACCGTGACCTACAAAGACGGCGATACCACCATGGAAGGCTACCTCGCCCGCGCCGATAAGCCGGGCGCGCCCGTGGTGCTCGTCTTCCACCAGTGGATGGGCCTGACCGACCACGAAAAACAGCGCGCCGACATGCTGGCCGCCGCAGGCTACAACGCCATCGCCGTGGATATGTACGGGCAGGGCGTGAAACCGAAGGACCAGTCCGAAGCCGGCACCCTCGCCACCAAATACAAATCCGACGTCAAACTCGCCCACCGGCGCATTCAGGCCGCGGTCGATTACGCGAAGTTGCTGGAAGGCGTCGACACCGCCCGCATCGCCGCCATCGGTTTCTGCTTCGGCGGCACCATGGCGCTGGAACTGGCCCGCATGGGGCTTGATGACGTGAAATCCGTCGTCAGCTTCCACGGCGCGCTCGCAACCCCCGCGCCGGTCACCACGCCGGGTGCCGTCAAGGCCGCCATCAGCATCCAGCACGGCGCCGCCGATCCCATGGTTCCCCCGGCTGAAGTCAAAGCCTTCACCGAGGAAATGAACGCCGCGAAGGCCGACTGGTTCTTCACCGAATACGCCTACGCCGTCCACGCCTTCACGCAGGTCGATGCGGGCAACGACCCCGCCAAGGGCGTCGCCTACAACGAAAAGGCCGACAAACGCTCATGGGCCGCCATGCTGGCCTTCTTCGCCGAAACGCTGGCCGCCCCGCGTATGGCCGCGCGTTAAGCTGGCCATCCCATGGCGGGCGGTCTAAACTGCCCGCCATGACGATATGGTTCAAAGATTACACGCTCGACCAGCTCAAATCCGTGCGCAACGCCAACATGACCGCGCATCTCGGCTTTGAATTCACCGAAGTCGGCCCCGATTTCCTGCGCGGCCGCCTGCCGGTGGACCACCGCACCACGCAACCCTTCGGCATTTTCCACGGCGGCGCATCCTGCGTGCTGTCCGAAAGCCTCGGCTCCATCGCATCGTGGATGACCATCGACCCCGATAAATACCGCGCCGTGGGTCTGGAAATTAACGCCAACCACATCCGCGCCGTAACATCCGGCCACGTCATCGGCACCGCAACGCCCATGCATGTCGGCAAACGCACGCAGGTCTGGCAAACCGACATCGTGGAAGAATCCACCGGCAAGCGCGTCTGCATTTCCCGCCTGACCGTCGCCATCATCGACCACGGCACCCTGTCCACCCAGAAGGAGAAGGTCAGCCTCAGCTGATCGCGAATTTAACCGCCGCGCGGCAGCCGATGTCGATGGTGTTCAAAACCGGCATCCCGTTTGTTTCGGCGTCCGAAATCGCCAGCGGCAATTCGGTGCAGGCCAGAATCACGCCGTCATACCCGCCGTAACGGTTGAACATGTCTTTGAACTGCCCCCGGAACGCGGGGTTGAGGTCGCCCAGCGACAGCGGCGTCTGGATTGACTGGATGAGCGCGCGGTCCCCGGGCGCGGGAATGTCCACCGTAAATCCGGCGGCTTCCAGCTTGCGGCTGATGAACCCGTCTTCCATCGTCGTCTGCGTGCCGGTCAGCAGCAGCTTCTTCATGCCGCGCGCTTGCGCCTCGACGGCGGTTTCGTCAATCAGGTGGATGACCGGCGCCTTAAGCCGAAGCGTCGGCGCGATCATGTCGTAAACCTTGTGCAGCGTGTTGTTGCAGATGACGATGCAATCCGGCCCCATGGCATCCAGCCTTTGCAGGCGTTCGGCCATGATGGGCGCGATTTTGTCCCATCCGCGCGCCGGATAATGCGATTTGATGGGGTCGTAATCCAGCGAAAGCATGATGATGTCGGCTGAATGGAAAGCCCCCAGCCGCTCGTTCACCATGGCGTTGATCGTGTTGTAGAATAACGGGGTGGACGACCAGCTGGCCCCGCCCAGCAAACCGATGGTTTTCATGCGCTATTCCCTTTTTCCTCTTTATGGCTAGCATGGCTGGAGAGAAGGGCACAAATTATGAGCGGCAACCGTTTCGGCACATTGTTTCAATACCAGACCTGGGGTGAAAGCCACGGCCCCGCCATCGGCGTGGTGGTTGACGGCGTGCCCCCGCGCCTCGCCTTGTCGGAAGCCGACATCCAGCAATACCTCGACCAGCGCAAACCCGGCACCTCGCGCTTCGTCACGCAGCGGCAGGAACCTGACGCGGTCAAAATCCTCTCCGGCGTGTTCGAGGGGCAGACCACCGGCCATCCCATCTCCCTGATGATCGAAAACGTCGACGCCAAATCGAAAGACTATTCCGACATCAAGGACAAGTTCCGCCCCGGCCACGCCGACTTCACCTACGACGCCAAATACGGCATCCGCGATTACCGCGGCGGCGGGCGCTCCTCCGCGCGTGAAACCGCATCGCGCGTTGCCGCAGGCGCCGTGGCCCGCAAAATCATCCCGGGCGTGACCCTGAAAGGCCACGTCATCCAGATAGGCCCCCACAAAATCAACCGCGATAACGTCGACTGGTCGCAGGTCAACGAAAACGCCTTCTTCTGCACCGACAGGCAGGCCGCCGCCAACTGGGAAGACTACCTCGACGGCGTGCGCAAGGCCGGCTCCTCCGCGGGCGCCGTCATCGAAATCATCGCCTCCGGCGTTCCCGCTGGCTGGGGCGCGCCCGTCTACGACAAGCTTGATGCCGACCTCGCCAAGGCCATGATGTCCATCAACGCGGTCAAGGCCGTCGAAATCGGTGACGGTTTCGGGGTCGTGGAATTGGGCGGCGAAGTGAACGGCGACGACATCCGCATGAAAAACGGCAAGGCCGATTTTCAATCCAACCACGCGGGCGGCATCCTCGGCGGCATCTCCTCGGGGCAGGACATCATCGTCCGCTTCGCGGTGAAACCCACCAGTTCCATCCTCACGCCCAAGCCCACCATCAACAAACAGGGCGAGGAAACCGAAATTCTCACCAAGGGCCGCCACGACCCCTGCGTCGGCATCCGCGCCGTGCCGATAGGCGAGGCGATGATGGCCTGCGTGCTGGCCGACCATTACCTCCGCCACAAGGCGCAATGCGCATAAAAAAACGGCCCGCGATAAGCGGGCCGTTTCGTATTGGCGCGGGCGGTTACTGGGCCGCCGGTGCAGCCGCATCCGTGGCCGGGGCAGCGACGGTCTGCGTCTTCGGCAGGTCCTTGGCAACCGCATCTTCCTTGCCGCCACATTTCACATGGCCGAACCCGCTGTCCGATTTGGTCATCCCGATATCGTAGATGATGGCGTCGTTGTTATCCGGCGAAACGCCTTTCGGCACGTAGTCCAGCTTCACCGCGTTGCGCAGGCGCCATGCGATGTTGTGGTCCGCGCACGACGTATCGCCCGACACGCCAAGCCCGCCCACGATGTCGCCCTTGTCGTTGTACAGCGGCAGGCCGCCGCCGAACACGTTCACGCCGCCCACGGTCTGCCCCACCATCGGGTCGCGCCCGGTGCCGAAGCTGCTGTTAGGGCCTTTATAGGCTGCCTGCACGTTCACCGGGTTGCTTTCCTGCAGGCCGAACAGCGACCCGCCGGGCTGCGTCGCCGCATAAAGGTTCGCGGTCGAAAGCGCGAGACCCTTGAGCGAGAACGCATTCGCCGTGTTCGCCTTCTGCGCCGAAATCACGCGGCTCCCCGGCCACTGCGCGTCCACCTTGTCGCCGGTATAGGCCACGGCGCAAACCTCGCCCGCGCGGTCCACCACCGTACCCCACATGTCAAGGCCAAGGCCGCCGTTATCGGCTGCGCGCGCGTCTTTCAGCGCCTTTTGCAGCGCGTCGTGCGACGGCAGGGAATCGCAGCCATTGGCGGCCGAAGCCGGGTGGGCGATGGTAAGGAAACCGAGCGCAAGCGCAGCGCAGGTCAGGGTACGAAGCATGAGTGAATCTCCACGTCAGTTAGGAATGAACAGTATCTAGTTGCATGGCTGAATCCCGGCAAGTCGCCATCAACGGCTTGCGCACAGGATTGCGATGCGCTTACATGACGATATGGCAACTGAAATCGAACGCCGTTACCTCCTGCTGCGCGAACCCGACCTGGGCGACGCCGTGCCCGAAACCATCACGCAGGGCTATATCAGCGACAATCCTGAAAAAACCGTCCGCGTCCGCCGCAAGGGCGATGCCGCCTACCTCACCATCAAGGGCCTGCGCGTGAACGGCGCCGCGCCCGAATTCGAATACCCCGTCCCCGCCGGTGATGCCGACGAAATGCTCGCCCGCTTCTGCACCGGCAACGGCATCGCCAAGACCCGCTACACCATCCCGGAAGACGGGCTGACATGGGAGGTGGATGTCTTCTCCGGCCCCCATCAGGGCCTCATCATCGCGGAAGTCGAACTGCCCGACATCCGCCACCCGGTCATCCGGCCCGACTGGCTGTTCGGCCATGAAATCACCAACGACAACCGTTTCGCCAACGCCGCGCTGGCAACGCTTGATGCCCATG
>JAMIFL010000179.1:0-4759 GCA_035906295.1 Alphaproteobacteria bacterium | reverse complement strand
CGGCTTCACCAAACGCTCGGAAAGCGCATACGACCCGTTCGGCGCCGCGCACTCCTCCACCTCCATCTCCGCCGGTCTCGGCATGGCCGTGGCGCGCGATTTGCAGGGCAAGGCCAACAACGTCATCTGCGTCATCGGCGACGGCGCCATGTCCGCCGGCATGGCGTATGAAGCGATGAACAACGCAGGCGCCATCGGCTCCAACCTCATCGTCATCCTCAACGACAACGACATGTCCATCGCGCCCCCCGTCGGCGCGATGAGCCGCTACCTCACCAAGCTTGTATCATCGAAACCCTATATGGGCGCCCGTGAAACCGCGAAGAAGGTCGTAAAAATCCTGCCCGCCCCCATCCGCGACGCCGCCCGCCGCGCCGAGGAAACCGCGCGTTCCGCCCTTGGCCACGGCACGCTGTTCGAGGAAATGGGCTTCTACTACATCGGCCCCGTCGACGGCCACGACCTCGACACGCTGCTGCCCATCCTGCGCAACCTGCGCGATACGCCGCATGGCGGCCCCATCCTGCTGCACGCCATCACCAAAAAGGGCAAAGGCTACGCCCCGGCTGAATCCGCCGCCGATAAAATGCACGGCGTCACGAAGTTCGACGTCGTCACCGGCGCGCAGGAAAAAACCAAGCTCAACGCCCCCAGCTTCACATCCGTCTTCGGCCACGAACTGGTGAAACAGGCCCGTGCCGACAAACGCATCGTCGGCATCACCGCCGCCATGCCCGGCGGCACCGGCATGGATATTTTCGGCGACGCCTTCCCCGACCGCATGTTCGACGTCGGCATCGCCGAACAACACGCCGTGACCTTCGCCGCAGGCCTCGCCGCCGAAGGCCTCAAGCCCTTCTGCGCCGTCTATTCCACCTTCCTGCAACGCGGGTATGACCAACTGGTCCACGACGTCGCCATTCAAAACCTGCCCGTGCGCTTCGCCATGGATCGCGCGGGACTGGTGGGCGCCGACGGCGCAACCCACGCGGGCGCGTTCGACATCGCCTATCTCGGCTGCCTGCCCAACATGATGCTGATGGCAGCGTCCGACGAGGCCGAACTGGCCGCCATGGTCGCCACCGCCGCCGCCTACGACCAGGGCCCCTGCGCCCTGCGCTACCCGCGCGGCAACGGCTACGGCGTGGCTATGCCCGAAACGGCGCAGATTCTGCCCATCGGGCGTGGCCGCATCGTGCGCGAAGGCGGCGACGTCGCCATCCTGTCCTACGGCACGCGCCTGAACGAATGCACAAGTGCCGCCGACATACTGGCACAGCGCGGCATCAAGGCCACCATTGCCGACGCGCGTTTCGCCAAACCGCTGGATACGAAACTGGTGGAAGACCTCGCCAAAAATCACAAGGCGCTGGTCACAATCGAAGAAGGCTCGGCACAGGGCTTCGGCGCCATCGTGCTGCAACATCTCGCGTCTTCCGGCGCGCTGGATACGGGCTGTAAAATCCGCACCCTGCATTTGCCTGACCTGTATCAGGATCAGGACAAACCCGAGAAGCAGTACGAACAGGCAGGCCTCAGCGCCGCCCACATCGCGCAGACGCTGGCACGCCTCGCCTGAGGCATAAACTCACAAATGCTTGAGATTTCAGGACAACGGCGTCAGCGCCGCTTCCTTACGTGCCGCGCGTGCGATGGCGCGGGGCGCACCGAAACGTTTCACCAGCTCCGTCGGCGGCGTCTCGGTCGTCTCGGCCGCTATGTAATGCCAGCTATCCTGCCGCAGCAGCGGCGAAAAACGCGGCATCTGCAAAAACTTCCAGATGGAATAACCGACCGGAATGACCTCTTTCTCGACCGCGTCGAGATAGGCGTAGGAAACCGGGTACAGGAATTGCTGTTTCGGCGTGCCGATGCTTAAGGACCGCGTCAGGTCCATGTTGTGCTTGTTGTCACGCTTCTTCACTTTGCGCGCCAGCGGATCGTGCGCGCAGCGCTGCACGGCATCCATGTATTTCTCGCCTTTGATTTTCGTCACCCGGCGCACGCCTTCGCACACACGCGCGGAAAAACCGACGGCTTCAAGGTCTTCGACGGTCCAGTCGGAATCTTCAACCACGTCATGCAGGATGCCGATGATTTTTTCTTCATCGCTCAAATGGTCGTTGTCGATGTCCGCGACCTTGAGCCAGTGGGTCGAATAATCCGTCCCGTCCCACGTCTTCTTGTTCAGAAGCGCCCCCGCCGCGATGAACAGCGCGAGGTTGATGCCCGGCGTCTCCGCGAACGCCGACACCAGCGGCATCAGCTGCTCTTTCGGGATGCCCGATGGATTGGGGGAAACCATGGTCATGGGATTGCCTTTTCCGTCTTTAGAGTGCGGAAATAGCAGGTCTTATGGATAAATAACAGATTTTTATGGAACGAACCGCAAATCCTGCTTCGGCAACATGGCCCGCAGCATCAGGGCCGCGTTACGCGCCGTGCTCATGCCCGGCATGGCAAGCCGGGAATCCGGAATAACCGTGTCCGGCCCGGAATAAGCCTGCAAAACCTCGCGGTTCTTCAGGGCCCGGGGCACATACCGGCTGCCCATGATGTATTCCGCCACGCTGATATCGCCGATTTCGCCATGCGCCCTGGCTTCCAGGTACAGGGCCGCCATGGGGTACAGGAAGGCTTTCTTGTCCTGGAACTGGCGGGTCGTTTCCTTGTGCGGCAACTTGCCGCGCGTGCGCGACATGTTCTCCGGCAGGTCGCCGTGCAGCTTGACGATAAGCGCCACGGGGTCGTTCGCAAGGCGGCGGATATACTCCAGATACGCCTCGCCCTCCCGCACCGCCAGCGCATCCACCGTGTCGATGAAGTCTTCCGGCATGTGGTGTTCGCGCAACGCGGCCTTCCATGCCTGCGGCGTGTAAACCCGTGCGCGGCGCCCGTCCGGCGCCTGCTGCTTCAGCTCGGGCAGTTCATGCAGCACCGTGGCGGCGCGGTAGATGAACAGCTCCTTAGCCGGCACCCGGCCCGCGAAGCGCCGCACGATGCGGCCTTCCACCTGCTGGATATGGTCCCACAGGCTGGAACGCACCTCGTTGCCCTTGTCCTTGAAACCCCGATACGCGCTGCCCGCAATCTCCATCGCCGCGCCGTAAATATCGGGCGCGCTGTCATCGGCATCCACCGCGTGCGCGGCAGCTTTCGAGCGAAAAGAGATATTCAGAAACGACATGCGATTAAGTCCCCTGCGAAGTCGGCCTTTAAATAAGCCGGGGCCGTTAAAATCAACCCCTGCACGCCCGCCGGCGCAGCAAAAAAATTCGTCTCTGGATTAAAATATTCACTGGCAACCGTCAAGTTATCCACACACCCCT
The DNA here is from genome assembly GCA_035906295.1 of Alphaproteobacteria bacterium. Classification (GTDB taxonomy): domain Bacteria; phylum Pseudomonadota; class Alphaproteobacteria; order Micavibrionales; family UBA1664; genus UBA6145. The sequence continues at coordinate 1,430 of JAMIFL010000179.1, read as the reverse complement.
CCACAGGGTGATGCACCGCATCTGTGGATAATTACGCCCCCCGGGTTTGCCCCGTGCCGTAAACGCGGTTTTGCAGCGTCGTAAGCTGCTCCGCCCCCACCGGCCCGCGGGCATGCAGCCGCCCGGTAGCGATGCCGATTTCCGCGCCATACCCGAATTCCCCGCCATCCGCGAACTGGGTCGATGCATTATGCATCGTAATCGCGGAATCGACTTCGCGTAAAAAACGCTGCGCCACCCCCGCATCCGTCGTCACGATGGCGTCGGTATGGTGCGAACCGAACGTGTTGATATGCGCAACCGCCGCATCCACCCCGTCCACCACGCGGGCGGAGATAATGGCGTCGAGGTATTCGGTGCGCCAGTCATCCTCGCTGGCCGCCGTCACGCGTGCGTCCATGCCGCGCACCGTGTCATCGCCGCGCACGGCGCAGCCTGCGTCCAGCAACGCCTGCACCAGCATCGCCCCTTGCGCGAAATTCCTGTCGATGAGCAGCGTCTCCGCCGCGCCGCAAATGCCCGTGCGCCGCATCTTGGCGTTCAACAGAATGTCCCGCGCCATGCCCGCGTCAGCGTCGGCGTGCACATACACATGGCAGATGCCTTCCAGATGCGCGAACACCGGCACCCGCGCCTCCGCCTGCACCCTTGCTACCAGCGACTTACCCCCGCGCGGGATGATGACGTCGATATTGCCCTCAAGCCCCGACAGCATCAGCCCCACCGCGTCACGGTCCGGCACCGGCACCAGCGACACGGCGGCTTCCGGCACGCCGCCTTTCTCAAGCCCCTTAATCAGTGCGCGGTGCAAGGCCCGCGCGGTACCCAGCGAATCCGACCCCGGGCGCAACACCACCGCGTTGCCTGATTTGATGCCCAAAGCCGCCGCATCCGCAGTCACGTTCGGGCGGCTTTCGAAAATCACGCCCAGCACGCCGATGGGCACGCGCACCTGTTCGATGCGCAACCCGTTGGGCCGGTTCCAGCTTTTAACCACCTGCCCCACGGGGTCGGGAATATCGGTCACGGCAACAATGCCCTCCGCAATGCCTTGCAGGCGCCTGGCATCAAGCCGCAGCCGGTCGAGGAATGCGTCGGTCTGGCCTTTCGCGTTTTCAACGTCCTTGGCATTGGCGGCCAGAATGGCGTCGGCATCCGAAGAAATAGCCTCCGCCATCGCCCACAACGCGCCGTTCTTACGGTCCGGCGGCAATTGCGCCAGCACGCGCGCAGCCGCGCGCGCATCGCGTGCCATATCCAGCATCGCGCGCTCAAGCGTCATGTTTCATCACCATGTCGTTGCGGTGGACCATCTCGGTCCGGAACGGCGTTTTGATGACCGCCATGATGTCCGCGCTTTTCAGCCCCGCGATGCGCCGCGCGTCCACCGCGTCATACGCCACCAGCCCGCGCGCGATTTCATTGCCCAC
>JAMIFL010000178.1:0-14460 GCA_035906295.1 Alphaproteobacteria bacterium | reverse complement strand
ATACAAAACCACCGGCTTGCCGCGGTAGCCGGACAGGGAAACAGTCTGCCCGCCGGTTGCGGGGAGGGTGAAATCCGGGGCCCGGTCGCCTGCTTTAATCTTGTCGCCTGCTTTAATGTCGGTCATGGTGTCGCTCCTGCCATTTTCAAGCTATATCTGTACGAATGAGCGACGAAGTCAACCCGGGCGCGTCACCCCAGACGCCCGCACCCGAAACACCTGCGAAGGTGAAGTACCGCCATACCAAAAACGGCCGCCGCGTGCTGGGTACGCTGGTGTGCGTGGTGCTGGGCGTTTACACCGTGGCGGGCGTGGGCGCCGCGGCGCTCTATCTGCGTTTGCGGCAGGGTCCGGTCGACGCCGCCCCCGTTATCCGCATCGCCGAAAGACTGATGAGCCGGTCTGATCACCTGCGCTTCCGCATCGGCACCATGACGCTGGAATGGCATGGCCGCGACAACCCGCTGGGCGTGACCATGGACAATGTCAGCCTGCTTGGCCCCCGCGGCGAATTCCTGACCATCGGCCATGCCCGGCTGGGCCTGTCGCCGTGGCATTTGCTGCTGGCGCGCATCCATTACGACACGGCGGAGGTGGACAACCTGTCCCTGCGCGTCATCCGCCTGCCCGACGGCACCATCACCCTCACCGGCGCCAACCAGGAAAAAGCGCAGACGCAAATCCCCAACCTCGACACCATCGCGGACGACCTCCCGTCCATCGACAACGTGAAATTCACCGGCATGCAGGTCGTGTTCGAGGACCAGAAGGAAGCCATCATCCGCCGCTTCAGCAACGTCGCCGTGGAAATGAAGCAGACATCCGAATTCGGCGGGCGTTCCATTTCAGGGTTTATTTCGGCCACCCTGTCCGGCGTGAACGACGGCAGCAATGCCGCCGTCGATTTTCTTTATGAGGCCGCCGACAAAACACTGACCGCCGTCGCCCGCATCGACAAGACCAGCACGCGCGACATGATCGGCTCCATCCTGCGCGCCGCCAACCTGCCCGTCATCGATATGATGGTGCAGGGCCGTGCCGATTTGCGCATCAACAACGATTTCAGCCTCCAGTCGCTGAACCTGCAATTGCAGGGGGATGACGGCATGCTGTACTGGCCGCGCAGCTATGGCGAAGGCCTCGAAAACCAGCGTCTGACCAAATTCGACCTGCGCGTCCGCTACGCGCCCGAAACCCGCACCATGGAACTGGAGAACGCGGAAATCACCGTCAAGGGCATAACCCTCGGCCTGAAGGGCGCACTGTCCGGCAGCGCCGGCTGGGATACGCTGACCGGCGACGTCAACGCCAGCATTCCCGTGCTGGCGGTGGACGCGCTGCCCGCCGTATGGCCCCAGGTGTGGGATTCAGGCGCGCGCCACTGGCTGGTCGACCGCATGGACAAGGGCCGCTTCGCCCATATCGACGTGAACGTGCCGCTGACCGTCAAACGCAGCTTCGTGCAGCCTGACGAAACCGATTTCGAAATCACTGCCGGCGAAGCCGAAGCCGAGCTGGAAGCCGAAACCCGCTGGAACATCGAACCCGGCACGGTGAAGGCCGCGTTCGACTTCACCGGCGTCACCGTCGATTACCGCAACCCCATGCTGCCCGCGCGCAACACCACCGGCACCGGGACGTTTGAGGGACTTGCGCTGAAACTGAAAATCGATGGCGCCGATATCGGCAACCTCGATGTCACCGGCGGCACCCTTGAACTGGACGACCTGATCACAGCGGGCAAGGGTCACGCCTACCTGCATCTCGACCTGAACGGCAGCGTGCCTGCCGTGTTCGAATACCTCGACCGCGAACCCATTGCGTATCGCAAAAAAGTGTCGCTCGACGCGTCGCAGGCCCGTGGCCGCGCGAAAGTCGCGCTCGACATCGACTTCCCCACATTGCACGACATGAAAATCGAAGACGTGCACGTGAAGGCGGATGCAAAACTGACCGACCTGTCCATCCCCGGCGTGGTGAAGGGCCTTGCTTTGTCCGGCCCCGCCTTCGACCTTGAAGCAAGCCAGCTTCACTTCCGCATCAGCGGCAAGGGCGCGCTCGACGGCCAGCCCGCGACGCTGGACTGGGCGGAGTATTTCGCGCCCGAACCGACCGACCCGTTCGCGTCGAACCTCGTGGCCAGCATCGACACCAATAAATCCATCCGCCAGAAATTCATCGGCACGCTGGAAGACCGCATCGACGGCATCATCCCCGCCGACATCACCATGAAGACCACCCCGGCAGGCAAAGGTGCGCTGGCGGTCACGGGCAACATCACCAACGCCGCCATCGACTTCACCAACCCGTTCAATGCGGTAAAGCCCAAAGGCCAGCCCGCCACGCTGAAACTGACAGGCACGCTGGACAAGGGTTTCATCCAGTCCATCGACACGCTGGCTGTTTCCGGCGCGGGCATGACCATCGCCTCGGGCAGCGTCGGCTTCGCGCGGGACGCGAAGAACGAACCCGTTCTGGCCAAAGCCACGCTGAAAGGCCTGCGTCTGGGCGCCAACGACGCCGACATCGAAGCCGCATGGCCGTCCGAAAACAGCCTGAAGGCGAAAGTCACCGGCGCATCCTTCGACGCGCGCGACATCATGGGAACCGCGAAAAAACCGGACGTGCAGCCGCAGGCGCAGCCGACCGCGCCGAAGACCGCGAAAACCCCCATGGGGTACGACATCACGCTGAACCTGAAACGCCTGTATCTGGCGGACGTACCGCTTGATAACGCTACCGGCGCCTTCATCGGCAACACCGGCGGCACGGTCAAATCCGCAAGCCTCGACGGCACCGCGATGGATGCGCCGCTGAAGCTGCGCTACGACGCGGGCGGCCTGCTGCTGAACGCGGCAAGCGCGGGCAAAGGTTTGGCAGCACTCGGCGTAACCGACCGTCTGCGCGGCGGCACGCTGCTGGTGGAGGCAGGCCCCATGCAGGGCGGCCAGCCGGGCGACGCCAAAGGCAAAATCGTATTGAAAGACTTCTCCGTCGCGCGCGCGCCGGTGCTGGCCAAACTCATCAACCTGCTGTCTTTGCCCGGCCTGCTCAACATTCTGGAACAGGACACAGGCCTGAAATTCGAACGCGCTGAAGCGGAGCTGACCATTCTCAACCGCAACGGCGGTCCCACCATTTCGCTGAAAGACGGGCGTACCTCCGGCTCAAGCCTTGGCCTCACCTTTGAGGGCGACATCGACACCGCCGCCGACACGCTGGCCTTGCAGGGCACGGTGGTGCCGATGTCGGAGGTGAACTCCATGCTCTCCTCCATCCCGCTGGTGGGCGACATCCTGACCGGCGGCAAAAAAGGCAGCGGCATTTTCGCCGCCACCTATTCCATCAAGGGCGCGACATCCAACCCCGATGTCAGCATCAATCCGCTCTCGGTGCTGACGCCGGGCATCCTGCGGCGCATCCTGTTTGAAGGCGCCCTCACGAAAAATAATACAACCGGCGGCAGCAAAACCGGCGCTTCCAGCACCAAGCCTTGACCCCTCAGGCGTAAGGGCGCAAAAGTAGCGTGATGAACGACATCGTCGCGCAACACTTCACCACACTCGCATTCGTCTCACTGGCGCTGGGCTACCTGCTCGGCTCCATCCCCTTTGGCCTCGTCATCACGAAACTTGCGGGGCTGGGCGACATCCGCAGCATCGGCTCCGGCAATATCGGCGCAACCAACGTACTGCGCACGGGCCGGAAGGACCTCGCGCTCCTGACCCTCATTCTCGACAGCGGCAAGGGCGCGCTTGCGGTCCTCATCGCGTCGCACTGGGGTTTGCAGGCGGAAATGGGCGCGGCCATGGGCGCGGTGCTGGGCCACCTGTTTCCGGTCTGGCTGAAATTCAGGGGCGGCAAGGGTGTCGCAACCACACTGGGCGTGCTGCTGGCCTTCGTGCCGCTGGCAGGCCTTGCGGCCTGTGTGACGTGGGCCATTACGGCTGCTGTCACGCGCATCTCGTCGCTTTCGGCCCTCATGGCCATGCTGGTGGCGCCGTTTGCGACCGCGTATTTCTACCGCCCCGAACTGTGCTGGATGATAGGCACCATTTCCCTCATCGTCTGGTACAAGCACAAGGCCAACATCGCCCGTATCCTTAAAGGCGAGGAACCGAAGATCGGCCGGAAAAAACAACCCGCCGAAACGGAACAGGCATGACCCTTGGCCGGAATGAAATTCTGGCCCGCCTGCGCCTCGCCCGCAGCGAGGGCATAGGCCCCGTCACCTTCCGCCGCCTGATAGAACGCTACGGCAGTGCCGTGCGCGCAGCCGAAATGGTGCCCGAACTCTCCCGTCGCGGTGGCCGCGTCCGCCCCCTCAACCTCTGCCCGCTTGAAAAGGCGGAAGATGAAATGGAGCGCATCGCCCTGATGGGCGCAACGCTGCTGGTTTATGGCGACACAGGCTACCCCGCGCGCCTCGCCGCCATAGAAGACGCGCCGATGACGCTGACCGTGCGCGGCGATGCATCGCTGCTGAACAAGGCGGGCATCGGCGTGGTCGGTTCCCGCAACGCCTCCCTACAGGGCCGTCGCTTTGCCGAAACGCTGAGTACGGAACTGGGCCGCGCGGGCCTCGTCGTCACCTCCGGCCTCGCGCGCGGTATTGATACGGCAGCGCATACGGTAACGCTGGCGACCGGCACAATCGCGGTGGTCGCGGGCGGCGTCGATGTCGTCTACCCGCAGGAAAACCGCGCATTGTATGACCAGCTGGCCCAGCGCGGCGCCATCGTGGCCGAAAATCCCCTGGGCATGCAGCCCACGTCCCAGCATTTCCCGCGCCGCAACCGCATCATCTCAGGGTTATCCATGGGGGTGCTGGTGGTGGAAGGCACGCTGAAATCCGGCTCCCTCATCACCGCGCACATGGCCGCCGACCAAGGGCGCGAGGTATACGCCGTGCCCGGTCACCCGCTGGACCCCCGCGCGGGCGGCCCCAACGCACTCATCCGCGATGGCGCGACGCTGGTATCGTCCGCGAACGACATCCTCGACAGCCTCGCGCGCCTGCGCGAACTGCGCGTGGTGCGCGAAACGCCAAGCCTGCCCACCGACTTCGCCTTCCCTGAACCGGAAAGCACCGCGCTGGACGACGCCCGCAACCTGCTCTACCCGCTGCTGGCCACCGTGCCGGTGGGGGTGGACGACCTTATCCGCGAAACCCGCCTGCCCACCCCCATCGTCCAGACCGTATTATTGGAATGGGAACTGGGCGGGCGGCTGACCCGCCACCCGGGCAATCGGGTCTCTTTAGGCCCGGAAAAGCCTGTATCCGACCCGTATATAGAGTATGAGATGGACAAAACCGGGTCCCTGTTGTAATCCCAAAAGCCATGAGTGGACATTCCGTCGTCGTCGTTGAGTCTCCGGCCAAGGCCAAGACCATCAACAAATATCTGGGCAAGGACTACACGGTTCTTGCATCCTACGGTCACGTGCGCGACCTGCCGCCGAAAGACGGCTCGGTCAACCCGGAGGAAAACTTCGCCATGAAATGGGAGCTGGGCGAACGCGCCGGCAAACCCATCGCCGAAATCAAGAAAGCGCTCAAGGGCGCCTCGCATCTCTATCTCGCAACTGACCCGGACCGCGAAGGGGAAGCCATTTCATGGCACCTCGAGGAATTGCTGAACGACAGCAAGATGCTGAAGGGCATCACGGTCCAGCGCGTCGCGTTCAACGAAATCACCAAGACCGCCATCAAGGCCGCCTTCGACCAGCCCCGCGCGGTTGATAAGGATTTGGTCGACGCCTACCTCGCGCGCCGCGCACTCGACTATCTCGTCGGCTTCACCATTTCCCCCATCATGTGGCGCAAGCTGCCTGGTTCGCGCTCCGCGGGCCGCGTGCAGTCGGTCGCCCTGCGACTGGTGTGCGAACGTGAATCCGAAATCGAAAAATTCATCACGCAAGAGTACTGGACCATCGCCGCCCGCCTCAAAACGGAAGACGGCGCGCCCTTCTTCGCCCGCCTGACCCACCTGTCCGGCAACAAGCTGGGCAAGTTCGATCTGGCGAACGAGCACGACGCCAAGGCCGCCGTCGCCCGCATCGAAGGCAAGGCCCTCAAGGTCACGAATGTCGAGGCCAAGCAGGCCAAGCGCCACCCTTACGCGCCGTTCATCACCTCGACCCTGCAACAGGAAGCCAGCCGCAAGCTCGGCATGTCGGCGTCCGACACCATGCGCACAGCGCAACGCCTGTATGAAGGCGTTGAAATCGGCGGCGAAACGGTGGGTCTCATCACCTATATGCGGACCGACGGCACCACGCTGTCGGGCGAAGCCATCGCCCAGTTGCGCCATACCGTGCGCGAAATTTATGGCGATAAATACGTGCCGGAATCCCCGCGCGTCTACAAATCCAAAGCCAAGAACGCGCAGGAAGCGCACGAAGCCATCCGCCCCACCAACGCCCACCGCACGCCCGAACAGGTCGCGCGCTATCTGGGCCCGGCGGAAACCAAGCTTTACGAACTCATCTGGAAACGCGCCATGGCCTGCCAGATGGAAAGCGCCGTGATGGACCAGACCGCCGTCGATATTTCCGACGGCACGGATGACGTCATCCTGCGTGCGACCGGCTCCATCGTCACCTTCGACGGCTTCCTGAAACTCTACGAAGAATCCCGCGACGACAGCGACGACGAGAACGACGAAAACCGCCGCCTGCCCGCGATGAAGCAGGGCGACCAGCTCGGCATCAACGACGTGAAGCCGGAACAGCACTTCACCCAGCCGCCCCCGCGTTACACCGAAGCGAGCCTTGTGAAGAAGCTGGAAGAGGAAGGCATCGGTCGCCCCTCCACCTACGCTTCCATCATTCAGGTGTTGCAGGACCGCAGCTACGTGCGACTTGAGCAGAAACGCTTTATTCCCGAAGACCGCGGCCGCATCGTCACGACCTTCCTGACCAAGTATTTCTCGAAATACGTCGATTACAAATTCACCGCCGGGCTCGAGGAAGAACTCGACGCCATCTCCGACGGCCAGTTGCAATGGCAGGACGCGCTCAAGCAGTTCTGGGGCGATTTCTCCCGCGCGGTCGGCGACACCAAGGACCTGACCATCACGCAGGTCATCGACGCGCTGGACGAAGAACTGGGCCCCCACTTCTTCCCCGCCCGCGAAGACGGCAAGAACCCCCGCGCCTGCCCCGCCTGCGGCACCGGCCGCCTTGGCCTGCGCCTTGGCAAATCGGGCGCATTCATCGGCTGCTCCAACTACCAGTCCGAACCGAAATGCAGCTACACGACCCCGCTGGTCATCACCGACGGTGACGGCCTGACGGGCCTTGAAGCCGGTCCGAAAGACCTCGGCGTCGACGTCACCACCGGCAAGCAGGTCACCCTGCGCCGCGGCCCGTTCGGCGTTTACGTCCAGCTCGGCGAAGCGGAAGGCGAAGGCAAGGAGAAATCCAAGCCCAAGCGTCAGGGCCTGCCCAAGGGCCTGCAACCGGATGACGTCACCCTCGACGTGGCCATGAACCTGCTGGCCCTGCCCCGCGAAGTGGGCACGCACCCGGAAACGGGCAACAAAATCCTCGCCGGTATCGGCCGCTTCGGCCCCTACCTCAAGCATGGCGATACGTTCAAATCCCTGCCCGCGGGCGACGACGTGCTCGCGGTCGGCATCAACCGCGCGGTCGAATTGCTGGCGCAGGCGCCGCAACGCGGCAAGCGTGCGGCAGGCGCCGGTAAAATCCGCGATATCGGCCAGCACCCGGAAGCCAAGGAAGTGATCGAGCTGTATGCCGGTCGCTATGGCCCTTACGTGCGCATGGGCAAGGTCAACGCGACCCTGCCGCGCGACGCCGACACCGCGACCTTCACGCTGGAAGAGGCAACAGCCCTCATCGACAAAAAGGCCGCCGCAGGCCCCTCCAAGGGCAAGAAGGGCGGCAAGGCCCCGGCGAAGAAAGCGGCAAGCCCGAAAAAGGCCCCGGCTAAGAAAGCCCCGGCCAAAAAAACCGCCGCCAAACCGGCAGCGAAGAAAGCCCCGGCAAAAGCCAGAAAGGCAAAAACCGCGTAACCATAACCCGCGGTTTTTGCTATAGTCGCCGGCATCATGTCTAAAAAAGAAGCCTGGTTCGGCCCGCAGGGGCTTTTCTCCATGGTGGTCATCGTCTCCGCGCTTGGCTACTTCGTCGATATTTACGATCTGGTCCTGTTTTCCACCGTTCGTATCCAGTCGCTGCGCGACATCGGCGTACCGGAAGACCAGTTCTTCGAAAAAGGCGTGCTGCTGCTGAATTTGCAGATGGCGGGCATGCTCATCGGCGGCCTGCTCTGGGGCATCGTCGGCGACCGCCATGGCCGCGCCTCCATCCTGTTCGGGTCCATCCTGCTGTATTCGGTGGCCAACCTCGCCAACGCCATGATTACCGACATCAGCCAGTATGCGGTCCTGCGCTTCATCGCGGGCTTCGGCCTTGCCGGTGAAATCGGCGGCGCGGTGACGCTGGTGTCGGAATCCATGAAGCAGGAACGCCGCGGCCTCGGCACCACGCTTATCGCGGGCTTCGGCCTGACCGGCGCCATTTTTGCAGGCCTCATCGCCAAGCATGTGGACTGGCGCACCGCCTATGCCATCGGCGGGGTGTTGGGCATGGCGCTGCTTATCCTGCGCATGAAAATCCTTGAATCCGGCATGTTTAAAAACGCCCGCGCGCAGAAATCGGTGCGCCATGGCTCCATCATGCTGCTGCTGTCGCCACGCGACCGCCTGGTCAGATACCTCGCCTGCATCGCCATCGGCATCCCGCTGTATTTCGTACTGGTCATCTTCATGACCTTCGCCCCGGAACTGACAAACGCGCTGGGCGCCGTACCGCCCATGACAGCCGAACTTTCGGTCATCGTCATATACACGGGCTTTGCGCTGGGCAGCCTAGCTTCCGGTCTTATCAGTCAGGCTTTGCGTTCGCGCAAGAAAGTCGTGACCATCGCGCTGTCGTTGATGGGCCTGTGCGCCGCAACCTACCTGTTCCTGCCCGCCGGTTCCCCGGGCTGGATGTATCAGGCGCTGACCATGTTGCTGGGCGTGTGCGGCGGTTACGCCTCCGTCTTCTTCATGATAGGGGCAGAACAGTTCGGCACCAACGTACGCGCGCTGGCGGCCACCTCCATCCCCAATTTCATGCGCGCGGCCACCATCCCCATCGGCGCCGCCTATGCGGGGCTGAAGGGCCATATGGAGCTGGGCCACGCCGCAGCCATCATCGGCGCCGTCTGCTTCGCGCTGGCGTTTCTGGCGCTGACGCGCATCGAGGAGACGTTTGATAAAAACCTGGACTACGTCGAACGCTGATCAGAACGACGCGGCCTGCATCTCCATCAACGGCGCTTTTCCTGCCATGACCATGCGGAAACGGCTTTCATATTCGGGCAGCATGCGGGTCATGAAGAAACGCGCGGTCTGGATTTTGGAATCGTAGAAATCGGCCCGCGACGGGTCGAGGTCCTTCTTCTCCAGCGCCACTTTCGCCATGCGCGCCCAGCAGAACGCAATGGCCGTCAGCGCGAACATGCGCAGGTAGTCGGACGCTGCGGCGCCCGCCTCCAGCGGGTCTTTAAGGCCCTTCTGCGCAACGATGGCGGTAGCCTGTTGCAGCTTGGCCACGGCCTTCGCCAGCGGCATCACGAATTCGCCCATCATGCCGTTTTCCATCTCGGCCTCGATGAACTGCGACACCGGGTGGAAGAACCGGCGCAGCAGGCGGCCATAGCCCACGCCCATCTTGCGGCCCACGAGGTCCAGCGCCTGAATGCCGTTGGTGCCTTCATAAATTTCGGCGATGCGGGCATCGCGGGCATATTGCTCGACCCCCGTGTCCCAGATGTACCCCATGCCGCCATGCACCTGCATGGAAAGGTTGGCGACCGCCGTGCCCATGTCGGTCTGGTACGCCTTCACGATGGGCGTCATCAGAGCCACGAAATCATCCGCCTCCTGCCGCTCGGCGGCGTCCGGGTGGTGGCGCGCGATGTCGAGCGACAGGCCGACAAGGTAAGACAGCATGCGCGACCCTTCACAGAACGCCTTGCCCGTCAGCAGCATGCGGCGGACATCCGGATGCACGATGATGGGATCCGCCGGCAACCCCGGTTCCTTGACCCCGTCGAGCGAACGCATCTGCAGCCGGTCCTTGGCGTATTGCACGGCGTTCTGCTGCGCCACTTCGGCAATGCCGAGGCCCTGCATGGCCACGCCAAGGCGCGCCGCATTCATCATGGCGAACATCGCGCGCAGGCCCTTATGCGCCTCACCCACCAGCCAGCCTTTGGCGCCTTCATATGCCATGACGCAGGTGGCCGACGCCTTGATGCCCATTTTATGTTCGATGCTGGCGCATTGCAGCGTGTTGCGCGCGCCGAGCGAACCGTCGTCGTTCACCATGAATTTCGGCACCACGAACAGCGAAATGCCCTTTACGCCCTCCGGCGCATCCGGCAGGCGCGCCAGCACGAGGTGGATGATGTTGGAGGTAAGGTCGTGCTCACCCGCGGAAATGAAAATCTTCTGCCCCGTGATGGCCCACGCGTCGCCGCCGTCCTTGTGCGGTACGGCCTTGGTTTTGATGAGGCCCAGATCGGTGCCGCAATGCGGCTCCGTCAGGTTCATGGTGCCCGACCATTCACCGGACACGAGCTTGGGCAGGTATGCCGCCTTCTGCGCATCGGTGCCAAACTGGTGCAGCGCCTCGTAAGCGCCTTGGCTCAGGCCCGGGTACATGCCGAACGACATGTTGGCGGAACAGATCATTTCCTGCATCACGCAGTTGAGAACATGCGGCATGCCCATGCCGCCGAAATCCGGATCGCAGGCAAGCCCGGTCCAGCCGCCTTCGGTAAAGGTTTTGTACGCTTCCTTGAAACCGGCAGGCGTTTTCACGTCACCGTTTGAGAAAGTGCAGCCTTCCTTGTCGCCCGACTGGTTAATGGGGAACAGCACTTCCTGGCATACGGTGGCAGCCCCTTCCAGAATGGCGTCCACCGTGTCCGCCCCCGCATCGCCCATGTTGGGCAATTGCGACAGCGTGTCCTGCACCTTCAGGACGTCATTGAGGATGAAGCGGATATTTTCAAGCGGCGCGGAATAGGACGGCATCGAAACGGGGGCCTTTCGGGTGATGAATCGCTGGATTCATCATACCAGAAAATCCTTTATATGTCCGTACCTTGCTGCAACAGCGAGGGGATCAGTAAGGCTTGTCCTTGTCCTGCATGTGCAGGCGCAGCTCATCCATAAGCCGGTCGCGCTTTTTGGGGTCGTTTTCGATATCGTGGCGAACCTTGTTCTTAAGCTCGTCCAGACGCAGCTTGTCGGCCAGTTTTTTCAGGTTTTCCTCGCCGATTTCGGCGCGCACGCTGCGCATCTGCTCCATCAGCGCCTGCGTCTTGGCCTGTTTGGACGTCATGGGCATGGCGGGCGGCACGGCGGGCGCTTTAAGCGCCTCGCCCTTGTCCTTCTTGTTTTTGTCTTTTCCGAAAAACCACATGGCGGCTATCAGTCTAAGGCATCCTTCAGACCAGATGTAGGTTTTCCTGCCGCACCCGCAAATCGGCCAGCAGGCTTCTGGCATGCGTGCACAGCTCGGCACGGCCCGATGCCGCCGCCTCGTAACGCCGCACCAGCGCCAGAGCGGCCGGAAAATCGCGGTCCAAATCATGGCGGGGACGATTGTCCGCATCGAGGTCGCCGCCCGCATACCCCACCGCCTTGACGATGCCCGCATTGATCGCCGCGCGCACGAAATTTTGCTTTATGGGTGAGGTGCAGGCCGCCATCGTCTGGTCCAGACCGTCCATAAGCTGACCGATGAAGCTGTGCTTGCCCGTGGCGGTGACGACGCGTTCAAACGCGATGCTTTCACCCACCACCGAAACCTGTTCGTCCGGCAATGTGCCAAGCCGGGTGAAAAAATCGCGCAGCGTCACGTCCGAAAACGGAACGGTGAAGGACGACAAGGGCGTTGCGATGGTCATGCGATAATCAGGTTTGCGGGTTTGGAGGGCGCGCTGCCGGTTATGAAGGCGGGCACGCGCGAAGGCAAAGCGGCTGCATCGCCGCGGGCCCCCTGCCCCTTTGACATGGCGAGGAACCCTTCCGGCGTATGGCCGAAGGACATGAGCGCGGAATCGAATGTCGGCAGATGCTCGCGGCGCGGCACGGATGCACCCTTGTGCAGCAGGCTGTAAATATCATCAAGCCACGCCTGGTCGAGCGCGCGCAGCGGCGGCACTGTGAAATTGCCCCCGGACAGGATGTTGGGACCGAAGGACTGTGCGATGGACACGAAATTATGCGGCTCCAGCCGTACGACCAGCGGCAGCCTCTCATCCTCGAGGCACGCCTTGGTGATGAATTCGTAGTTGGACAGCGCCAGCCACTGATAATACTGCTCCATCGTCAGCGGGTGGCCGTCGCGCTTGTCGCGCGCCCAGAAGGTGCGCATGCTCAATTCGCCGGCATCCACCAGTGTCTGGTGAATGCCGGTATTGCGCGAACGCAGGTAATCGAACATGTCGCCGTTCACCGGCGTGACGAATTCCCCGAAAGACGGGTCCTGCCGTTGCGCCAGCGACATCATCCACCCGGAATAGGCGAAGGCCACGCGCTCGGTAATGCACATCATGGCCACGTAATCTTCCGGGCACAGCACGACGGGTGTATTGGCATTGTAGCCGCTGGCATGCAGTTCGGGCGCAAGGCTCCACGACTGGGCATGCATGACTTCATGAATCCATGCGCCCGCAATGCGCTGCGGGCTGCGTTCGCAGAACGTGCCGTCATCCTGATCGGACGGCGCTTCGAGCTGGTAGGAAATCTGGTTGCGGAAACTGGGCGTTTTCTTGCGGTGGAACGGGACATAGCAGGTCAGGCAGTTCTGTTCTTTATCGGCAGCCACGTGTTCGACGCCCGTAGCGTCCACCCGGGCCAGCAGGTCCGCGCCGGAAAACCCCGTTTCCGGGTCATGCAGGCTGGCGATAAGCTTGCGCGTGTACGTAAGCTTGGCCTCAAGCGGGCTGGAATACGCCGCGCAGTCTTGGAAAGTCCCGTGCATCGTCCCTGTTCTCTTTTGATAACCGTTGAACCGGTTACCGGATTGAGAAGAAAGCGTGCGCTGATTTCCGGTGGATTTCAAATATTAGCCGCGATTATTCACAGTGCGGCGCAGCAAGAAACCGCCTTTAGCCGACCAGCGGCTCGGGCAGAAAGACGTGTGAAGCAGGCTTGTCCGCCATAGAAAGAAAATCGCCGATACGGTGACGGCCACCGCCGGAGATGGCGATGATATTGATATGCGGTATGCCGTCGAGGAGTATGCTTTCAAGCCCCCGCGCCCCGTTGGCCGCCCTGCCGCCATGGCGTTCAGCCCGGTGATTCCTTTTGCAAGCGGCCGCTTAACCTGTTTAATGTGCCGACTTGATTTTTTTATGGAACGAAACAAACCCGGGAACGTTGATGCACGCACATACAACATTCATGAAAGGTTTCATCATGGCCTTCACCCGGGGCTGTCTCGTCGTCCTGTTTCTCGCTACCGGCGCACAGGCGCAGGAAAGCGATAAATGCAAACTCCTGCAAAGCGGCATCGCGTCGATTTATTCCAAGAAGCTGAACGGCAATCCCACGGCCAACTCGCTGCGTGAGGAGGCGCTGGACATCAACGAAATGACGGTCGCCCACCGCACCTTGCCTTTCGACACGCGCATCAAGATTGTCGATACCCGTACCGGCGTTTCGGCTTACGCCCGCGTCAATGACCGCGGCCCGTTTGTTCGCAAGCGCGTACTGGATGTCACCCCTAAAATAAGCCGCCATATGAACTGGGGCACCACGGGCCTGCATCCTGTAAAAATTTACGTCTGTAGCTGACCGGATAGGGGCATACAAACAAAGGGCGCTTCAGGCGCCCTTTTTGTACGTCTCAATTGCTTTTCTTGGAATCCCACCAATCTTTAAGAAGCGCTTTTTGACGGCGCAGCATCTCGTATCGGGCCTTGGCGTGGGTATCCATCGCGAGAAACGAGCGGACGCGTTTTTCGTCCTCCCAGCTCAACTCGTTATCTACCAGCGCCTGGATATCATGGTCGTTGATGGTGGCATTATTTTCCATGAAATTCCCTGTTAAATCAGACCCCTGAATAAGTGCCGGACATTACGAACCCGCAGCTTACCTGCCTACCAACAGGCTAACCGCCTTCCCGGTTCCCACCTTTCAAATAGGGATATAGCAAGGAACTCATTTTATGTCCCAACCGTTGGCAGGGACAATACGTATTAAAAGCGGTTACAAAGGAAAGGAAGTCTGCATGTTGAGCTGGGCTTTAACGTTCCTGGTGCTGGCGCTTATTGCGGCGGTATTGGGGTTCGGCGGCGTCGCCGCCATTTCGGTGGAGATTGCGAAAATTCTGTTCGTTGTCTTCCTTGTTCTGTTCATCGTATC
>JAMIFL010000177.1:0-7565 GCA_035906295.1 Alphaproteobacteria bacterium | reverse complement strand
GCGGAAAAACGCTTCGACGACAAAACAATCCAGTCGGTGGAAGCCTTCCTTGAAAACCCCGTCGCATGGTCGGTCGCCCATGGCGGCAAGGGTGAAGACGCGGAAGGCGTCGCCGCCTGATGAAAATAGCGCTGCTGGCATCCGGAAAACGGGACCTCGCCGCCGACATCGCGGCCATAAGGCAGGATTTTGAAACCGTGCCGCCGGAGGATGCCGACATCATCCTCACCATGGGCGGCGACGGTTTCCTGCTGCGCACGCTGCACGACTATGTGCATCTCAATAAACCCTTTTACGGCCTCAACCGCGGCACGCACGGCTTCCTGCTCAACCCCTTCGATACAGGCGCGGACATTGCGGGGCAACTGAAAGCCGCGCAGGAAGTAAAGGTCCACCCCCTGCGCATGACCGCCACCACCGTGTCCGGCACCACGCAGGACCAGATTGCATTCAATGAAGTCACCCTCACCCGCACCGGCGTGCAGGCCGCAAAACTGCGCGTGATTGTCGACGGCATGCTGCGCATGGAACAACTGGTGGGCGACGGCGCGCTGGTGTCCACGCCGCTGGGCTCCACCGCCTACAACCTGTCGGCCCACGGCCCCATTCTGCCGCTGAACGCCAATCTGCTGGCGCTCACGCCCATCTGCCCGTTCCGCCCGCGCCGCTGGTCGGGCGCGCTGCTGAACAACAACTCGGAAGTGACGCTCGACGTCATCGACCCTGAACGCCGCCCGGTTCACGCCATTGCCGATTTCAACGCGGTGGAACAGGTGGCAAGCCTGCACGTGAAGCTGGACCGCACCCTTTCTGCCACGCTGCTCTTCGCCCCCGGCCACAGCCTTGAAGACCGCATCCGCGACGAACAATTCGGGTTTTGATTAACGGTAACGGTCCGGCGTCTTGCCGGTGTCGATGCTTTTGCCCGCGCGGCGCTCGTAATGTTCCTGCAACAGCCCGTCCGGCATAAGCTGGGCCAGCAGCCAAAGCCCAGCGGGCACGATGATGGCGTCATCCACAAGGCCGAGGCCGGGAATGAAGTCAGGAATGAAGTCGATGGGGCTTAACGCGTAAATCACCGTGAACAGCGCCACCATCTTGGCGGCAATGGGCGCGCGCCGGTCCAGCGCGGCGGTGAATATGGACACAAGCCGCCGCAGGCTGTCCCCGCGCCAGTATTTCAGCTTGTTCGAACGAAACACCTTTTTCATCGCAACTGATATAGAACCTCAAAACCCGGTGACAACATCAGGCCTTACGGGCGGATTTCCGCTTCGCCGCGGTTTTCTTCGCGACCACCTTTTTTACGACGGTCGTCTTGGTTGCCGCCTTCTTCGCTGCGGGTTTTTTCACGGCTGGCTTTTTATCGGCCGCAACCGGCGCAGCCTTGTAATTGGCATGCCACAGCAACAGCGACGCCGCCGTGCGGTGCCCGACCCAGCGTTCGGCCAGCTTGATGGATTCCTTCTCCGTCGGGCGCTCCTTCAGTTTCAGCACGCGGCGCAACCCTTCGCGCAGGCCAAGGTCGCCGCCCGAAAACACGTCGGGCCGCGTCAGCGCGAACATCAACACCATTTCCGCCGACCAGCGCCCGAAACCTTTGAGCGCCGTAATCGCATCGATAACGCCCGCATCGTCCATTCTGGAAAGCATCGCGGGGTCGAAGCGCCGCTCCGCCACCGCCAGCGACAGCCCGCGCAGATACCCGACCTTCTGGCCGGACAGGCCGACGGCGCGCAGCGCCTCATCCGTTTTCGCCAGCACGTTTTCGGGCGTGAACGGCTGCACCGCGGCTTCAAGCCGCGCCCACACGGTGTCGGCGGCCTTCACCGAAACCTGCTGCCCCACGATGGTGCGGGCGAAGGATTCGAAACTGCATGCCCGGTGGTTGTGATAGATGTCGGCAATATCCTCAGGCGTGAAGAAGGATTTGAAATGCCTGTCCGACGCTACCAGCCGTTCGAGGCTGGGGCGAATGGCCGCGTGGTCGCGCATGAATTGAAGCGTGCTGGTCATGGTATCAATCTAGGCAAAACAAAAAGGGCGCGCCAGTGACGGCCGCGCCCTTTTTTCAAATTCGGTAAAATCTTAAGCGACCATCTCTATGCGGTAGTCTTCGATGACCGGGTTCGCCAGCAGGCGGTCGCACATGTCTTTCAGGCGCGTTTCGTCCGTCTTGTTGTTCAGGGTGATTTCGATGACCTTGCCCTGACGCGCCTCTTCCACCTCGTCAAACCCCATGGATTTGAGGGCGCTGGCGATGGCCTTGCCCTGGGGGTCGAGAATGGCTTTCTTCAGATTGACGTGAATGACGGCTTTCATGGCTCACTTCTTCGGTTTGCTTTTGTTGAGCGCGCGCATGGCCCGCGCCTCGCCCAGTTCGTTTTCGATTTCGTCCAGGGACGACATCAGCTTCTCGTTGAAGCCGCCCGGTTGCAGCGCCTCGCGCGGAATGATGCCAAGACGCACGGCCACTTCCTGATAGGCTTCGGTCAAACCGCCCAGATCCATGCGGAAACGGTCCTTGTCCATCTTCTCCTTGGTCTTCATGTCCCAGAGGCGGCAATTGTCCGGGCTGATTTCGTCGGCCAGCACGATGTACAGTTCGCCCTGCTCGCCCCAGATGCGACCGAATTCAAGCTTGAAGTCCACCAGCAGCAGGTTCACGCCCGCGAACAAACCGTTCAGGTAATCGTTGCAGCGGAAGGCGAGGTTGACCATTTCCTCGATTTCATAAGGGTCGGCCCAGCCGAAGGCGACGATATGGTCGTCGTTCACCATCGGGTCGCCCAGCGCGTCGTTCTTGTAATAGAACTCCACGATGGGGCGCGGCAGGCGCGAACCTTCGGCAACGCCAAGGCGCTTGCACAAAGACCCTGCGGCCACGTTACGCACCACCAGCTCCACCGGGATGATTTCGACCTGGCGGATAAGCTGTTCGCGCATGTTGAGCGACTTGATGAAGTGCGTGGGCACGCCAATCGTCTCAAGCCGCGTCATCAGATGCGCGGAGATGCGGTTGTTCAGAATGCCCTTGCCGGCGATGACGTCCTTCTTGGCGCCGTTACCCGCTGTCGCGTCGTCCTTGAAGTACTGGACGACGGTGCCGGGTTCCGGACCTTCATAAAGGATTTTGGCCTTACCTTCGTAAAGCTGGCGGCGGCGCGTGGGAACACTGGTCAAAGACATGGTTATATCCCTATATAGACAGGGCCAAGTTCTAGTGAACTATGACCGATAACGGAAGGAAAATCTGAGAATGACCCAGTTGAAAGACCGTGAAAGCGCCTTTGAAAACAAATACGCCCACGATCAGGACACCTTGTTCCGCATCGAGGCGCGCGCCTGCAAACTGCTGGGCCTGTGGGCCGCGCAGGAAATGGGCGTTACGGGCGAAGCCGCCAACGAATACGCCGGCGACCTTGTGGCCCATAACCTGAAGGAACCGGGCCTGAACGACGTCGTCACCAAGGTTTCCGCCGATTTGACGGAAAAAGGCAAGAACGCCGCAAGCGTCGATTCCATGCTCTCCCAGTTCCTGACCGACGCCGAAAGCCAGATCAAGGCCGCCTGATAAACGGCTGAAACAAGCCGGAATCACACCGGAATCACATAAGCCGAAATTAAAAAAGCACGCCGGAAACCCGTCGTGCTTTTTATTTTTTACCAGTAACCTGTCCAACTCACCTGGGACCCGTTTTTTATTTTTGTAGGTCCCGAATTCAATCGTGAGCCATGACGCTAACCCTACTTATCCACATTTCCAACAAGAATCTTTGAGCCTGTCTGAACTTTCCGGGCGCTTCCGCTTGTCCCATGCATCGGCTTTGATTTTTCAAACTTTCATGCCGCAGAACTGTCATTTTTCCCTTGTAAATGCTGGGGTCAACGTGACAAACAAAGGCATCAGGAGATGCGCATGAAATCAGTGGTCGTTGTATTCCCCGGCTCCAACCGCGAAAAAGACATGGCGGACGCGATCGAACGCGCCTCCGGCCACCGCCCCCGGCTGCTCTGGCATAAAGAGACGGATCTCGGCAAACCGGACCTCATGGTCCTGCCCGGCGGCTTCTCCTACGGCGACTACCTGCGCTGCGGCGCCATCGCGGCCCACTCGCCGGTGATGAAAGAGGTCATCCGGCTGGCACAGGCCGGCACCCCCCTCCTCGCGGTCTGCAACGGCTTCCAGATGCTGGTCGAAACGCGGCTGGTGCCCGGCGCCCTGCTGCGCAACGCATCCCTCAAATTCATCTGCAAATCCGTCAACCTGCGGCTTGAGGCGGAAAGCCCCACCTTCACCGGCGGCATGAAAAAGGGCGACATCATCGACGTGCCCGTCGCCCACGGCGAAGGCAACTACGTGGTCAGCGATGATACGCTGAAAGCCCTGAACGACAACGGGCAGGTCGCCTTCCGCTACTGCAACGCGGACGGCAGCGCCGACATGGACATCAACGGCTCGGTCGATTGCATCGCAGGCGTCTACAACGAAACCAAAACCATTCTCGGCATGATGCCCCACCCCGAAGACGCGACGGACGCTACGTTAGGCAACGACTCCGCCCGCAA
The DNA here is from genome assembly GCA_035906295.1 of Alphaproteobacteria bacterium. Taxonomy (GTDB): domain Bacteria; phylum Pseudomonadota; class Alphaproteobacteria; order Micavibrionales; family UBA1664; genus UBA6145. The sequence continues at coordinate 2,996 of JAMIFL010000177.1, read as the reverse complement.
ATTCTTCGAAGGCATGGTTAAAGCTGTCGCGCGATAATTAAGGAAGACATGACAATGGCACACGCCGCACACAAACTGCCCGAAACCTTCCGCGAACCCGCAGTCTCGGTTGAACTTGCCGCCGAATTCGGCTTGAAGGCCGATGAATACGCGAACATCCTGAAAATTCTGGGCCGCGAGCCGACCTACACCGAACTGGGCATCTTCTCGGTCATGTGGTCGGAACACTGCTCGTACAAATCCTCGCGCGCGCACCTCTCCAAACTGCCGACCAAGGCCCCGTGGGTCATCCAGGGCCCCGGCGAAGGCGCGGGCGTCATCGACATCGGCGACGGTCAGGCCGCCATCTTCAAGATGGAAAGCCACAACCACCCCTCCTACATTGAACCCTACCAAGGCGCGGCCACCGGCGTCGGCGGCATCCTGCGTGACGTGTTCACCATGGGCGCGCGCCCCGTCGCCAATTTGAACGCCCTGCGCTTCGGCGACCCCAGCCATCCCAAAACCCGCCAGCTGGTTGCAGGCGTGGTCAAGGGCATCGGCGACTACGGCAACTCGGTCGGCGTACCCACCGTGGGCGGCGAAACCAACTTCCATGCCGCCTATAACGGCAACATCCTCGTCAATGCCATGACGGTGGGCGTGGCCGATACCGATAAAATCTTCTACTCCCGCGGCGCGTCCGTGGGCCAGCCTGTGGTCTATGTCGGCTCCAAAACCGGCCGCGACGGTATCCATGGTGCGACCATGTCCTCCGCCGAATTCACCGAAGGCGATGAAGACCAGCGCCCCACCGTGCAGGTCGGCGACCCGTTCACCGAAAAACTCCTGCTCGAAGCCTGCCTCGAACTGATGAAGACGGATTGCATTGTCTCATTGCAGGACATGGGCGCCGCTGGCCTCACCTCCTCCTCCGTCGAAATCGCGGCGAAGGGCGAAATCGGCCTCGTGATGGATCTCGATAAAGTGCCGATGCGCGAAAGCGCCATGGTGCCTTACGAAATCATGCTGTCTGAATCTCAGGAACGCATGCTCGTCATCCTGAAACCGGGCCGCGAGGAAGAAGCCAACCGCATCTTCGAGAAATGGGACCTCGACTACGCCACCATCGGCCACACCGTCGAACGCCGTTACCTCACCCTCAACATGTATGGCCGCACATGGTGCGACATACCCGTGCCCCCGCTGGTGGACGAAGCGCCGAAATACCTGCGCCCCACCGCCAAGCAGGCGAAACCGGCGGCGCTGGATAGCCAACATACCGCCCTGCCCGCAGGCGGCCTTGGCGCAGCGCTGAAAAAACTCATCGCCTGCCCGGACGTCGCCTCCAAGAAATGGATTTACGAACAATATGACCCGCTGGTGCGCGGCGAAACCAAAGCAGGCCCCGGCGCCGCCGATGCCGCCATCGTACGTCTGGACGGCAAGCAGAAGGCGCTGGTCATGTCGTCCGACTGCACCCCGCGCTACGTGCAGGCCAACCCGTGGATGGGCGCCATGCAGGCCGTGGCCGAGTCATGGCGCAACATTACCGCTGTTGGCGGTAAACCCCTCGCCATCACCAACAACCTGAACTTCGGCAACCCTGAAAAGCCCGAAATCATGGGCCAGTTCGTGGATGCCATCGAAGGCATGGCGCAGGCGTGCAAGGCGCTGGACTACCCCGTCGTGTCCGGCAACGTGTCGCTCTACAACGAAACCAACGGCAAGGCGATTTTGCCGACCCCCGTCATCGGCGGCGTCGGCCTCATCGACGATGCGCGCAAGGCAGCCCTGCTCGCCTTCAAACCCGGCCAGACGCTGATGCTGGTGGGCGGTGAATGCAAACATCTCGGCCAGTCCCTCTTCGCCCGTGAAATCCACGGCGCGGAAACCGGCGACGTCCCCCCCGTTGATTTAGCGCATGAACGCAAAACCGGCGACGCCATCCGCCAGATGATCGACGCAGGCACCATCAAGGCCTGCCACGACGTCAGCGATGGCGGCGTGCTGGTGGCCGTGGCCGAAATGGCCATGGCGGCCAATCTGGGCGCCGACTTGCAGGGTCCCGAAGACGCGGGCTTCTGGTTCGGTGAAGACCAGGGCCGTTACGTCATCGCCACCGACAACCCCGAAGCCGTCATCCTGCCCGCCGTTACGCTGGGCCTGACCGGCGGCGACAGCGTGATGGGCGTGAAGGTTTCCGACCTGCGCGACCTCAACCAGTCGTGGCTGCCGAACTACATGGCGGGCAAATAACATGGCGATGGATGCGAAACTCATTGAAGACATGATCCGCGACGGTATCCCCGGCGCGGACGTCCGCATCGAAGACCTGCGCGGGGATGGCGACCATTATGCCGCCATCATCACGTCGGCCAGCTTCGCCGGTAAATCCCGCGTGACCCAGCACCGCATGGTGCAGGATGCCCTTAAAGGCAAACTGGGTACTGACCTGCACGCCCTGCAAATCCACACCCGCACGCCGGAGCAGGCCGCCTGATTTGCAAAATAAGCGCCTGCCGCTTATATTTTGAAATCCAAAGAAAAAGCATCAGAACGGATAGGAATTTTTATGACCGCCATTGCCGACCGCATCCAGAAAGACATCACCGACAACGACGTCGTCCTCTACATGAAGGGCACCCCCGTTTTCCCGCAATGCGGCATCTCAGCCGCCGACGTGCAAATCCTGTCCATCCTTCAGGTGCCGTTCAAAGGCATCGACGTGCTGCCGGACGGCGAACTGCGCCAGGGCATCAAGGACTTCACCAACTGGCCCACCATTCCCCAGCTTTACGTGAAAGGTGAATTCGTCGGCGGTTGCGACATCGTGCGCGAAATGTACGAAAGCAACGAACTGCAGGCTCTGTTCAAGGACAAGGGCGTCCCCTTCCGCGAACAGGCCGCCTGATAAAAAACCCGCCGGAAGGCGGGTTTTTTCTTATGCCGGAGCAAGGCGTTTCCGCCGGTACAACAGCATCAGCACATACGCCGTATTGGTCACCACCAGCGAT
>JAMIFL010000176.1:0-11789 GCA_035906295.1 Alphaproteobacteria bacterium | reverse complement strand
AAAACGACGTGCTGAAACTCCTCGAAAGCCGCCGCGACCTGCGCCTCGAAATCGTTGGTTTTTCAGAACAAATGCCCGAAGGCCCCGAAGCCACGGGCAAAATGGCCATGGCCCGGGCCATGATGCTGCGCGAATACCTCGTTTCACGCCGCATCGCACCCCAGCGCTTGACGGTGAAGGGCAAAGGAGACGACACTGATGTCGAACCCCGTGACCGCGTGGAAATGTATTTCAGCCGATGACCAAACCCCGCCTTTCCGCTTTAGCCGCCCTTTTGATGCTCGCTTTCGTGGTCGCCCTGCCGCTGGCGCACGCGCAGCAGGATACCGAAACCCCGGCCGAGCCCGCCAGCCCGCAGACCGCCGGGAACGACCCCGCGTCCACCGCCGGTATGGAATACGCTCCCCTCGGCGTCGCCTCGCTTTCCGACGTGCTGTTCCGCAAGGGCGTGCTGAAAACCGACGACTCCATCGCGCTTGAAGAATACGTCCGCATCCACAATTGCGGTGTGTACGAACAATACGGCAAGGATGAATTCGCCTGGGCCCGCATCCGTGAATCCATGGGCCGCGACCTCGACATCCGCCTGCAGGATTTCCCCGAAGGGCTGGAGATACAGAACACCATTTACCTCCAGCAATACGACCTCACCACCAACCAGTTCCCGGTGGAGGCCATCTCCCGCATCAAGGACACGCGCCGCCTTATGCTCATTGAAACCAACGGCTCCATCCTGCCGTGCGGCTCCAGCAAGTTTCAGCGTTTTTATCCGCGCGTTCACCCCACCCGCGCCATTCTGCGCGTCGATCAGGCCATCAACCTCGTCACCATTCCGGTTAACCGCAAAATCGCCGACCGCGTGATTGCCGAAATGAACGACCGCACCAACATCATGGAGGAGGAGCGTCGCTCCGTTCTGGCCGTCATGCGCGTCCGTGTCACGGGCGTGGACCCGCTGGCCGTCGCCTCCATCCCCACCGAACGCACGCTGGTGGGCCAGATTGACGAACTGCTGGTCTACGAAGGACCCGCCCGCAAAATCCTGATTTTCAAGAAGGATTATCGAAGCCAGCGGGTTGAAGAAGGCAGTAAGTAAGCGCCCCCACAATCCCGATAACTTTAAACAGCCCGCCCATGCCCTGCGCATCTGTAAGCCGCGCGACACCGGCGGGCAGGGCGGTGTTGCCGGGGTTGACCCCCATCAGCGCCTGCAGCCGCGTCTGTATGCCCATGTTCTCAAGATAGGTCTTCTGCGTCACCGGCCCCAGCACCATGCACCCGGCATCGCGGGCAATCTTCGCCAGCCGCGCGAAATCCACGTGGCTCGTAAGGTCGGCTTCGCCGACATGTGTCAGCGGTGAAACATACTGGTGCCTGCGCACCGCCTGGAACGTGTCTCCCGCCGCATCCGGCACCGCATGCCCGTAATCCAGCGCCAGCATCATGCCGCCCTGCGCCTTGAGGCGCGCGCACAGGCCCTGCATCACCGCATCCCGCACCGGCGAAAATTCAAGGATGGTCCCCTCCGGCTTCACCGGCAGGCTCACGCCGGGCAGGGGCCGCGCGCCGAACACGAAATCCTCGCCCTCAAGCGCAACCACGCGCTCATGCCACCCCCGCGCGGTCATCACGGCCTGCCGTATGGGCAGCGCATCAAAAAATTCGTTCGCGATGATGATAAGCGGCGCATCCTTCGGCAGCGTGTCTATGCTCTCGTGCCATGCCGCGCTATGGCCGCGTAACGCCTCTTTCTGCGCCGCGCGTAAAACCGGGCTGGTTTCCACCATGTGCACCTGCACGCGCTCGTGAAACTGCGGCGCGTTCTTGCAGCAGCGCAGTATGTCCGCCATCAGCGTCCCGCGCCCCGGCCCAAGTTCCACGAGGTGCGCGTCCATCTGCCCGCCGCGCACCCACGCCTCGGCCACGCACACCGCCAGCATTTCGCCGAATGTCTGTGAAATCTCGGGGGATGTTGTGAAATCCCCGTTCGCCCCAAGCGGGTCGCGGGTAATGTAATACCCAAGCTTCGGGTGCCCCAAAGCCAGCCCCATGAACGTGCCCACGTCCATGGCCCCGCGTGCGCGGATCTGGGCTTTAATGACTTGTTCTATGCTGTCCATCTCGTTTGCCCTTAAGGCCGCGACCGCGGCCCGCGCTTTTGCGCGAGCGAACGGAGTGAGTGGGCCGGCGAGGCCCCAAAAATCAAGTTTTCAACCGTTTCCATCGCGCCAAAATCCAGATACCGGCCACGATCATCGGTACGCACAGCAACTGCCCCATGGTGATGCCGCCGGGCAGGAAGCCTATCTGCACGTCCGGCTCGCGCACCATTTCAACGACGATGCGCGACAGCGCATACCCAATCAGGAACGTGCCTGAAAGCAGCCCTTCCTTGGTCCACGCGTCCTTGCGTCTTGCCAGCACCATCAGCACCACGAACAGCACAAGCCCTTCCAGCAGCGCCTCGTAAAGCTGCGAAGGGTGGCGCGGCAGCGGCCCGCCACCCGGGAACACGATGCCCCACGGCGCATCCGTCACCCGGCCATACAATTCGCCGTTCACGAAATTCGCCAGCCGCCCGAAAAACAGGCCGATGGGCGTCACCGCCGCCGCAAGGTCGGTCAGCGACAGGAATGTGTATTTATGTTTGCGCCCGTACAGGAAAATCGCCGCCAGCACACCCAGCAACCCGCCATGGAACGACATGCCGCCCTGCCAGATGGCGAAAATGTCGCCCGGGTTGTTGAAATAAAGCACCGGGTTGTAAACAAGCGTATAAACCAGCCGCCCGCCCAGGATGACGCCCGCAATGGCCCACGGCAAAAGGTCCTCCGGCACATCCTTCTTAAGCGGGGATGCCGCGCCCCAGTGCTTCAGAAGCCACGTCGCATACCCCCACCCGCCAAGAAAGCCGGTAAGGTACGCCAGCGCATACCAGTGAATCTGGAAGGGGCCAAAGGCGAACGCGATAGGGTCGATATTCGGGAATTCCATGTCGTTCCTTATAGTCGAAGGCGCCTAGGGCAGCAACGCGATATCCAGCAGGTTTTCCGCCTGTATCAGCAAATCGCCCTTGGCCATTTTCCGCGCATGCATGTCGGCCAGCAAACCCCATATCTGCATCTTCCGCCCCGTGAACGCGGCGCAGCTCTGCCCCGGGCCTGCGCTGGCGGCAACCGTCCCCGGCGTGCAATACGGCACCAGCAGCACGATGGCGCCATCCTTGAAGGGGCTATGCGTGGCGTCGCCGAATTTTTGCTTCATCACGGAAACGATTTTGGCCTGCAAATACCACTGCACCTTGCCCGATACGAATGACGGCCCCGAAACCCACTTATCCGCCTGCACCACAAGGCTGTAATCCGCAGCCTCCCGATATTGCCCCGCAACCCCCTCCGGCAGCCCGGACGACATCGCGCTCGCCGGCTCCAGCGCAAACGCGGAACAGGGCGCAAAGATTGCCAAAATCAGAAATATTTTAAACCACAGAGACACGGAGACACGGAGGATTAAGGTTAATTGGCAATACGCCTGATACCGTTCTTCATCAGGGGCTCATTGAAATTCAAAATCAAGCCAAGTTTTTTGCCCGTTATTTTAAGATATGTCAGCAATTGCGCCTCGTGAATGGGCATGATGCGCTCAACGTTCTTGAGTTCAACAATCACTGCATCGCCGACAATCAGGTCGAGCCTGAATTTTCCGTCTAACAGAATATCCTTGTATGGAACGGCAAGTTCCTGCTGCCGCACAAACGAAAGGTTCTTTTTTGTAAGTTCATAACACAGGGCGTCTTCATAAAGTCTTTCCAGCAGGCCGGGGCCGAGATGTTTATGAACCTCAATCGCGGCACCGATAATCTCTTCCGTCAGCGCATTGAGAATTTTGAAGGGCACGGACGCCTCTGCAATCATCTCTGTGCCTCCGTGCCTCTGTGGTTCAAAATCTATTTCCGCCCCTTGATCGGCAACAGCATCGACCGCTGGTCGGTGCCGGTTGCGAACAGCCTCTTGCGGGCCGTTTCGCGGAAATCATCCAGCACGATCTTGCGCCCCCCGCGCTCGACATGCCAGAAGCTCCATCCGTTCATGCTCGGCGCTTCCATCACTTCCGCGCCCAGCTTGTGAATTGATTTATGCGCGTCCTGCCCCATCATCAGCAGACCATCGGCGCAGATAACGGCCTCGAAACGCCCCATTTTATCGGTCACCTTTTCGCCCGCTTTCAGAATGCCGGCTTCGATAACCTGAAGCAGCGACACGCGCGGCTTCTCGCGTTTGGCCGCGAACGGCACGAACCCTTCCGGCCCCGTTTCCGGGCTGACCACGGCAATACGCTTGGTCGCGGCGTTGATGTACTTGTCCTCGCGCTCGATGCCGATGAAATGGCGGCCCAGCTTCTTGGCAACCGCACCCGTGGTGCCCGAACCGAAGAACGGGTCGAGGATGACATCGCCGGGGCGGGAGGTGGACAGCATCACGCGCTTCAAAAGCTCTTCCGGCTTCTGGGTGGAATGCACCTTGTCGTCCCCGTCGTCCTTCAAACGCTCGTCGCCCGAACAGATGGGAATGAACCAGTCATCCGAACGCATCTGCACGCCGTCGTTCTGCTCTTTCAGGTACTCGTAATGGAACGTGGCCTTGGAATCTTTCGACTTCGTGCACCAGATAAGCGTCTCATGCGCGTTGGTAAACCGGGTCCCGCGGAAATTCGGCATCGGGTTGGCCTTGCGCCAGATGATGTCGTTGCAAATCCAGAAACCCTCGTCCTGCAACGCCGCGCCCACGCGGAAGATATTGTGGTACGAACCGATAACCCACATGGCGCCGTCCGGCTTCAGAATGCGGCGCGCCTCGCGCAGCCAGCCTTGCGTGAAGCGGTCGTAAACGCCAAGGCTCTCAAACTGGTCCCAGGCATCCGTCACGGCATCGACGCGGGAATTGTCGGGGCGGGAGAGTTCGCCGCCAAGCTGCATGTTATACGGCGGGTCCGCGAAAATCAGGTCGATGGAATTATCGGGAATGGATTGCATGACGCTGATGCAATCGCCCTTCAAAATGCTGTCCGTGATTTCGGACATCTGGTATAAGGACGACCTCGCCGCTTTCAGCGCTGACTTTTTCATGAACCCCCCGATAAATTGAACGAATCAACATCAGCCACAAAGCTGATTCGAGGTCAATTAAAAAATTCGAAAGAGTCAATTGAATCAAAGGGATTCAGCGTGGTTTATTGAGTCAAATCAATGATTTGATTCAATAAATTTTTTTCTCAAACTTTGGGGTTAGAAAATGAAATATGAATTTCACTATTCGCATACTGCTGCCGGTCATCAAATGAACGTTATTGATGCAATCACGAGAAAGCCGATAGCGCATTTTTTTGGTGAGACAAAAGAAATTGCAGAGATGAACCTCATTCAGGCATTCATCGTGCTGTCTGATTTCACGGGCAAGGAAGATTTGAAAGAAATAGCCACTGATTTTGTCAATTCTTATGAACTTCCCGATGTATTAAAATAAGCGGCTTTTCTGGGAAGTTTAGGCAGCGATACGAAAGTCTTCCGTATGTGTTTGGCCGTGCTCCCACAGACGCACGCAGTTTTTCACCATCGTAATCTGCCCCGCATTCAGCCGCGCGAAATCGTCGGCGAGAATGAACAGATGCCGCGCCTTGGGCATGCGCATCTGCTTGCGCAGGCGGCCCGTATGCACCACGCCCATGCCGGTGATTTTCTGGAAGTAATCCAGAAACGCCTTCTCACGCGCACCGCGTAAGCTGAGGCGTGCCACCATCACATTGGCCACCGCCCCGTCGATGTTCACAGCCATCGGCCCCATCACATGGGCAGGCCCGCGCGCATCGCTCAACTCCATGGCGTCCATGGCGTCGTTGAGGGCGGTGATGGTGTCAATGTTTTTCATAACGCGGGGATATTAGGAAATCAAAATGGTTTCTGTCCACTAAAAACGCCAAATGGCGGTTAGCCGCTCTTTTTAAGCTGTCCCGATAGCCGCGCCTTGATGGGCGCAAAGCTCTGCCGGTGGTGGGCGCACGGCCCATGCTTATCCAATGCGGCCATGTGGTCCGCCGTTCCATAGCCCATGTTCGCATGCCACGCATATTGCGGGTGCTCCGCCGCCAGCTGGCGCATCAGCCGATCCCGCGTCACCTTGGCCAGAATGGACGCACACGCGATGGAGTATGACTTGTCGTCACCCTCCACCACCGGCACCACGCTCGGGTGCTCCAGCCCCTTGGGCTTCTGGTTGCCGTCCACCAGATAGGTGGACACAGGCACCTCGAACGAAATGCGCATCGCCTCCGTCGCCCGCGTCATGGCCAAAAACGTCGCCTGCAAAATGTTCATGCCGTCGATTTCCTCGACATCGGCGATGGCGATGCCGAAAGCGCAATGCCGCGTAATCTCGGTAAACAGCGCCTCGCGTGCATGGCCTTTCAGCTTCTTGCTGTCCTTTACCTGCTCAAGCCCCGCGAACGCCTCGGGAATGTGCACGCACGCCGCCACAACCGGCCCCGCCAGCGGCCCGCGGCCAGCCTCGTCGATACCGGCAACCGGGCCTTCATATCGGCGCTCAATCAGGAATGAAGGCATTGTGCGTAAGCTCAGGCGTTCAGGGTTTTGCTGACGACTTCATAAACGTCAGGCGACAAGTCCCCAGAATGAAGGATTCTCTCAAGCTGGTCCTTCATTTTCCCGGCAAGGTCGGGCTTGAACATCTTCCACCCACGCATCGGCGTCAGCAACCGTGCCGCCACCGCCGGGTTGATGCCGTTCAGCTTGATGACCGCATCCGCCAGCAGCTCATACCCTTCACCCGAAGGGTGGTGGAACCCGGTCATGTTGCGCAGCGCATAGGAACCAAGCACCGAACGCACCCGGTTCGGGTTCGTCCACGTAAACGCCGGATGTTCCAGCAGGGCGTGAATATCCGCAATCACGCTGTCGCGCGCGGCGCCTGCTTGCAGCGAAAACCACTTGTCCACCACAAGCTGGTGGTCCTTGAACATCTCGTAGAATTCTTTCATGAGGCCGTCGCGCTCCGGGCGTGACAGGGCGGAAACCGCGCGCATGGCGCCCAGCTTCTCCGTCATCGTCTTGCCTTCGCGGAACTGCGCCTGCGCTAGCTTAAGCCCCTGCGCCTGATCCGCCTGCACCAGCAACTCCAGCGCGATGTTGCGCAACGCGCGCCGCGCCACCGCGTCGGGTTCGAGGCTGAACGCCCCCGGCGTGGCATTCTCGTCATACAAGGCCTGCAAATGGTTCTTCAGCGCCACGCCCATCACATGCTCAAGATGGCAGCGCACGGCATGAATGGCTGCCGGGTCCGTCGGCTGGTGGGTGGCCGCCACGATGGCGTCTTCCGGCAGCGTCAGCATGCGGGCCAGCAAGGCGCGCTTGTCGTCCTTCATCGCGTCGATCATGCCGCCCAGCGCCGCCATCAGCGCGTCTTCCGTCGGCAGCTTCTCTTTACGCGCATACGCCTCAAGCCCGCGGTCGAAGGCTTTCAGCATCAGCGTCTGCCCGGCATCCCAGCGGTTTACACCATCACTGTCATGCACCATGCGGAAGCGCAGGTCGGCCTCCGGCATCTCCATGTCCAGATGCACCGGCGCGGAGAATCCGCGCAGCAGCGAAGGCACCGGCGCACTGCCGATATTGTCGAAGGTAAATGTCTGTTCCGCCTGTTTCAGCTCCAGCACCTGCGTGCCGATCATGTCCTGCCCGTTCGGCCCCAGCAGCCCCACGGCCACGGGAATGTGCTGCGCTTTCTTGTCCGTCTGCCCCGGCGTGTCCGGCAGCGTCTGCTTAAGCGTCAGGCGGTATTGCTTCTTCTCGGCGTCATACACGCCGTCCGCGTGAATGGTCGGCGTCCCGGCCTGGTGATACCACAGCATGAACTGCGAAAAATCGCGCCCCGACGCGTCTTCCATGCACTTCACGAAATTCTCGCACGTCGCCGCATCCCCGTCATGGCGGGAGAAGTAAAGATCGCTCGCCTTGCGGAATGTTTCCGCCCCCAGCAGCGTATGAAGCATGCGGATGACTTCGCCGCCTTTCTCATACACGGTCATGGTGTAGAAGTTGGAAATCTCGATGTAGTTGTCAGGCCGCACCGCGTGCGCCATCGGCCCCGCGTCTTCCGGGAACTGCATGGTGCGCACAAGGTTCACCTCGTCGATGCGCTCCACCTCCGCGTCGAACATGTCTTGCCCGAACTGGTTCTCACGAAACACCGTGAACCCTTCTTTCAGGGAAAGCTGGAACCAGTCGCGGCACGTCACCCGGTTGCCCGACCAGTTGTGGAAATACTCATGCCCCACGATGCGCCGTATATCGAGGAACTCCTTGTCCGTCGAAAGGTCCGGCCGCGTCAGGATGCGCGAGGTATTGAAGATGTTGAGGCTCTTGTTCTCCATCGCCCCGAAATTGAAGTCCGACACGGCCACGATGTTGAAGATGTTCAGGTCGTATTCCCGCCCGTAAGCCTCTTCATCCCATTTGAAGGACTGCTTGAGCGCTTCCATCCCGAACCCGGCCTGGTCGATGTCCGCAGGCCGCGTATAGATGCGCAAAGCCACCTGCCGGTCTGTCATGGTGGTGAAAAACCCTTCGATGTGCGCAAGGTTCCCCGCCACAAGCGCGAACAGGTAAGCAGGCTTCTTGAACGGGTCGTGCCACACCGCGTAATGCCGCCCGTCGGGCAGAGGGCCTTCCTCGATGAGGTTGCCGTTCGCCAGCAGGACCGGCAGCGTCTTCGCGTCCGCCTCCAGCCGCACCTTGAACGTGGTCATCACGTCCGGACGGTCGGGGTAGAAGGTGATGCGGCGGAACCCTTCGGATTCACACTGCGTGCAGTAAATATCGCCCGAACGGTACAATCCCTCCAGCGTGGTGTTGGTTTCCGGCGAAATCTCGGTCTCGAACGTCAGCACGAAAGGCTGGTCGGTGGGGCAGGGCATCACGAACCCGTCGCGCGAAAGGCGGTAACGGTCGGTTTCAAGCGCCACGCCGTCCAGCAGCACGCGGTGCACCTTCATGCCGTGCCCGTGCAGTTCAAGGTCCGGGTGCGCCCCGGCATGGATGCCCGCGGGCGTCGGCTTCACCGCGTATTTGACGTGCGACGTCACGCGCGTCGTGCCCTCGAAAATCTGCACCACCATCTCCACCCCGTTCACGAGGTACGGGAAGGGCAGGTAGTCTTTCAGGTAAGTGGTCTTATGCGGGGCGGCGGGTGCGTTTTCTGTTCTCATGCCTGTAAAGATACGCCTGTTCGCAAACTCCGGCAATCCACCCAAGGCCCCGAATTAAACGTGGCAAATCAATGAATTCCGAGCATGCGGATAAGGGCATAAGCCATCACCGCCAGCAGGGCCAGCGAACAGCTTACCGCAACGCTCACCCGCGGCCCCGCCTGCGCCACCGCCCGCAAATCCACGCCAAGCCCCAGCGCCGCCATGGCCAGCACGGTCAGCAGGGCCGACACCCGCGCCGTCACAACCTGCACATCAGCCGGAATAACCCCGGCCGACCGCAGCGCCATCAGCGCAAGAAACGCGATGATGAACCATGGCACCAGCGTGAAAAACGAAAGCTTCGCACCCCGCCCGCGCAGCAGCGAAAGCCCCAGCACCACCGGCCCCAGCATCAACACGCGCACCAGCTTCACCAGCGTCCCCGCCTGCACCGCCAAAGCCCCGCCCGGCGCCGCCGCCACCAATACCTGCGGCACGGCATAAACGGTCATGCCCGCCAGCGTGCCGTAAGCCACTGGCGTCATGCCCAGCAATGGCAGGGCGAGGGGCAGGACAAGAATAACCACCACCCCCAAAAGCGCCGTAAATGCTATGGACGAAGCCACCTCCGCCCCCGTGGCCCCGATGGCCGGCGCAACGGCGGCAATGGCTGAATTCCCGCAAATGGCGTTGCCCGCCGCCGTCAGCACTGAAACCCGGTGGTCCAGCCCGCACAACCGGCCTATGGCATACCCGCCCAGCAACGCTGCCATCACCAAGCCCGCAATGCCCGCAATCAGCGGCCACCCCGCATGCGCGATAGCCGCAGCACTGATGGATGCGCCCAAAAGCGCCACCGCCACCTCCAGCACCGTCTTGGCGCAGAAATTTATGCCTTTTGAAAATACCGGCCCGGGCGCCCACGCCGTGCGCACCGCGGCCCCCAGCAGAATGGCCAGCACCAGCGTTTCCAGCCACGCGCGGCCCAGCATTCGCGCCTCTAAACGCTCAAGCAGCGTGGCCGCCGCGGCCACCGCCACGCAAACCACTATTCCGGGGATGAGAGAGGGAAGGGATTTCAAACCCGCGCGCATCAGCGCGTACCGGCGATATTCTCGTAAATGATGTCCTGCATCGCCACCAGCAGCGGGTCGATGCCTTCGCCCGACACGCCGGAAATGACGTAAGGCTTCTTCTTCGTCTTCTTGGCGAATTCCTTGCGCACGTCCTCGGCCAGCTCCGGCCCCAGCGCGTCCGCCTTGTTCAGCGCGATGATTTCCGGCTTCTCGTAAAGCCCCGCGCCATACGCCTTAAGCTCCTTGCGCAGCATGCGGTATGCCGCAACCGGGTCGTCCTGCGTAATGTCCACAAGGTGCAACAGCACGCTGGTGCGCTCCACGTGGCCAAGGAAGCGGGTGCCAAGGCCATGCCCTTCCGATGCGCCCTCGATAAGCCCCGGAATGTCCGCCAGCACGAAATCGCGGCCCTTGGTCTTAACCACGCCAAGGTTCGGGTGCAGCGTCGTGAACGGGTAATCCGCAATCTTCGGCTTCGCCGCCGAAACACGCGCAAGGAAGGTCGATTTGCCCGCATTCGGCATGCCCAGCAACCCCGCATGCGCAATCAGCTTCAACCGCAGCCACAGGCCGATTTCTTCCGAACCCGGCCAGCCCGGCGTCTTCTTGCGCGGGGCCTGGTTGGTCGCGGTCTTGTAATGCGCGTTGCCGAAACCGCCGTCGCCACCCTTCAGGAACTGCACACGCTGTCCCGGTTCGGTCAGGTCGTACAAAATCTGGCTTTTTTCCTCGTCCATGATCTCGGTGCCCACCGGCACCTTGATGACCATGTCCTTGCCCGAAACGCCCGAACGGTTGCGCCCCATGCCGTGCATGCCGTTCGGCGCGCGGAAGTGCTGGGTATAGCGGAAATCGATAAGCGTGTTGACGTCCTGCACCGCCTCGAAAATGATGTGGCCGCCGCGGCCGCCGTTGCCACCATCCGGCCCGCCGAATTCCACGAATTTCTCACGGTGGAACGACACCGAACCCCGGCCGCCCTCACCGCTTTTGACGTAGATTTTTGCTTCGTCGAGGAATTACATGCGCGGGTTGTAACACCAAGCGCCCAAAAAAACTAAAAAAATCGCCCCGAAAGCGCCTTGGCATACCAATCGCTAACGCGGCGTTAACCCAAAATCCCTGATGATGACTCCGCCTCGTCACAAGTTTTCCACACGAATCATGGAAAAAGGGGGCCTAAGAGGGGTTATCCAATACATTCATGGAATCGATTTTCGTCACGCTGTATCCGCTTGTCGCGCTGATCTCGTTCTCAGGCTACATTCCGCAGATTATCAAGCTCGTCCGCGCCCGCACGCCGATTGACGGCATCGCCCTCCAGTCCTGGCTGATGTGGATTTTCAACTGCATCATCTCGCTCGGCTACGGCTTCTTCCACCTGAAGGACTTCCAGTTCATGCTCACCATGGGCGTGTCCATGATTTCCATGATCGTGGTGGTCGGCATGGTCCT
>JAMIFL010000175.1:0-13885 GCA_035906295.1 Alphaproteobacteria bacterium | reverse complement strand
GATGCTGGTGACGGCGGATAACCTGGTCCAGCTTTTCTTCGGCTGGGAGGGCGTGGGGCTTGCGTCATACCTGCTTATCGGGTTCTGGAACCATAAGCATTCGGCCAATGCCGCGGCCATGAAGGCGTTTATCGTCAACCGCGTGGGCGACCTTGGATTGGCGCTGGGCATTTTCGCGTGCCTCGTGCTGTTCGGCAGCCTGCAATTCGACGCCATTTTCGCGCAGGTGCCCGCGGTTGCGAGCGTGACGTTCAATTTCCTCGGTTTCGAGGTGCATGCGCTGACGCTGGTGGCGCTGCTGCTGTTCGTGGGCGCCTGCGGTAAATCCGCCCAGCTTGGCCTGCATACGTGGCTGCCGGACGCCATGGAAGGCCCGACGCCTGTTTCGGCCCTCATCCACGCGGCAACCATGGTTACGGCCGGCGTGTTCCTCGTCTGCCGCATGAGCCCGCTGTTCGAATACGCGCCGATGGCGTCGATGGTCGTGACCTATGTCGGTGCGCTGACCGCGATTTTTGCCGCCACCATCGGCATGACGCAGTTCGACATCAAGCGCGTCATCGCCTATTCTACCATGTCGCAGCTGGGTTACATGTTCTTCGCGGCGGGCGTGGGCGCTTATGGTGCCGCCATGTTCCACCTGATGACCCACGCGTTCTTCAAGGCGCTGCTGTTCCTTGGCGCCGGTTCGGTCATCCACGCCATGTCGGACGAGCAGGACATGCGCCGCATGGGCGGTATCTGGAAGCTTATTCCCGTTACCTACACGCTGATGTGGATCGGGTCGCTGGCGCTGGCGGGTATCCCGTTCTTCGCCGGTTACTATTCGAAAGACATGATTCTGGAGTCCGCCTTTGCCGCGCATAACACGGCGGGCATGTTCGCGTTCGTCATGGGCATTATCGCCGCCCTGCTTACGGCGTTCTATTCATGGCGTCTCATCATCATGACGTTCCACGGTAAACCGCGCGCTGACCATCACACGATGGAACACGTGCACGAGTCGCCGATGATCATGCTGGTGCCTTTGGTTGTGCTGGGGCTTGGCGCTGTGTTCGCCGGTGCGGTGTTCTACCCGTATTTCGTGGGCCATGGGTATGAGCATTTCTGGGGCCGCGCGCTGTTCGTGCTGGAACCCAACGTGCTGCACGAAGCGCACCACGTGCCGGGCTGGGTGCCCTTCGCACCGCTGGTCGTGGCGCTGACGGGGATTGCGCTGGGTTATCTTTGCTATCTCTGGAAAACGGATATTCCGGGCGTGGTCGCCCGCGTGTTGAAGCCGGTGCACCAGTTGTTCTACAACAAGTGGTACGTGGACGAGCTTTACGACGCGATGTTCGTGAAATCGGCATGGTCTTTGGGCCGCGGGTTCTTCTCCGCCGGTGACCAGACCGTCATCAACGGCTTCGGGCCGGACGGCATCGCCAGCCTGTCACGCCGCGGCGCGGGTGTGCTGTCCGCCGTCCAGACCGGCTATATCTACCACTATGCCTTCACCATGATCGTCGCCGTAGTGGCGCTGATGGCGTGGCTGCTCTTCAAAATCATGGGGACGATGTGATGGCCCCGACTGTCATGCCTTATCTTTCGCTTATGACCTTCCTGCCCCTGCTGGGCGCGTTCTTCGCCATGCTGGCGCGGGGTGAAAATGCGGGGCGCATTGCCCAACGCATCGGCCTTGGGGTTACGCTTATCGTGCTGGTCGTCGCGGTTTACGTGACCGTGCTGTTCGACCCGGCCATGGCGGATTTCCAGTTCGTGGAAAAGGTCATGTGGCTGCCGGCGCTGGGGTTGACCTACCATGTCGGCATTGACGGTATTTCGGTCTACTTCGTGCTGCTGTCGGCGCTGTTGACGCCGGTGTGCCTGCTGGCTTCGGTGCAGTCGGTCAAAACGCGGGTGCGCGAATATGTCATCGCGTTCCTCGTTCTTGAAACCTTCATGATCGGCACGTTCGTGGCCTTGGACACGATGCTGTTCTACGTGTTTTTCGAGGGCGTGCTCATCCCGATGTTCCTCATCATCGGCATCTGGGGCGGGGCGCGGCGCATTTATTCGGCGTTCAAGCTGTTCCTTTACACGCTGCTCGGCTCGGTCCTCATGCTGGTGGCGCTGCTGGTCTTGTATGCCAAGGTCGGCACCACCGACATGCCGATTTTGATGGCCAACCCGATTGCCGATGTGGGCCTGCAGAAATGGCTTTGGCTTGCGGTGTTCGCGTCCTTCGCGGTGAAGATGCCGATGTGGCCGGTGCACACATGGTTGCCTGACGCGCACGTCGAGGCGCCGACGGGCGGTTCCGTCATCCTTGCGGGTGTGCTTCTGAAAATGGGCGGTTACGGGTTCCTGCGCTTCTCGCTGCCCATGTTCCCGGAGGCTTCGCAGTTCTTCGCGCCGATGATGTTCGCGCTGTCCATCATCGCCATCATCTACACCTCGCTGATTGCACTGGTGCAAACGGACATCAAGAAGATGATTGCGTATTCGTCCGTAGCCCACATGGGCTTCGTGACGCTGGGCATCTTTACCCTGACGCGTCAGGGCATTGATGGCGCTATCTTCCAGATGATTTCGCACGGGCTTGTGTCCGGCGCGCTGTTCCTCGTGGTCGGGGTCATTTACGACCGGCTGCACACGCGCGACCTGAACCGTTATGGCGGCATCGTCAAGAACATGCCTGTTTACGCCACGCTGTTCATGATTTTCATGCTTGGCTCGGTTGGCCTGCCGGGTACGTCTGGGTTCGTTGGCGAGTTCCTGTCGCTGGCCGGGGCGTTCCAGGCTTCGACGTGGGTGGCGCTGCTGGCGGGTACGGGGCTTATTCTCGGGTCCACCTATATGCTGTGGCTGTACCGGAAGGTCGTGTTCGGCCCGGCGGACAATGCCGACGCCGCACAGATGGAAGACGTGACGAAGATTGAAAAAATCAACCTCGTGCCGCTGGCCGTCATGGTGCTGGTGCTTGGGGTCATGCCGTCGCTGGTGCTGGAGCCTATCAGCGCTTCGGTCGAAAAACTGATGGCGCAGGCCGGGGCGGATGCAACCGCCAATACCGACCCGTTCGCCGAACTGCTCGATGACGTCAGCGACGGCGCGGGTGCGGAGGAAGTGCAGTGAATAACCTTATAAGCGACCTGTGGGCCTTTGCGCCGGAACTGACCCTTGGCATCGGCACCATGCTGCTGATGATTGTCGGCGCGTATGGGCGCGGCGGGGGCCTTAAAACCGTCAGCATCCTGAGCGTGCTGCTGTGGCTGGGCGCCGCGAGCGTCATGTGGATGGGAACCGGGCCTGATGAAGTGCGCCTGTTCGGCGACATGCTTATCAACGACTGGTTCGCCCGCATCATCAAAAGCCTGACGGTTCTTGGTACGGTGGCCGCCCTGTTCGTCGCCTATGGCGACATCAAGGGCACCATCATGGCGCGGTTCGAATTCCCGGTGCTGATGGGCTTTTCCATGCTGGGCTTGTTCCTGATGGCTTCGGCCAACGATTTGCTGGCGCTGTATGTCGGGCTTGAGCTTTCGTCCCTCGCGCTTTACGTGCTGGCGGCGTTCAACCGGAACGACACGGTGTCTTCGGAAGCGGGGCTTAAATATTTCATTCTTGGCGCCATTTCCTCGGGTCTGCTGCTGTTCGGCTCGTCGCTGATTTACGGGTATACGGGGTCTACGCAGTTCGACGTCATCGCGGCCACGCTGGGCGCGGCCGTCGTTCCCGGCCCCACGCCGGTCATCGTGGTGTTCGGCATGGTGCTGATTATCGCGGCGCTGACTTTCAAAATCGCGGCGGCGCCGTTCCATATGTGGACGCCGGACGTTTATGAGGGCGCGCCGACATCTGTGACCGCGTTCTTCGCCATCGTGCCGAAACTGGGCGCGCTTGCGCTGCTCATCCGCCTGTTGACCGGGCCGTTCGAGCAGCTGGTGGCCGACTGGCAACCGATTGTTTCGTTCATCGCGGTGGCGTCCATGGTGGTGGGGGCATTCGCGGCGCTGGTGCAGCCGAACTTCAAACGCCTGCTGGCGTATTCGGCCATCGCCAATATCGGTTACGCGCTTGTCGGCGTTGCAACCGGCACGCATTTCGGCATGGCTTCGGTTGTGGTTTACATGACCATTTACATGGTTACGAGCGCGGGCACGTTCGGGCTTATCCTGCTGCTGCGCCGCCACGGCGTGGCGGTCACGAAAATTGCCGACCTTACGGGCCTGTCCAAAACGCACCCGGTGATGGCGTACGGCATGGCGGCGATGATGTTCTCCATGGCGGGCATTCCGCCGCTGGCGGGGTTCTTCGGCAAGCTTGCGGTGTTCCAGGCGGCGGTTGCCTCGCAATTCTATGTGCTGGCGGTTATCGGGGTTGTCAGCTCCGTCGTGGCGGCGTGGTATTACCTGAACGTCATCCGCGTCATGTTCTTCGAAAAACCGGCCGAGGGCGCGGAAGCGCACCCGGTCATGATTGCGCCGTCGCTGCCGGGCATGGTGGTGGTGGCGTTCAGCCTTATCTTCCTTGCCGGGTTCATCCTGATGCCGGGGCCGCTGAACGCGTGGGCCGCGATGGCGACTGAAAGCCTGCTGCTGCCGAAACCGTAAGAAGGATCGGGCCTTGATACCGGACCTGCACCGCCACGCCGTATTATCCAGCACCATGGATGAGGCGCGCGCGCTGGCGCTGGCCGGTGCGCCCGAAGGCACCATGGTGCAGGCGGACGAACAGACTGCGGCGCGCGGGCGGTTCGGGAATGCGTGGGTGTGCCAGACCGGCAATCTTTACATGACCATCGTTCTGCGGCCTGCGGCGCCGGTGCGCGACGTAGCGCAGCTTTCCTTCGCCACGGCCCTTGCGCTGGCCGAGGCCGTGAACCGCCCGGACCTGACGCTGAAATGGCCCAACGACGTGCTGGCGGGTGGGCGCAAGCTTGCGGGCATATTGCTGGAAATGGAAAGCGGGCGCGGAGACAAGGCTGATTTCCTGCTTATCGGCATCGGCGTGAACATCGTGGGGGCGCCGGAAGGGCGGGCGTATGTGAACGAATACGGCCTTGCCATGACGGCGGACGATGTACGTGACGGTTTTTTTGCCGCCTTGGAAAAATGGTACGGCATCTGGGCGCAGAACGGGTTCGCGCCGGTGCGGGAAGCATGGCTTAAACGCGCCCACGGCCTTGGCGGGCTGGTGACGGCCCGCATGGCGCGGGAAAGCGTGCAGGGGCATTTCCACGGTATCGACGCCAATGGCGCGCTGATGCTGATGCAGGAAGACGGGACGCTGCGGCCCGTCGCCAGCGCGGATATTCATTTCGACACGGGTGCGCAAACCAGCGAAGCTTGATATTTCGCGGGGTCTGGGGTAATTGAAGTGCATATGCTTCTTGCCATAGATGCCGGCAATACCAACACCGTTTTTGCGGTTGTGGGCGCGGGGGACACCCCGGCCGCGGTCTGGCGTATCCGCACGGATGCGCAACGCACGGCGGACGAGTATGCGTCGTGGATGTTTCCGCTGGCGGCGCAACTGGGGTTAAGCCTGAGCGCCATTACCGATGTCATCATCGGGTCGGTGGTGCCGGACGCGAATTTCCACCTGCGGCGGTTTTGCGAAACGTATGTGAAGGCCGCCCCTGTTTTTATCGGCGACAAGGGGGTGGATGCGGGTATAACCATTCGCCTGCCCAAGCCGGAAGAGGTGGGGGCTGACCGCATCGTCAACGCGGTGGCGGCGAAGGCGAAGTACAGGCTGCCCTGCGTCATCATCGATTTCGGCACGGCGACGACGTTCGACGTGGTGGATGGCGCGGGCGCTTACGTGGGCGGCATCATTGCGCCGGGCATCAACCTGTCGCTCGACGCGCTGCACAGGGCGGCTGCCAAGCTGCCGAAGATTGCGGTGGCGAAGCCGGAGCGCGTTATCGGCAACGATACGGTGTCGGCGATGAAGTCCGGCATATTCTGGGGTTACGTGGCGATGATGGAAGGGCTGCTGGCCCGCATCGCCGAAGAGATGGGACAAGCGCCGACCGTGATTGCCACGGGCGGTCTGGCGCCGGTATTCGCGGGGTCGCTGAAGGGCCTTGAACATGTGGATGACGAACTGACGCTGCGCGGATTGCAACTGATCCACGCGGCAAACAAACAACGAAAGTAAGATAAGAAATGAAAGCTAAAATCAAACATACAGACCACCTGCCCGTACCGGGCAAAGACGGGGTCTTTTTCCTGCCTTTGGGCGGCTGCGGCCAGTTCGGGGCAAACTTCACGCTGTACGGGCATGACGGGTCGTGGATTCTCATCGACTGCGGCATGTCGTTCGCGGATGAGCGTCTGCCGGGGGTGGATGTCATCCTGCCTGACCCGACGCTGATTGCGGAGCAGAGCGAACGCCTCAAAGGCCTGTTCGTGACGCACGCGCACGAGGACCATATCGGTGCCATTGCGTGGCTGTGGCCGCGCCTGCGCTGCCCTATTTACGCAACGCCGTTCACGGCGGCGCTGTTGCGCCGGAAGCTTGAAGAACACACGTTCAAGGGCGGCGGGCCTAAAATTCATATCGTGAAGCCTTCGGACAGCGTGCAACTTGAGGGGTGGAAGGTCACGTACATCCCGGTTGCGCACTCCATTCCCGAGGGCAACGCGCTGGTGATTGAAAACGCCGTGGGCCGCATCGTGCACACGGGGGACTGGTGCCTCGACCCCAACCCCATTCTGGGCAGCATGACGTCGCCGGACGTGTTCCGCGGCATCGGCGACAAGGGCGTGATGGCGTATGTGGGCGATTCCACCAACGCGGAAGTGCGCACCCAGCCGTTGAGCGAGCTGGACGTGGAAGCGGGGCTTATCGAAGTGTTCGCCAAGGCGCCGCGCAAGATTGCGGTGACGATGTTTGCGTCCAACGTGGCGCGCATCATTTCCATCCACCGCGCGGCCAAGGCCATCGGGCGGCAGGTGGCGCTGGTGGGCCGTTCGCTGGACACCATGGTGGAATGCGCGCGCGAGGTCGGGCACATTCCCGACACCATGCGCTTCCTGAGCGGCGATGACGCGGCGGGGCTGGCGGACAACAAGGTGGTCCTCATCGTCACGGGCAGCCAGGGGGAATCCCGCGCGGCGCTGTCGCGCATCGCGCGCGGCATGCACCCGGCGGTGAAGCTGAAGCCGGATGACATGATGGTGTTTTCCTCCCGCGCCATTCCGGGCAACGAGGTTGCCATTAACGAAATCAAGAACGCGCTTTTGGCCATGGGCGTCAAAATCGTAACGGACCGTGAGGCGCGGGTGCACGTATCCGGCCACCCGGTGCGTTCGGACCTGTCGCAGATGATGGACTGGCTGCGCCCCAACGCGGTTATCCCGGTACACGGCGAACGCGTGCAGATGGAAAGCCATGCCGACCTTGCGCGTGAAAAGCAGGTGAAGCACGTGCGCGTGCCCACCAACGGCGACCTGTTCCTCATCAACAATGACGGGATTTTCGCTGAAAAGGTGTTCCCGGTCGTGTTCAACGCGGTCGATTTCGAGCGCATCGTGCCGGCTGACGACATCGCCATTCTGGAACGCCGGAAGATGAGCTTCAACGGCGCAGTGTTCGTGTCCATCGTGGCTGACCGTGAAACCGGCGATTTGCTGGACGCGCAGGTCAGCGCCATCGGGTTGCTTGACCCGCAGCGGCAGGAAGACGCCCGCGTGCTGACGGAGCTTGAGGACGCGGCTGCAGATAGGTTCGAGGCCCTGCGCAAGGCCGAACGCCTGTCGGAAGATGCGGGGGAGGAGGCGGTACGCTCGGTCGTCAAACGCTTCTTCCGCGACCTGCATGACATCAAGCCGCTTGTGAACGTTCACGTTTCGCTGGTTTAAAGATGGGCCCTGTATCCGGCGTCGTCGTTTACCTGATTACGTGGTGGACCGTGCTGTTTATGACCCTGCCATGGGGCGTGCGGCAGCCGGACGACCCGCATAATTTCGTAAGCGGTGCGCCGGTCCGGACGCATTTGAAAAAGAAGGTTTTGGCAACCACCGTGATTTCGGCCATTATCTGGCTGATTATCGCGTATCTGATGCATATTAAAATCATCGATTTCCGAGAATTTGCGGAACAAAACCCGGTAATGTGAGACGAAAGGCTTCTTATGGTTCGCTCGACGCTGTTTCTGGCACTCATGATGCTTTCACTGCCTGCCATGGCCCAGCCGGCCAAGGTAGAGGCGGAGAAGCTTGCGCCGCCGTCGCCCGCGTCCCGCGTGGCGCCGGCGCCTGCGAAGGAAGAGGCCGAGCCGGTAACGCCGGAAGAACAGGCGCTCTTGCTGTGCCAGACACAGGGGCTGATGGCGGAAACGAACAGCCAGCCCGTGGCCGGGCCTGATTACCAGCCGGGCGTGGACGCTTACGGCAAGGCCGTGACGCCCGCAGACGGGCAGGCGCAGCCGGTGTACCAGGTGCCCGAACGTATCGACATTCCGCTGAACATCGACGTGCTGAAAACCGTCGGCGTTATCACCACGCCTACGCCGGGGCTGTCCACCAATGTCGGCACAGTTTCCATTCTGAAAGGCGGGCAGGTGCTGTTCAACGGGCAGGACGCCGGTTCGGCCGTGCAGACTTATTGCAATACCCATATGACCAAACAACAGAAAGCGCAGTAACCAATGAACGCCCCCGCCCAGAAGCAGCAACAGCAACAAGCCAAGAAGCCCCAGACGGCCATTACGCCGACGCGGGCGGAAGACTTCCCGCAATGGTATCAGGCGGTCATCAAGGCTGCCGACCTCGCTGAAAACGCGCCGGTGCGCGGGTGCATGACCATCAAGCCCTACGGCTATGCGCTGTGGGAAAACATCGTGAGCGTGTTCGATGGCTGGCTGAAGGATTACGGCATCCAGAACTGCGCGTTCCCGCTGCTCATCCCGGTCAGCTTCCTTGCCAAGGAGGCGGAGCACGTCGAAGGCTTCGCCAAGGAATGCGCGGTGGTGACCCACCACCGCCTTGAAGCCGACCCGAAAGGCGGCCTGCGCCCCGCGCCTTCGGCGGAGCTGGAGGAGCCGTACGTGGTGCGCCCGACTTCGGAGACCATCATCGGCGACAGCATGTCGCGCTGGGTGCAGTCGTACCGCGATTTGCCGATGAAGCTGAACCAGTGGTGCAGCGTGATGCGCTGGGAAATGCGGACCCGCATGTTCCTGCGCACGTCGGAATTCTTCTGGCATGAAGGGCATTGCGCGTTCAAGGACCACGCGGGCGCGGAGGCGGACTGCCTGTACATCCAGGACCTGTACGAGAAGTTCTTCACCGAGTATCTGGCGCTGCCGGGCATCAAGGGCATCAAGGCACCGGACGAGCGTTTCCCGGGCGCCAACGAGACGTATTCGATTGAATCGCTGATGCAGGACGGCAAGGCGCTGCAATCCGCCACGTCGCACGATCTGGGGCAGAATTTCGCCAAGTCGTGCAACATCAAGTTCCAGGACGAGCAGGGCAAGGAAGAATACGCGCACACGACGTCATGGGCGTTTTCGTCGCGCATCATCGGCGCCATCCTGATGACGCACGGGGACGATGACGGCATGATCATGCCGCCGATGATTGCGCCGCAGCAGGTCGTCATCATCCCGGTTCTGAAGGCCGAGGCGGACGAGGCCGTGTTCAGGGCCTGCGCCGATTTGTGCACGGCGCTGAAAGCAAAGGGCATCCGCGTGAAGGTGGACGACCGTGACATGCGCACGCCGGACAAGATGTGGGATTCCATCAAGAAAGGCATTCCCCTGCGCGTCGAAATCGGCGGGCGCGAGGCTGCTGAAGGCAAGGTTACGCATGTGCGCCGCGACTTGGGCAAGGATTCCAAAACCACGGAAACGGCGCAGGACTTCGTGGGCAACGTGGACGGCATCCTGAAAGCCATTCATGACAGCATGTACAAACGCGCGAAAGACTTCCAGGACGCGAATATCAAGGATGTCGCCAGCCTTGAAGACGTCCGCGCGTTCTTCTCTGACGATGCCAGCATCGGTTTCGTTCGCATCGATTACGCGCAGGTGCGCGAGAATGCCGATGCGTTCGCGGCGCTGAAGAAGGACCTTTCGGTCACCACGCGCTGCCTGCCGCATGAGGACAAGGGCCAAAAAGTGCTGGTGGGCCGCGCCTATTAAGTTACCGCGGTTATCGGGTATAATCGAAGGGTCGGGCCGTATTTGCCCGGCCCTTTTGCTTCGAGGCGTCCATGCGTTGGCTAAAACAGGTGTTGAGCGTCGATTCCCGCGTGCTGCTGGCGTATTACGCCATCGTGCCGGTGCTTATTCTTATCGCCGGGTGGGACCGGCTGTTCAACGCAAGCGCGCTTAAGGCCGCGTTGCCGCAATTGCCGGAAACGTATCTGTGGTGGACGGTGGTGTTCAACCTGCCGCACATCATGGCCAGTTTCGTGACCTATGCGGAGCCTGCCTACGTGCAGGCTTACCGGCGGCCGCTGGCGATGGGCATGGCCATTGCGCTGGGGCTGACGCTGCTGATACCGGCGCTGACAAGCGTGACGTGGCTGTTCGTGTTCGGGGCGTGTTACACCATGTACCATGTGTTGATGCAGCAATACGGCATTTCGCTGATGCTGCTGAAACGTGCGCCGGACCGGGCGTTCCAGTGGTGGCGGTGGCTGTCCATTTCGGGTGCGTCGCTTATGTACCTGCAGGTATATTACCCGCCCATCAACGATTATCTGCCCGAAGGTTCAAGCATGGACGTGCTGGGAACGCTTCTGCTGCTGGCATCGCTGCCGCCGGGCCTGGTGATGCTGGCGCGGGTGATGCGGATGGAGGGGCCGAGCGTCACATCCAAGGCGTATTTCGTTTCCACCTTCCTGATGATTGCCGTGGCGGCGGGGTTTTATCACACCGGCTACCTGTTCTTCATGTTCCTGATACCGCGCTTCGTGCATGACGCAACGGCGTTTACCGTTTATGCGGTGCACGACCACAACAGGAACATCGAGGTGCGGCACAACCTTATTTACCGGGTGTTGAAGCCGCTGCATATTCCGCCCGCCGTTCTGTGCCTGCCGGTGGGCATTGCCATCGCTTATGTATTTTCCTCGAACGAGGCGAGCAGTGTGGTTGCGGCGGCGTGCGTTTCGGTATTCAGCTTCCTGCATTATTACATGGAGGGGCATATGTGGAAGCGGGGCACGCTGCACCGCCAGTATGCGCCCTTCCATGTTGCCTGATTACACGAACGGCACGTGTTGCCGGTGGGGGGTTCCGCGTTTCCACATATGCCCCTCCATGTAGTAGTGCATGAAGTTCAGGGCCGTGACGAAGAGGCTTACGAGATACAGGTTGCCCAGCACGTCCATAAGGACGTAGCTGATGCCGATGGCCAGCGGCATGCACAGCAGAACCGGCGGGATGCCCAGTTTCTTGGGCAGCAGGTAGACCGGGTTGCGTACGGTCTGGGCGTTGCGGTTCTGGTCGTGGACCATGTAAATCCAGAAAGCCGTGAGGTCATGGATGATGCGCGGGACGAGGGTGGCCAGGAAACCGTAGCCCGCGACGATGAGGCCGAAACAGACGTAGAGCATGGCCATGTTGGTAAGGAAATAAATCAGGCCGATGCGGGTGTGCGCCGGATTTCGCAGGATGGTGCCGACGAAGCGGACGCCGAACAGGGTGGCCACGGCCAGCGCCACGCCGATAATGGCGACCAGCAAATCCCAGTTTTCCTGAACGATTGGAATGAACGACGCCATAAGCACGGTGTAGGCGAGGCCCGCGGGCACGATGGTAAGCCAGCGCCAGAACTGGAAGTCGCGCGTGGGCGGCTGGCGCAGCATCATGAGGGAAATGCCGTATTGCTGCATCAGGTTGTGGTACATGGTGTAGAACGCCATGGCGATAAGCACGAACGCTGGCCCGAACGTGGGCGGCAGGCCCACCAGCATGGGCGAAAACGGCAGGCCGAAGCCCAGCAGCAGCGCGATGATGGCGCCCTTGATAAGCGGGCGCCTGTAGTGGGCGACGTATTCCCGGTCGATGAAGGTGACGAGGGAGGCGATGATGTGCGGGACCGTGAGCACGGCGGTCCAATACGCGATTTCGCGGGGGTCCATCATCATGGCCTGACGGACGGTGCCGTCGAGGAAGGCGCTGTCGATTATGGCGACCAGCGCGGCGATGGGCGTGGTTGCCAGAATGGCCAGCAGCGTGACGTTACGTACGCGAAGGGGCAGCCCTTCATGGGCGCCGGATGTAACGGGCGGTGTGCTGGATGCGGTCGTATCGGTCATCGGCGGAGGGGTCCCTTTCCGATTCACGATTATAACAGCAATTGGTTAAACCGGGCTAAGGCCGCTTTCGCGGGTCAACTGGCGTTTCAGCAGGAACAGGTCCAGCGCGGTTTTGGCGTCGCGGATGATTTTTTCATCCGGGCGGTGGCCGGGTTCGGTCAGCAGGTTGGCCAGTTGCGCCTGTGTCAGGCGGTCGGGCTTCATGCCGGGGCCGGCTTCGAGCGCCACGCCGGGGGTGGGCAGGTCGGTCACAAGTCTGAATGCGGTGTAGCAGACGGAATTCGATTCCGGGCGGTTCAGCATTTCGGGTACTCCCTGTTTTATGTTTATTGTTATGGCAAAGTATAAATCCCCCATTGAATGCGTCAATGAAGTTCTTCATGGTCTGGCGCATGTTTACGACGTTCGAACGCATGATGGCATTGCGATACCTGCGCGCCCGCAAGGCGGAAGGGTTCGTTTCGGTCATCGCTGGTTTTTCCTTCATGGGCATCCTGCTTGGGGTCGCCACGCTTATCATCGTGATGTCGGTGATGAACGGTTTCAGGGCGGAGCTGATGGGCCGCCTGCTGGGGCTTAACGGCCACCTGAACGTTGTCGCGCCGCGCACGGTGCTGGCGGATTACGACACGCTGGCGCAGCGGCTTTCGGAACTGCCGCAGATTGAGGGCGTGTTCCCCATGATCGAACGGCAGGCGCTGCTGACCACGCAGGGGCGGTCCAACGGGGTCATGGTGCGCGGGCTTTCGGCTGACAGCTTCGGGCGTAAACCTGTTCTTTCCAATGGCATCCGCGAAGGGTCGCTGGCGCGGTTCGAGGGGGATGGCGCGGCCATCGGCGTCGAAATGGCGCGCAAGCTGAACCTGAAAATCGGTGATCAGATTTTGCTTATCAGCCCGCAGGGCAAGGCCACGCCGTTCGGCACCATGCCGCGGTCGCGCACTTTTACCGTGGCGGTCATCTTCGATGTGGAGATGTATGAATACAATGCCAGCTTCATCTTCGTGCCGTTGCAGGCGGCACAAAGCTTTTTCGGCACGGGCGACGGGGTGGACGCGTTGGAGATTTTCACGAGCGACCCGGCCAACAGCGACGCCATTGCGCAGAACCTTGCGCGCAGCCTTTCCAGCAACATGGAAATCATAGACTGGAAGTCGAGCAACAAGAGCTTCTTCGGTGCGCTTCAGGTGGAGCGCAACGTGATGTTCCTGATTTTGACGCTCATCATTCTTGTCGCCGCGTTCAACATCATCTCAAGCATGATCATGCTGGTGAAGGACAAGGGGCGCGACATCGCCATCATGCGCACCATGGGCGCCACGCGGAACAGCATGCTTAAAATATTCGTGCTGACGGGGGCCACCATCGGCGTGGTCGGCACCTTCGCGGGGGCGGCGGTGGGCATCAGCTTTGCCTTGAACATCGAATATATCCGCGAATTCCTGCAAAACCTGACGGGGACTGAGCTGTTTTCGGCGGAGGTGTATTTCCTGTCCAAGCTGCCCGCCAAGCTGGACTGGTCGGAAGTGACCGCGGTTCTGGCCATGGCATTCAGCCTGTCGCTGCTGGCGACTTTGTACCCGGCATGGCGCGCCGCCCGCCTCGATCCTGTGGAGGCGCT
>JAMIFL010000174.1:0-13798 GCA_035906295.1 Alphaproteobacteria bacterium | reverse complement strand
CGTCACGCTGTCGGCCATGAGCCTTTCAAAGCTTTTGCTGGCGCGCGAGGGGCGCACCGGCACACAGGGGCAGGCAGGAAGCCAAACCCCCAACAAAAACCCCTCGAATAATAAAAATTTACGCCAGACAGGATAAGTCATGACCGAGGCTAACGTCATTCACTCAACCATCAGCAACGACACCCAGATCGGTGGGTTCCCGCGCGGGCACAACATCATCGCCGTCGCATCGGGCAAGGGCGGCGTCGGCAAGACGTGGTTCTCGGTAAGCCTGACCACGGCGCTGGCGCGCATGGGCAAAAAAGTCCTGCTGTTCGACGGCGACCTCGGCCTCGCCAACGTGGACGTGCAACTGGGCCTGATGCCCAA
Source organism: Alphaproteobacteria bacterium (assembly GCA_035906295.1). Lineage (GTDB taxonomy): Bacteria > Pseudomonadota > Alphaproteobacteria > Micavibrionales > UBA1664 > UBA6145. The sequence continues at coordinate 13,429 of JAMIFL010000174.1, read as the reverse complement.
GCGCGACCTGAACGACGTCATTCGCGGCCGCCTCAGCCTCGATAAGGTCGTCCAGCGTTTCGACGACGGCAATTTCGACATCATCGCAGGCCGTTCCGGTCAGGCGTCGCTTTCAGCGCTGCCGACCCAGCGCCTCGTCATGCTGCGCGACCAGCTCATCGACCTGAGCCATGAATACGACGCAGTGGTCATCGACTTAGGCGCGGGCGTGGACCGCACCGTGCGCATGATGTCCGCCTCCGCCACCAAAACCCTGCTGGTCTCGACCGACGAACCGACATCGCTGACCGACGCCTACGCGTTCATCAAGCTGGGCTCCGCCGCGGGCATGTCGAAGAACATCTCCATCGTGGTCAATCAGGCGCAGAACACGCTTGAAGGCGAGAAAACGTATAAAACGCTGCTGAAGGCGTGCGAAAACTTCCTGCGCCTGTCCCCGCCGCTGGCGGGCATGGTGCGCTACGACGCCAAGGTCAAGGAATGCATTCGCCACCAGACGCCGCTGCTCATCCGCTCGCCGAACTCCGATGCCGCGACCGACATCGAACGCATCGCCCGCCACGTGGAAGAAGCCCTCAAGAAGGCGGCTGTCGCCTGACTTTTACAACCGGATTGTGATAGGATGGGGGCATGGCCAGCGTCACGCCCCCATCTTCTTATACCCCGCCCGCCGGTACGACGGCACAGGCACCGGCGGATGGCGAAGCTGTAAGCGCACCTGTCGAACGCCTGCCCCCGTCTCTATCCAGCACCGACCGGGCATTGACCCTGCGCGGCGAAGTGGTCGCGCAAAATCAGGACGGCACCACCCGCATCGCAACCCCGCGCGGGCCTGTCGATGTGCGCATGCCCGACCCCGCCCCTGCGAAAGGCACGAATGTCGAAGTAAGCCTGCCCGCGGGCACGCCGCCGCGCACGGCCACCGTAACCCTGCCCGCGCAACAGCCGCAGCAACCCGCACCGCAGGTGCCGGTCACGCAGACACCCGTGCCACAGCCGCAAACCCCGGCGGTGACCCTGCCCGCGGCGCCGCTGCCCCAGACGCCCACGCCGCAAGCGCCCACGCCACAAACATCTTTGCCGCAGGCACCCGCAACACAACCAACCCTGCCGGGCACCACGCCCGCACCCGCCGGCAACGCGCCGCCAGCCCCGGCGCTGCCGTCCGGCATCGCCTTGCTGCAACAGGCGAACGAAACAGAGATAAGCCCGCGCGGTTTGCTCGACTTCCTCAAAACCTCCATGCAGACCTTCATGAAGAGTGAACCCGGCGCGATGGCGCAACGCCCGCTGCAACTGGGGCAACTGACCCGCCTGACGCCGCTGCCCGCAGGGCAGGCACTGGCGCAGCCGCAAGGCCCCGCCACGCCCGGCACAACCGCAGGTACGCCGGTGGCGGGCACGCCCGTTCTGGCGCAGACGATAGGCGCGAAAGCACTGACCGTCGCAGGCGCATTGCTGCAAAATCCCGCCACAGCCCCAACGCAGGCCGCCATGACCGGCGCGGCATTGGCAGGCACCGCCGCCTTCACGGGCGCACCGCCCGCCCGGGCCGATGCCGTAACCCGCATTCTCATGCCCATGATGCAGAACGCCATGCCCAAAGCATCCGGCACACTCATCCCTTCCGGCCAGACAGGCACGCCCCAACTGGCCGGCGCGCTGCATGCGGGCATGCCCGTGCTGCCGCGCCAGATGGCGGTGACGGCCCCGCTGCTGGCGCCGCAAATGCCCGCGCCGCAGGCGCTTGATGTGCGCGTAAGCGCCATGATGCCGCAAATGCCCGCCAGCATGGCCGCCAACCCGAACGCGGCAACCCTGCTGCACGGCACGCCCGCAACGCCCGTGCTGTTCGCAACCGTGGCGGGCCAGACGGCGCAGGGCCTGCCCGTCATCGAACTGCCGACATTCACGTCCGTGTCGGAAGGCCTGAAAGGCCAGCCCGCCATGATGGTGCTGCAATTCCCGGCCCGGGGCCTTGCCCCCGCAACCGTGCTGCAACTGGACGTGCTGCAAGGCCCGCAAATGTCGGCGCCCGCCGCAAACGGCATGGCCGTCGGCGAAGACGGCATTACATGGGAAGCGCTGGACGACGTGCTGCGCGGCATACCCGGTCAGGCCGGCGGTACGCCGGTGGCCGCCGCCGTTCAGGCAGGGCTGCCCAAACCGGGCGCCGCCGCCTTCGCGGCCCCCGTGCTGATGTTCGTGGCGGCCCTGCGCGGCGGCGACATCATGGCATGGATGGGCGAACGCGGGCTGGACGGCATAGGCCGCACGTCGCGCCGCGCCGACGCGCTGGCCCGCATCGCGGGCGACTTCGCCGCAACCGCCAAGAAGCTGATTGCCGAAGAAGCCAAGCCGCAGGGCGAGTGGCGCTCCCTCCAACTGCCGATGATGCACGGCGACGACATGATGCGCATCAACCTCCACTACCGCAGCTTCGAGCGCGAGGACGACGCGGACAAACAAAGCGGCAGGAAAACCACCGGCACACGTTTCATCATGGACCTGTCGCTCACCCGCATGGGCGAGATGCAGGTCGATGGTTTTTCCATCGGCAAGAAGCTGGACGTGACCCTGCGCACCGAACAGAACATGAGCGCGGGCATGCGCGAATCCATGCGCCAGCGCTATCACAGCGCGGTCAGCAATATCGGCTTTGCGGGGGAACTGAATTTCGCGGCCGCCGCCGACCATAAGAACTGGGTGGCGACTGACGCGCCGCAGCCCCACGTTACGCGGCAGGGTTAAGCGTTCTCGATGGCGCGGCGGTAGATTTCAAGCGCGATGTTGTCGAACATTGCGGCCTCTTTCGCGGCAAGCTCAGCGCGTTTGCGCTCAAGCCTGCGGCGCTGGACGATTTCGAACTTCTTGATTTCGGTATACTCGTCGCGCAAATCGTCCTGCGCCACTTCGATACGCGCGTCGATACGCCCGATTTCAACGTCGATGAGCGCGACCTTCTTCTTCATCAGCCCCTGATAGGCGAGAAAGCCGGTAATGACCTGCGGGTCGCTGGATTCATCGACATACGCGCGTTCGCGCGCCACTTCGTCCAGCGCCTTCTGCTTGAAACCGTAAATCTTGTCGGCCTCGGCATACAGGCGCGCGATGAACTTGCGCTTGTCATCAAGCTGGTATTTCCGGTAGCGGATAAGGCCTGAAAGGTCCGCCTCAGCCATTATACGGCATCTCCAGAATCTTGGCCAAACGCTTGAACCCGTCTTCCATCGACGTGCGGTCCGATTTCATCTGGCTCAGGAATTCTTCCAGTTGCGGGTAGTATTTCACCGCCTCGTCCACCAGCGCATCCGCGCCCTTGCGGTAAGCGCCGAGGCGGATAAGTTCGGCCATGTCCTCATACGCGGTAATCAATTGCTTGGCGCGCTTGACCAGCGCCCACTGCCCCGGCGTCTGGCACGCGGGCATGGAACGCGAAACGGATTTGAGCACGTCGATGGCGGGGTAACGCCCGCGGTCGGCAATGGCGCGGTCCATCACGATGTGGCCGTCCACGATACCACGCACGGCGTCAGCCACGGGTTCGTTCATGTCGTCGCCCTCCACCAGCACGGTGAAGATGCCGGTGATGGTGCCCTGCCCGTCCACGCCGGGACCGGCGCGTTCAAGCAGCCGCGCCATTTCGCCGTACATGCTGGGCGGGTAGCCCTTGGTGGTCGGCGGCTCGCCGGAGGAAAGCCCGATTTCGCGGATGGCCATGGCGAAGCGGGTCAGCGAGTCCATCATGCACAGCACGTCCGCCCCGCTGTTGCGGAAATATTCCGCCGTCGCCATGGTCAGGAACGCGGCCTGACGGCGCATCAGCGGCGCCTCGTCGCCGGTGGCGACGATGACGACCGACCGGGCGAGGCCTTCCGGCCCCAGATCGTCCTCGATGAATTCCTGCACCTCGCGGCCCCGTTCGCCGATGAGGCCGATGACCGCGACCTCCGCCACCGTGTATCGCGCCATCATGGACAGCAGCACCGATTTACCGACGCCGGAGCCTGAGAAGATGCCCATGCGCTGCCCGCGCACGACTGAAAGGAACGTGTTGACCGCACGCACGCCGAGGTCGAGTTTCTCGCCCAGCCGCGTGCGCTTGCTGGCAGGCGGCGCATTGGCCTTGAGCGCCATGATGGCATCGCCCTGCGGCAACGGGCCTTTGCCGTCCAAAGGTTCGCCCAGTGCATTGATGACGCGGCCCAACCATGCGTGAGACGGCATCGCCACCGGCCGGTTGTCGCCGATGATGACGCGGCAGCCGAGGCCGATGCCCTCAAGCGGACCGAACGGCATGACCTGCGCGCGCGCGTCTTTAAAGCCGACGACTTCGCAGGGAATCCGGCGTCCATCTTCAGGCGCCAGCATGACGCGGCTGCCCATGGACAGGGTTTCCGGAAAACCCGTGATTTCAACCAGAAGACCTAACACCTTGGTAACGCTTCCATAAATGACAGTCGCGTTCAGGCCGCCGATTTGCGAAACGATGGTTTCGACACGGCGGCGGGCGCTCTGGTCAGGGGGCAGAATCAACGTCACAATAAGATTGAACTGGCCGTTAAACTTTGTTAAAATTTTAACTAAGATTAACACAGCTGGCCCAAATTCGCCACCCGTAAGATGAGGTTTTGAGATGCGCGTACTGCTCGTAGAAGACGACAGCTCCATGTCCAAAAGCATCGAAATGATGCTCAAATCCGACGGCCACGTCGTCGACACCACCGACCTTGGCGAAGAAGGCCTCGATCTCGGTAAGGTCTATGAATACGACATCATCATCCTCGACCTCATGCTGCCCGACATGGACGGCTACGACGTGCTGAAAAAACTGCGCGCCGCGAAAATCGAAACCCCCATCCTCATCCTCTCCGGCCTCGCCGAGCTGGATAACAAGATCAAGGGCCTCGGCTTCGGCGCCGACGACTACCTCACCAAGCCCTTCGACAAGCGCGAACTCATGGCCCGCGTTCAGGCCATCATCCGCCGCTCCAAGGGCCACAGCCAGAACCAGATCAAGGTCGGCGACCGCCTCGTCGTCAACCTCGACTCGCGCACCGTGGACATCGACTCGAAGCCGGTGCACCTCACCGGCAAGGAATACGGCATCCTCGAACTGCTTGCCCTGCGCAAAGGCACCACGCTGGCCAAGGAAACCTTCCTCAACCACCTCTATAACGGGATGGACGAGCCGGAAATCAAGATCATCGACGTCTTCATCTGCAAGCTGCGCAAGAAGCTGGAAGACTCGTCGGGCGGCCTGAACTACATCGAAACCGTCTGGGGCCGCGGCTACGTCCTGCGCGATCCGGACACCGCAGCGCCGGACACCAAAGAATCCGCCCCGGCCAAGAAAAAGGCCACGGCCTAATCTTTTTCGCAGATATAGCTTCCATCCCACGCGCAGTCGATGTCGTTCCATCGCGCGTCGCTTTTGACGATTTGCACGCAGTCTTCATTGCTGCCTGCGTTGTTCGGTTCGCCGCTGCGCCAGTTGAAATAGGTCACGGGCATACCATCGCCGTACACCCACATGCCTTCTGTCGCGATATCCGCCCCGTCAACGAAGCCTGACGACAGCGACAGCAGCCCCGCGACGAACGTATTTTCCTGCAAATCACTCACCCGCGCGAGGTAGCCGCCCGCCGCGACGCACGCCGCCTGCGCCGCACTTTGCGTAGCGGTGGACGCAGAGAGTTTGTAGCAATGCCCGCCGAACTGGGTATACTCGCTTTCGCAAACGCGCGGTTCACTGAACGCGCGCCATCCGCCCGCATAGACATTGAGAGTGCCGGTCGTGAGATTGAAGACGATAAGTCCCGCCGCCGGGGATGCGATGGCGTCGCGCTGCGCCGTCGTCAGGCGCGGCGGCAGGAAGCCTTTCGCGGTAGAACCTACCTCCAGCGCCGCGGAAGGTACGATTGCCGCGCTGCCCACACCGACATTCCCGGCATAGGTGATGGCCCCCGCATTGCCGCTCCAGAATGATTTCATGCCGTGCCAGTCAACCCCGTCACAGAATTTCACGATGTTGGCGGATGTGTCGTAAACCGTCTGGCTTGCGACGCCCTGCGGGTTCGTACAATCAGCGCGCGCCGCGATGGGCGACGATAAAACGGCCAGACCAATAAACAGGATGAAACGCATAGACCTCTCCCGGCGTAAGAAAAAGCCGACCAACCTTGCGGCTGGTGGCCGGGAGTTAAGAACCGTTCAATCAAAGAAAGACGGCGCGGCGCTCTTTGGCCGCGAGGCTTGGACATACAACGCCGCCTCCCGGCCATAATAACCGAGAAGCGACACAGATTCCGGCCTGTGTCAGCCGCTTTGATTGAAGAGGTTCTTACGCCCCGGACCGGCATGGCCGGTCTGCCGCCACTATACCCCCGAATGCGGAAAACGGTCAATGAGGCGGACAGTGCTAGCCAACAATGCCCCCCCGCCAATACCATTGACCACGCTCCGGCTGGCATCCATGATGCGGACTATGATCCGCTTTACGTTGTTTTTTGTTTTATGCGCCGTTTGGACCGCAGGCGCGCGCGCACAGGATACGCCGGCACCTTCGACCCCGCCCGCGGCCGCGCTTGAGGTTGAACGTAAACTGAGCGCCATCGACCGCGAAAAAGGCACCGAGGCGGCACTGACCGAAATCGGCCGGCTCGTATCTGGTGAAAAAGTGGGGCAGGACAACCTCATGGGGTCCACCCGCTTCCTGTCGGAACGCGACGCCCACGGCAACGACCCGCGCTACGGCCTGTCCCTTTCGGTCATGGAAGCCAAGCTTGCCAACACCTTCGCCGCCATGCCCGACCGCATGAAGGAAGCCGTTACGTTCCGCTTCCAGTCCGTCACCCGTTATCTGGGCAACAGCCTTGTGCTGCGGCAGGACATTGCCCGCTGCGCCGATAAAACCGCAGGCGCGCGCGCCATTGCCGGGTGGCAGGGCCTGACCAGGGACATGATTGCCGCCTACAAGGAATTCCCGCCCGAAATTCAGGCCAAGGTGCGCGAGGGCATCGAGATTTACCAGACGAAAAAGGCCGACCGCCCCACCCTGCCCTGGGTCTGCCGCGACGGTATCGACGTTATCAGGACCGCGCAGGAAAAAGGCTTCACGACCCAGACCGAAACCGAGGTGAACGGTGTCAAAAGCACCGACACCCGGGCGACTGAGGCCGTAGACCCCCTGATCCGGTTTGTTGATGACGCCACATGGGCCGGTTACCGCAAACAGGTCTATGACACCATGCTCTCAACGCTGGATAAGTAACCGCACCAATATTGACGCCATAACACGCGCCGGGGCATCGTAAGCCCCGGCATGTCGTTCAACTCTTTGACATTTCTGATTTTCATCACGCTGTTCGGCTTGGGCTGGACGGCGGTGAAAAACCATCGGCAGGCCCGCTACGCCTTCGTCATGCTGGCGTCTTTCATTTTCTACGGCTGGTGGGACTGGCGCTTCCTGTTCCTGCTCATCGGCACCGGCGTGGTGGATTACTGCGCGGCGCTTGCGATGGATAAGGCGCAGCGGCAGAACGTCCGCCGCGCCATTCTCGCGCTGTCCATGGCCAGCAACCTCGGCGTGCTGTTCATCTTCAAATATTCGCTGTTCGTGGCCACCAACATCGATGGCTGGCTCGGCACAAATCTCGCGGACAATATCCCGGCCTTCACGCTTATCCTGCCGGTCGGCATCAGCTTCTACACCTTCCAGTCGATGAGCTACACCATCGATGTCTACCGCCGCCATCTGAAGCCCACGCGCAGCCTGCTGCATTTCATGGCCTATGTGGCGATGTTCCCGCAATTGGTGGCAGGCCCCATCATCCGCGCCACGCAACTGCTGTGGCAGATGGAGAAAACCCCGCACCCTACTGAGCAGCAACGCTTTACCGGCATCAAGCTCATCGTGCTGGGCTATGTTCAGAAACTGCTTATCGCCGACAACCTCGCGGGTTATGTCGACAAGGCGTTCGCAAACCCGCAGGCATCTGTCGGCACCGGTTTCTGGTGGGGCGTCATGGTGGCCTTCGCGTTGCAGATTTATTGCGACTTTGCGGGGTATTCCAACATCGCGCGGGGCCTGCTGAAATGGATGGGTCTCGGCATCAAGCCGAACTTCCGCTTCCCTTATTTTTCAATCGGTTTCCGCGATTTCTGGAACCGCTGGCACATCTCGCTGTCGCACTGGTTCCGCGACTACGTCTACATTCCCATGGGCGGATCGCGCATGTCGCCGTTCAAGCGCTATGCCGCGCTGTGGATTACGTTCATCCTCTCCGGCATCTGGCACGGCGCCAACTGGACATTCCTCATCTGGGGCGCGCTGCACGCCTTTTACGTGAGCCTTGAACACATGACCCGCTGGCCCCGGCGCATTCCCAAGCCCGCCGCCATGCTGGCGACCTTCGCGCTGGCCGTCATCGCGTGGGTGTTCTTCCGCGCCGTCAACCTCCCCGATGCCATGCATGTCGTGAACAGCATGCTGACGCCCACGCGCAGCGCGCATGTCGATATTTCATTGCCGTGGCAGGTGTTTGTAGCGTTTGTTGTTATCGAGCTTTACGTATATTTCCGCCCGCTGCACAGCCTTGCCCGCCACCAGCCGGTGCGCGCGCATCATGTCGAATGGGTCATTCTGGGCGCGGCTTTGGCCGCCGCCGTCATGCTCAGGGGGGTAGGCCATGGCTTCATCTACTTCCAGTTTTAAACGCGAACGCAGCATCAGGGTGCTGGTGCTGGCGCTGGCGCTGGTGGCGGCGCTGGCGGGGCTGAACAATTACAGCCCCGACAACAGCCGCCGGGAAGAAATCGCCATCCGCGATTTCTGGCAGCACAAGGTTTTCGACCTGCCCGACCATGCCTTCACCGTGGTGGTCAGCGGCGATTCCCGCGTCTACCGGGGCTTCGCGCCGCAGGCGGTGGACGCAGCCATCCCCGGCGCCCGCGCCCTGAATTACGGTTTTTCCAACGGCGGGCATAACCCATTCATCTTCAAGCAGGTCGACCGGCTGCTGGCTGAAACCGGGCCGCGCGCCGTTATCCTCGGCATCACGCCCACCTCCCTCACGCCCAAGGCGCAGTTGAACGCCCAATACGACGACTATTTCCGCAAAGGCCCGCCCGGCTGGGCACAGCCGGTTGAGGATTATGTCCGCCGTGTCGACCTGCGCCACATCAAGCGCGTACTGCGCGGGCAGGTCAGCAAGCCCTCCAACGAAGTCTATGAATACAGGACCGACGGCTGGGTGCGCAGCGACTGGATCAAACGCAACCCTGAATCCGAACTGCGCAATTATCAGGCCGGGTTCGACGGCAACAGGGTGGACCCCCGCGTGATCGCGGACATCGAAAAACAGACCCGCAAATGGACGGACGCGGGCATTGTCGTCATCGGTTACCGCCCGCCCACGACCCCGGCCATGGTGGCGCTTGAAAACGCCAAAAGCGGCTTCGACGAAGCGGCCTTCGCCCGCGCCTTCCGTGCCGCTGGAGGCATATGGGTGGAACCGGGTGCTGATTTCATCTCCTACGACGGGTCGCACCTGACGCCGGAATCGACCGTTAAATTATCCGAAATCCTCGCGCAAACCATTGCGAAGCAAATGAAATAACCGTACAAAGCCCTTCATGCGCCTGAACCTGCCCAACATGCTGACATTGTTCCGCATCGCCATCATCCCGGTGCTGGTCGGCCTGTTCCTGACCCAGAACGTCTGGGCGCTGTGGGGGGCGCTGGCCCTTTACACGCTGGGCGCGATTACCGATTTCTTTGACGGCTACCTCGCCCGCCGCTGGAACATGATGTCGGCCTTCGGCCGCTTCCTCGACCCCATCGCCGACAAGCTGCTGGTCGCGGCCATGCTCATCCTCATCGCCGCGTTCGACCGCCTGCCGGATTTGTGGACCATTCCCGCCATCATCATCATGATGCGCGAAATGCTCATCGCAGGTCTGCGCGAGTTTCTGGGTCCCCACCGCATCGCTTTGCCCGTCTCGAAACTGGCGAAATGGAAGACCGTGTCGCAGATGGTGGCCATGGGCTTCCTCATCATGGGCCGCCACGGCGACGTGGTACTGCCGCATACGCTGCTCATCGGGCAGGTGGGCTTGGCCATCGCGGCAGTGCTGACGGTCATCACCGGCTGGGATTACATGCGCAAAGGCCTGGCCCACATCCAGGTCATGGACGAAAGAGACGGGAATGCCTGACGTATTCCCCCTGCTGCGCCCGGTGCTGCACGCGCTGGATGCCGAAAACGCCCACAAGCTTACACTGCGCGCCCTGAAACTGGGCTTCTACCCCGGCCGCGCCGCGAAGGACGACCCGCGCCTCCAACAGACCGTGTTCGGCCTGACCTTCAAAAACCCCATCGGCATTTCCGCCGGGTTCGACAAAAGCGCTGAAGTGCTGGACCCCGTGTTTGATTTGGGCATAGGCTTCCTCGAAGCAGGCTCCGTCACCCCCCGCCCGCAGGAAGGCAACCCGCGCCCCCGCGTGTTCCGCGAACCGGCCTCGCAATCCGTCATCAACCGCATGGGCATGTCGAACGACGGTATGGACGCGTTCACCCGGCGGCACAGCCGCTTCCGCGCCGAAGGCCGCAACCGCGCCAATATCGTCGGCATCAACATCGCCAAAAACAAGGACACGGAAGACCCGGCGGCGGACTACCTGACCCTCATCGACCGCTTCGGCCCGGTGGCGGATTATTTCACCGTCAACATCTCCTCCCCCAACACGCCGGGCCTGCGCAACCTGCAACACCGCGAACATTTGCTGCCCATGCTGCGCGCCATGCTGGAACGCCGCGCGCTTGTGTGCGGCCCCGAACAGCCGCCGCTGCTGGTGAAACTCGCACCCGATTTGAACGAACAGGAATGCGGCGACATCGCGGCCACGGTGCTGGAAGCGGGCATTGACGGCCTCGTGCTGTCTAACACCACGCTGGACCGGCCTGAAACCCTGCCCGTGCCATTCCGCGAACAGGCGGGCGGCCTCTCAGGCCCGCATGTGCGTGAAAAATCCACCGCCATCATCCGCACCTTCTATCGCCTGACCGGCGGGCGCCTGCCCATCATCGGCGTCGGCGGCGTGGCATCGGGTAAGGACGCGTATGAGAAAATCCGCGCAGGCGCATCCCTCATCGAACTCTATACCGCGCTGGTTTTCCACGGCCCCGCCCTCATCCCCGCTATCAAGGCCGACCTGCTGCGTTTTCTCGAACGTGACGGGTTCGACAGCATCGCAACCGCCGTCGGAGCCGACCACCGATGACCGCCGCGGCACGCCACGCCCTTCCGCCCATCCATGATGGCCTGAACGATGTGATGGACCGGTACGACCATTTCATTCTCGATGTCTGGGGGGTGCTGCACGATGGCATCGACCCGTACCCCGGCACGCTGGCCGCACTGGCAGGCTTGCAGCAAAAAAAGAAAAACGTGCTGCTGCTGTCCAACTCGCCCGAACGTTCGGTGCGCATGGGCAAAATGAAGCTGGAGCCGATGGGCATTATGCCCGGCACCTACAATCTTTTCCTCACCTCCGGCGACGCGTCGCATTTCTACATGCGCGACCATTTCGACGGCAGCCGCGTCTACACCTTCTGGCCCGGCGAACCCGCAAGCGCGCTCGAAGGCCTGAACGTTACCCGCACGGAAGACATCCACGACGCTGACTTCATCTATGCCTGCCTGCTGCCGCACAACGCCGCCGTGCTGCAATACGAGGACGTGATGCGCGTGGGGCTGCAACGCGGCCTGACGCTCGTGTGCGGCAACCCCGACCGCGTGGTCGGCTTCGGCGCCGACCTGCATCTCTGCGTCGGCTCGCTGGCGGAATGGTATGAACGCGAGGGTGGCAAAGTCGCATGGATCGGCAAGCCGTATGTTTCGGTCTACGAACAGGCGTGGGACATGCTGGGCCGCCCGGACAAACGCCGCATGCTCGCCATCGGCGATTCACTGGTGACGGATGTGGCGGGCGCCGTGAATTTCGGCTGCGACGTGCTGTGGAACGTGACCGGCATTCACTGGGAAGAACTGCGCATGGACCATGCGCCGGACAAAATCGACCCCGCGCGCGTGGCCGCGGCCATGCAGGGACATGCTGTCCCCACCGGCCTTCTGCACGGGTTCAAACTGTAATTAAGGGTTGCTGGCGGGCGGCGTGACGTAAACCGTTTTGTGCGGGTCATGGTCGGCCTGCGGCGGCAGCGTCGCGCGCAGGGTCTGGTAATCGACCGTGCCGTAAGGCAGCTTCAGGATGGCGCGGCGCACTTCGGAAACATCGGCGACCAGCCGGGTATGGCCGTCCTTCATCATGCGCTCGGCGATGGTGATGCCAAGCTGCGCCGCGTGGGCGACGACCATGACCTGCCCCATGACGTGGTTGTTCTCCGCAATCGGCGAACCGACGACGCGGTAAACCGTTTCGCCTTCATACGTCTTGGCGCCAAGCACGAAGCCGCTGGGGAACACGATGTCCACAAGGTCTTTGTATGCCGGGTCCAGCCCGCGATCCTGCGCGATTTTGACCTTCTCGGCCTGCCGCGCCTGTTCGCGCAGCAGGTTTTCGAACGAGATGGTCAGCGCGCGGCGCGACCATTCCTTCCCCTCCTCGGTTTCGAGATAGGCGTCCAGCGTGGTCAACGGTGTTTTGAGCTTCGAGTCGGTCATGGGTTTGCATAATAGGCAGCCCCGTCGCGCACGTCAACATTACGGATAATCAGGCGTTCAGCCGGGCGAGCCAGCGGTCGCAGGCCGCTTCTATCTGGTCCAGCACGTCCTCGAACCCCTGGTCCCCGCCGTAATAGGGGTCCCCCACGTCGCGGTCGTCGAACATCACGACCTTGTGCTTCGCCCCTTCCGGCGCCACGCGCTCAAGAATGAGCTTATGCCCCGCATCCATGCACAGGATGACGTCGAATTCATCGAAATCGCCGTGTTTCACCTGCCGCGCGCGCAAATCGCGCATGTCATACCCGCGCGTGGCGGCGGCCGCGGTGCTGCGGGCGTCGGAAGGATGGCCCACGTGGTAAGCATGCGTACCCGCGCTGTCGACCACGATGTCATGCCCGCCCGCAAGCACCTTGGCGCGCATGACGGCATGCGCCGTGGGCGAACGGCAGATATTTCCGGTACAGACAAACAGCACTTTGACCATGCCCCATCCTGTATTAAAAAGGACGTTCTTCACAAGCCCCGAGGTTAGCCCGCATGTTCCGTGCCCTTTTGCTGTCCGCCGCCCTTCTGATGCCCGCCTTGGCCTTCGCAGCCGACCCGGTACACGGCATCGCCATCTACGGCGCGCCGAAATACGCGGCCGACTTCAAACATTTCGACTACGTGAACCCCGACGCCCCCAAGGGCGGCACGCTGCGCCTGTCGGCGCTTGGCACGTTCGATTCAACCAACCCCT
>JAMIFL010000173.1:0-46868 GCA_035906295.1 Alphaproteobacteria bacterium | reverse complement strand
CATGGACAGGCCCTTGTAGCGGATGGGACCTTCGGGATCGAGCGCGATGGCGACGCGGGAGAGGACGCGGTCCCAGTACGCCGCGCCGCGGCCCTGTTCTTCGGCTGAACGCAGGGCGTTGTCGAAGCGCAGCAGCATCTGTTCGTCGTCCAGCGAACGCTTGATCCACTGGTAGAGGTCGCCGCTTTCGATGAGCTGCATCGCCTCGGCGGGGCGCGCGAACAGGTCGCGGGCGAGCGATGCGGGGTAGGAATAGGTCTTGGTGTTGAATTCCAGCGGGCGCGCGGCGCGCAGTTTCTTGCTGGCCTGCTTGGGGCTGAGGCGGCGGCCGTCGAGCCATGTCAGCACCTCGTCCAGCGTCCAGCGCTGGTGGCGGTCGTCGTACAAAAGGCCGCGCAGCAATTCGACGATGGCGCCGGTGAAATGGTCGTCCGACCCCAGCAGGGTGGCGTAGCTGCCGTACTGCATCTTGTTCTGGGTGATTTCCGCGTCCGACTTGTTCTTCATCGGGTCCTTGGAACGCAGCAGCAAGGCCAGCGTAACGCCCAGAGAATACAGGTCGTCCTGGTTGGTGCCGAGACCGCGGCCCGTGGGCTGGGCCAAAGCGCGGTCTATGGGTTCGTAAATGGCGGGCTGGGCCATGGATGGCGGCAGGCTGAGGCATTCGCCCAAAACCACGCCGTCGAAGTTTTCCTTGCCGCCGTCGAACAGGTTGGTGGCGCGGATGGCGCCGTGGACGATGTCGTTGTCGCGCAGGTCCTTCAGCGCGCCGATGAGGGGTTTTACGAATTTTTCCATCACACGTTCGGATTTGAGGCCCATGGTAAGGCCGGTGTCGTTATCGACGATGGGCTTGCCCAGCGTGTTTTCGTAGATGAAGACGAAACGGTTTATCTGCTGGTCCGGAATTTTGCCGATGCCGGAGCCGATGAGGCGGATGAGCGCGTTGTTGGAAATACCCGCATAGGACGGGCCGTAGCGGTTGCGCGGGGTGAATTGGGGTTCGCAGACATAGGCGATGTATTCGCGCCCGTCGGCGCCCATGCTTTTGGCGGAATAGGCGTTGATGAACGGGTTTGAATAAGCGGCGAGACGGACGTCGAGGTTAACCTCGATCGCGTCGTTGAATATCATCCGGCCCTTGAGCACGGACGGCTTGAACGCAGCCACGCCCACATCGGCGGGCGGTTGGTTCCCCTCGATCATGGTGCCGGGCACGGGGCCGGGGGCGCCTGCGGCGGCCGCCTTGGCGGGTGTTTCTTTAACCATAATAAGTTAATCCTGCGACTCAACCCTGTGATTGTATGGCAAAATCGTTGCAGCGGATATGGGCCGACATGCGCGGCGATTCCTTTTTTTTGAAAAATATGGCATAGTTTAATTCTCATGACGCTGGATTACGCCAATCACAAAGTATCGGAAGCACTGCGGCTGACGGGCGGCAACGCCGCCAAGGCGCGCAAACAGATACAGGCATGGTTTTACGAGGACCCCAAACTCCTGCTGGAACTGACTCGGCCGCACTGGGCCGGTATCGTCGCCTATGCCGTGGACCGGGCCGCCGACCGCGCCCGCCGCGGCGAGGAAACGCCGCCGCCGAAGCTGAAGAAGGCCGCCGCCAAGACCGCGAAGAAAGACGACAGCATCGGCAAGGAGATGCTGCGCAGCTTCGTTTCCGAAAACGCGACCAAGTTCGGGCACGAGGGTTCGGGCGTGCCGGTGCGTTCCAAGGCCGCCTCGCAGGCGCATGTGGACACGATGCACCTGCTGGCCGCCAAATCACGTCAGAAAAACAAAAGCTGAAATTTAATCAGGCTGTGTAACGGACCGTTGCGCCAACGACAGGGCTGCGCGTGATGGGGGCCAGTTGCGCCTTCACGGCGGGGCCCCACGGGAATTCCATGCCCTGCGGGAACATCCGGTAATCCAGCCGCAGCATTTGCAGCACATGCGAGGATACACGGCTAGTCTTGGGGAAATATTCCCCGATTTCGGTGCTGGGGCGGTTGATCTGGGCCATCATGCGTTCGGCCATGGTTTCAACCAGCGCCTCTTCCCGCGCGTCGGCCAGAAAGCCGTGCACACCGTCCTGCGCACGCGGCAGGTAATAACCGATGCTTTTGCGCTGCTTGGCATGCAGCTTGCTGCCGATGGCGAGCAGGTCTTCCGCATACGCCTTGGTCACCAGCGGCAGGTAGGAGATGTTGTCCATCAGCGAAGAGACGCCGTGCGCCTTTTCATGTGCCAGCGTTTTGATGAGTTCGTCCGGGCGATCGAAGGTGAGATAGGTTTCGGGCGAACCTTCGGCGGGCTCGAACCGGCGCATGATGCGCGGCAGGTCTACCGACAGCAATTCGTGCTTGTACACGCCCATGGCCGTGTGTTCATAGGTGGCGCCGCGGGCATAGCTGGGGCCGTCGATTCCGTAATTGGGTTCGATGTCGGCGAGGCGTTCGCCCACGCGCATGTTATGGCCGGTCTGCTTGACGAAGCTGCGCAGGTAGTCCGGCAACTGGCCGAAGGCCATGCGGACATGATCGCGGAATTTGAGCACGTCCGACGACGTGCCGTAATGGCGGAACAGCGGGCGCAGGCCGTAATCGCGGGGGAACAGCGCCTCTTCCATGCGGCGCTGGCGCCAGGAGTGGGGCATGGCGATGCCGGCGCGGGCGTAAAGTTCGCGCAGGGATTCGTTCAGCACCTCGCGCACGACGAAGAAATCGATCGCGCCGGTATCGCGGTAGACGTCATCAAGCGCGGTTGCGCGGCGGGCGGCCAGCCCACGGGGCGACCCTTTCCAGACAAACGGCACATGCCAGTGGGCCGAGGCGCTGATGCGTTTCCATTCGCCTTCATACCAGGTGCGGAGGTCGGCGTTGTTGATGATGCCTGCGCGCAGGCGGGCGCGGACGGTGTCCCGGTCGTCCTGCGAAAGCGGGGCCAGCGCGTCTTCATCGCGCACGAAGGTGATGTGGCGCAGAATCTGGGCGACAGACAGCATGGCTATGTCATTGGCGCTTAATTCGAGCGCCAAATCAGCGTATGGTTTCTTGCGGGCGCGGGCCTTGAAGGACTGGCGCAGCGATTTGGGATCCGTCGTCACGGTGGTATTCCAGATAGCTTCTTTATTTTTCAGAATGTTTAGCTTTAGCTTTTACCAAATGCAAGTTTTTCGTGAGATTCATGGCACTTACCCCCGCGCTTGAACAATTCGTGGCCGATGCCGGATGGGCGGGCGCGCTTGCCATGCCCATCACGCCGGACTGGTCGCCCCGGCTGTTCTGGCGGCTTGTGCGCGGCGACCGCAGGGTCGTGCTGGTGCACGCCGCCGTCGTCATTCCCGGCCACGGGCTGGACGACGTGGAGCGCATCAGCGCCATTCTGAACGATGCGGGGCTGAGCGCGCCCCGCGTGCTGGCGCACAAGGGCGACATGATGCTGGTCGAGGATTTCGGCGACACGCCCATCGATACGCCGGCGGTTGAAAAGGCCGGGTATGAAACGGCGGTCGACGCGCTGGCCGTGATGCGCGGCATTCCGGCAGGCGGGCTGGTCGATTATTACGACGGCTACATCTACAAACGCCTGCCGATGTTTTCGGACAAGCCGGAATGGATGGCGGCGTGGGTGCATGCGGAAGCGCAACTGCCCCCCTGCCCGGCCGTTTTTTCACACATGGATTACAAGGCGGGCAACCTGCACTGGCTGCCCGAACGCGCGGGCGTGCAGCGCGTCGGCATCCTCGATTTCCAGGCGGCGCAGCGCGCGCCGTTCACGTACGACATCGTGAACCTGCTGGAGGATGCGCGGCGCGACATTGAACCGGACCTCAAGGCCAGCCTCAAGGCGCGGTTCAAGGCCGGGCTGCCGCAGGGCTGGCAGGCTATGTTCGATGACCGCTACGTGTTCACCGCGGCGCAGTTCCATGCCCGCGTGTGGGGGCAACTGCGCATCCGTTCCAATGTTTCCGCCGACGTGGGGCCGCGACTGGTGGCTTACCTGCAACAGGCTTCGCAACATCCCATCCTGTCATTCCTGAAGGATTATCTATGACCCGTGTTTTCCATCAGCTCGTGCTGGCCGCGTCTTTCCTTGCGGCGTTTCTTTCCTTCAGCATCCAGCCGATGGCGGGCAAGGCGATTTTGCCGCTTATCGGCGGTACGCCGCAGGGCTGGCTTGTGACACTGGCCTTCTTCCAGACGACGCTGACGGCGGGTTACGCGCTGGTGTACCTGACCCGCGCGCTGCCGCCGCGGCTGGTGGTGGCGGGCGTGGCGCTGGGACTTGCGGGGGCGGCGTGGCTGTTCAACACCCAGATGCCCGGCGTGCCCGCAACCGGCGGGTGGCCGCTGTTCGTATTCCTCTGGCAATGGCTGGGGCTGCCGCTGGTATGCCTCGGCACCATGGCGCCGCTGGTGCAGCGGCTTTTCTTCGCCAGCATCGACGCCAGCCCTTACGGGCTTTACGCGGTCAGCAATGTCGGCTCGCTGCTTGGGCTGCTGGCCTATCCGTTCGCCATCGAGCCGCTGACCGGCCTGCATGCGCAGGGTGAGACATGGCGCATCGGCGTGGGCGCGCTGGCGGCGGTGGCCCTGCTGGCCGCCGCGTTCGCGCGGCCCCGGGCCGCAACCGACGCGCCCGCGGACGAACCCGAAACGCTGAACGCACGGCGCATCGGCCTGTGGGTGCTGCTGGCCATGGCACCGGCATCGCTGCTGTCGGGCAGCACGCTGCTGGTCACGACGGATGCGGGTTCGTTCCCGCTGCTGTGGGTGGTGCCGCTGGCGCTTTATCTCGGCACCTACATCCTCGCGTTCAGGGGGGGCGGGTTTACGGTCAGTTCCCGCATGCTGAACGGATTTTCGGTGGCGGTGGTCATCCTGACCGTGCTGTCGATGTGGGGTTCGGCCATACGCGACCTGCTGACGCCGTGGGGGTATGCCGCAGCCCTGTTCACCGCGTTCGCGTTTACGGCGCTGCTTTGCCATTCGCGGCTTTACAGCCTGCGCCCGCATGCGCGCCATTTGCCGCTGTTCTACCTGACCATCGCGGCGGGCGGGGCCATGGGCGGTGCGTTCAACGCGTTCATAGCGCCGGTCATTTTCGACACGGTCATCGAATATTACCTGATGCTGCTGGCAGCACTGGCGCTGGTGGTGCCGGTGGACACGCTGACGCCCCAGATGCGCAGGCTGGCGTTTTACGCCGGCGGCACGGCGGTTGCGACGCTTGTCATTGCGCGGGTGATGCCGCCCATCGTGTTCGTGCCGTGCATGCTGCTGGTGACGCTGGCGCTGTTCGTGAGCTTCCTGAACGTAAGGGTGTTTGCCGTCGCCACGGCGTTCTGCCTGCTTTTCGTGATGTCGCCGGGCGGGGCGGACGTGCATGTGCGCAATTTCTTCGGGGTCCTGCGCGTGATGGACACGCCTTCGGGCGATGCCCGTGTGCTCATCCACGGCGTGACCCTGCACGGGACCCAGCCCAAAGACGCGGCATGGCACGACCTGCCCGCGACGTACTACACCGCCGAAGGCCCGCTGGGCGACATCATGACGCTGGCGCAGCGGGGCCGCGTGGCCGCCGTGGGCCTCGGCATCGGGCAGATTGCCTGCTACGCCACGCCCGAGCGGCGCATTGATTATTACGAAATCGACCCCGATGTCGTACAACTCGCCAAAACGCATTTCGACTACCTCGCCAAATGCCCCGCGGAAGACATCGTGCTGGGCGATGCGCGGCTTTCGCTGGCGCAATCGGAACGGACCTACAGCCTCATCATTCTCGACGCGTTCACGTCCGACGCGGTGCCGGCGCACCTGCTGACGCGGGAGGCGGTTGAAACCTACCGCGCGCGTCTGGCGCCGGGGGGCATTTTGCTGTTCCACATTTCCAACCGTTATTTGTCGCTGGAACGGCCGCTGGCGGCCACGGCGGCGGAAGCGGGGCTGTGGGCGCAGTGGAAAATCGGGCGCGACAAGCCTGAAAACCCTTACGATTCTCCCTCCATCTGGCTTGCGATGGGCAGCGATGCCGCGGTGGAAAGCCGGTTGCGCGACATGGCATGGGAAGCCCCCACCCCCGGCACAGGCTGGACCGACGATTACGCGCCGGTGCTGCGGGCCATGCGCTTCACGCCCAGCGCGTCCGGGAAAACCGAGAATTAAGGGTTGCGCCGCAGGGGCTGTTTGCCTAAGAAGTTCTCTTCAGGACCCAACTTGAGCCACGCAGGACCTGAAGACCATGCCAAAACGGACAGACATTAAATCCATCGCCATCATCGGCGCGGGCCCCATCGTCATCGGACAGGCGTGCGAATTCGATTACTCAGGCACGCAGGCCTGCAAGGCCCTCAAGGAAGAGGGTTACCGCATCATCCTCATCAATTCGAACCCCGCCACCATCATGACGGACCCGAATTTGGCGGATGCGACCTATATCGAACCCATCACGCCCGGCATCGTCGCGCGTATCCTCGAAATCGAGAAGCCGGACGCGCTGCTGCCCACCATGGGCGGGCAAACCGCGCTGAACACGGCGCTTGCGCTGGCCGATGACGGCACGCTGGATAAACTGAACATCGAACTCATCGGCGCCAACCGCGAGGCCATCCGCAAGGCGGAAGACCGGCTGCTGTTCCGCGACTGCATGGACGAGCTTGGCCTCGCCTCCCCCAAGTCGCGCCTTGTGCGCACGCTGGCCGAGGGCATAGACGCGCTGGAGGACGTGGGCATTCCCGCCATCATCCGCCCCAGCTTCACGCTGGGCGGCACGGGGGGCGGCATCGCCTATAACCGCCAGCAGTTCGAACAGATTGTCCGCGAAGGCCTTGACGCATCGCCGGTGGGCGAAGTGCTGGTCGAGGAGTCGGTGCTGGGCTGGAAAGAGTATGAAATGGAAGTCGTCCGCGACAGGAACGACAACTGCATCATCGTCTGTTCCATCGAAAACCTCGATCCCATGGGCGTGCACACGGGCGATTCCATCACCGTGGCCCCGGCGCTGACGCTGACGGACAAGGAATACCAGATCATGCGCGACGCCAGCATCAAGGTGTTGCGCGGCATCGGCGTCGAAACCGGCGGGTCCAACGTGCAGTACGGCATCAACCCTGTGGACGGGCGCATGGTGGTCATCGAGATGAACCCGCGCGTGTCACGTTCCTCCGCCCTCGCGTCCAAGGCCACGGGGTTCCCGATTGAGAAAATCGCAGCGAAGCTGGCCGTCGGCTATACGCTTGATGAACTGGGCAACGACATCACGGGCGGTAAAATCCCGGCGTCGTTCGAACCGACCATCGATTACGTGGTCACCAAAATTCCGCGTTTCGCGTTCGAAAAATTCAAGGGGTCCGATAACCGCCTTTCCACCGCCATGAAGTCGGTGGGCGAAGCGATGGCGATGGGCCGCAGCTTTGAAGAGTCGATGCAGAAAGCCCTGCGTTCGCTGGAAGTGAACCTGTCCGGCTTCGACGACATCAAAATCCCGGGTGTCGCCGACGGCACCCAGCCTGATGCCGAGCAGATCCGCGCGCACCTGTCCAAGCCGACGCCGCAGCGCATTCTGTATGTCGCGCAGGCCATGCGCCACGGCATGAGCGTGGAAGACATCTACAACGTCACCAAAATCGACAAGTGGTTTTTGGAACGCATCAAGCGCATCGTGGATACCGAGGCCGAGGTGAAAGCCAGCGGCCTGCCGAAAGACGCCGAGACGTGGTCGCACCTGAAGGCCATCGGCTTCTCCGACGCCCGCCTCGCCAAGCTTACGGGCGCGCAGGAGGAATCCGTGCGTACCGCCCGCCAGAAGCACGGGGTGCGCCCGGTTTACAAGCGCATCGACAGTTGCGCCGCCGAAATCCCTTCCGTCACGCCTTATCTGTACGGGTGCTACGAAAGCTACCTGAACGGCCAGCCGCAATCGGAAATCGAGCCGACGGATAAAGAGAAAATCGTTATCCTCGGCGGCGGCCCCAACCGTATCGGCCAAGGCATCGAGTTTGACTATTGCTGCGTGCACGCGGCCTACGCGCTGAAAGAGGCGGGGTATGAGACCATCATGGTCAACTGCAACCCCGAGACGGTTTCGACCGACTACGACACATCGGACCGCCTGTATTTCGAGCCGCTGACGCAGGAAGACGTCATCGAACTTATCCATGCGGAAAATCAGGCGGGTTCCAAAATCAAGGGTGTCATCGTCCAGCTTGGCGGGCAGACGCCGCTGAAACTGGCGAATTACCTTAAGGAACACAAAATCCCCATCCTCGGCACGGACCCGGACGCCATCGACCTGGCCGAAGACCGCGACCGGTTCAAGAAGCTCATCGACAAGCTCAAGCTTTTGCAGCCGCCGGCGGAAACGGCAACGTCGGTCGAAAGCGCCGTCAAGGCCGCCAACCAGTTGGGTTACCCGCTGGTGGTGCGCCCGTCCTACGTGCTGGGCGGCCGCGCGATGCAGATCGTGACCAATCAGGAAGAGCTTGAAAGCTACATGAAGAACGCCGTTCACGTATCGGGCAAGAACCCGGTTTTGATCGACACGTATCTTCAGAACGCGTCGGAAGTGGACGTGGATGTGCTGTGCGATGGCGAAGATACCTACGTCGCGGGCATCATGGAGCATATCGAGGAAGCGGGCGTCCACTCAGGCGACAGCTCCTGCGTGCTGCCGCCGCATTCCCTGCCCTACAAGGTGGTGCGCGAAATCGAGCGCCAGTCTTCGGCACTGGCCAAGGCGCTTAAGGTGAAAGGCCTGATGAACGTGCAGTTCGCGGTCAAGAAGAACGCGTCGACGGGCGAATCCGACATCTACATCCTCGAGGTCAACCCGCGCGCGTCGCGTACCGTGCCGTTCGTGGCCAAGGCCACCAACGTGCCGCTGGCGAAGTTGGCGGCGCGCGTGATGGCGGGCGAAAAAATTTCCGTCTTCCGCGATGCGGGCATGCTGAAGGGCATGCGCGACGACCATGTGGCGGTGAAGGCGCCGGTGTTCCCGTTCTCGCGCTTCGCGGGGGTGGACGTGCTGCTTGGCCCCGAAATGAAATCGACCGGCGAGGTCATGGGCATCGACCGGAACGTGGCGCAGGCGTTCGCCAAGTCACAGCTTGGCGCGTCCATGAAACTGCCGCGCGAGGGCACGGTGTTCCTGTCCGTGCGCGATACGGACAAGGACGCCATCGTGCCGCTGGCGCGCGACCTGCTGGAGATGGGCTTCAAGCTTATCGCCACGGGCGGGACCGCCACGCATCTCCAGCGTTCCGGTTTAACCGTCACGCGCGTGAACAAGGTGTCCGAAGGCCAGCCGCATATCGTGGACACCATCATCAACGGCGACGTGCATCTCATCATCAACACCACGATGACCAAGCAGTCGTTGACCGACGGGGTGGAAATCCGCCGCACGGGCCTCATGCACAAGGTGCCGTACTACACCAACATGGCGGCAGCGGTCGCCACGGTGCAGGCCATCCGGTCGATGAAGGCGCGTAATTTCCACATCGCGCCCATCCAGTCCTATTTCAGCGACGCGGCGTAAGCTTACGCCGCACTGCGTCATTAAAACCCGCCCCTGCCGTCTTTACGGCGCGGGCGGGTTCGTGTTTTGATTGGGTCATAACAATAAAAATCACAGGGAGTTACGACCATGAAACCGCTGCGCGGCGCCGCTGCCGCATTCGGCATTGCAGCCTTCGCCATCACCCCCGCCATGGCCGACGACAAGCCGGGTACGCATATCAGCCCCATCAACCGCACGCTGACCGACGGGCGCGTGGTGTTCAGCCAGGCCAGCATCGCACATGCGTGCCTGAGCGACGGTAAAATGCAAATCGCGGTGCCGGTCATCGTGGAGATTGAACTGGGCAAGCCTGACCGCATCGCGCTGGGGCCGAAGCGGCGGCAGAAACTGTTCGACATGATCAACCAGCGCATGGCGGGCATGCTCAAGGAAATGGGCAACAGCCCCAATGCGCCCACGCTGCTGGTTTCGGCGCAGGCCAACCTGCATTTCGCGCAACGAATGATGGATTTCACGCATGGTGCGGCCATGGCTTTGGGCCTTAAGGGGCACGGCATGGCGTTCACCACGGTGGACCGCGTCATCCTGGCCGAAGGGTGCACGCCGCCCAACCCTGCCGCCTATGCGCAGGCACGCGGACGATTCATGGAACAGCTTGAAAAACGACAGCCTGCGATGAGCCGGGAAAGCCGGTTTACTCCCATTTAGACCGGTTATTTGACACACCCATCCTATGAAGCTAGATTGAATCATTCCCGCCCGCGAGGCGGGATTTTTGCTGTTTTAGATATGATGAGGAATACCATGGAAAAAGTACCCATGACCACGCGCGGCCACGAATTACTGGTGGTCGAACTGAAAGACCTGAAGGGCAACCAGCGCCCCGCCATCATCGAGGCTATCGCCGAAGCGCGCGCGCACGGCGACCTTTCCGAGAACGCGGAATACCAGTACGCGAAGGAAGAGCAGAGCTTCATCGAAGGCCGCATCGAGGAACTGGAATCGGTTCTGGGCCGGGCGGACGTTATCGACACGTCCAGGCTTTCGGGCGACAAAATCATGTTCGGCGCCACCATCACGCTGGCGGACGACGACGACAAAAAGGTCGTCTACCAGATCGTGGGCGAGCATGAATCCGACATCAAGAACGGCAAGCTGGCCATCGCCGCGCCGCTGGCGCGCGCGCTCATCAGCAAAAAAGCCGGTGACGTGGTCGAGGTGACGACGCCCAAAGGCCCGCAATCCTACGAAGTGATGAAGATCGAGTATAAATAATGCGCGGAACCGCCGGCACCATCGTTCGCATCTGGGCCATCGCCGCAAGCGTGGTGGCCGGGGTGGACACGTTCCAGGGCCTGGGGTGCAAAGGCACCGGCGGTTACGACATGACGGGCACGCCCGCCAGGCCCAACGCGCTGCATGATTTCGGCACCATCGCGCTGTCTGTGCCGTTCGGCATGATCCGCGGCGCGGTTTACAACACCACGCTGGCCATGGGGGGCGAACGGTCCTGCGGGGCGGGCAGCCTGACGCATGGTTTCGGCAACCGGCTTGCGGCGGAATTCAATGCCCCCGGGGCGCGTACGGTTTTCGGGGTCAGCCAGACCGTGTTCGGTTTCCCGGGCGCGCTTATCGGCGGGGCGGTGGCTGAAGCGGCGCCGGCCTTCACCACGTTCGTGCGCAACGTGCCGCGCTATAACCACTAAGCGTTTTTCATCCCCTTTCCCGTCCGGTTTTGATAGACATTGGGCATGATGCGTTTTGCCGCCCTGTTGCTGCTTTTGACCCTCGCCCTGCCCGCAGCGGCGGAGGAACGCGGGCATATCTCAACCGGCGGGCGGCAGGCCATGCAAAACCAGACACCGCGCGACCCGGGCATGTTCTATAAATTCGTGCATTCGCTTTCGCCTGAATCCGCCATCAAGATGTGGCGCGGCGGGGAACGCCCCGATTTGAAAACGCTGATGACCCTGCGCGGGTTTGCGTGGGGGGCGCCCGTTTACCTGCGCGTGTTCAAGCAGGAAGAGGTTATCGAGGCGTGGGTTTTGAAGGGCGAACGGTTCGAGCTGTTCGAGATTTACCCCATCTGCGTCAATTCCGGCGCGCTGGGGCCGAAGCTCAAGGAAGGCGACCGGCAGGCGCCCGAAGGTTTTTACGAGGTCAGCGCCAAGCAACTGAACCCCAACAGCAAATACCACCTTGCGCTGAACATGGGGTACCCCAACCAGTATGACCGCGACCTTGGCCGCACGGGCGCGGCGCTGATGATACACGGCGCGTGCGCGTCCATCGGCTGCTATGCGCTTACGGATGCGAATATCGAGGAAGTGTACGGCATGGCGCAGGCCGCGCTTGAGAACGGGCAGGATTCCATTCCCGTCCACGCCTTTCCCTTCCGCATGACCGACGCGGCGCTGGCGCGGCACCGGGACAGCCGTTGGTACCGGTTCTGGGCGGAGGAGATGATGCCCGTTTACCGCGATTTCGAGGCCACGCACCTGCCGCCCCGGATGATGAGCTGCGCCGGCGTTTACCATGCCCTGACGGGGTATGACATGAGCGCCCTGCCCGAAACCTGCCGGCCTATTTTGCCTTGGTGATATTAAAAATTTACATAATCATAAGTTTCGCTTATAGTTTTCCGCCATGAGCCAGATTTTGCAGACCCGCCCGTCCATCCAGCGCCCCTCGCCCCGTCCCATGCCCCGTCCCACACCGGGCGCGCGATACCGCCGCGTGTTCACGGCGCTGGCGCTTGCCGCGTCCACGCTGGTGGCTGCAAGCCCCGCGCAGGCGAACATCCTTGAGGCCCTGTTCGGCAAGAAAGAGGCGCCGCAGGAAGCCGTGCAGACGGACGCCAAGGGCCACAAGCTTCTCAATAAAAAGAAACAGGTCGAACAACCGGCCCCGCGCCGGCGCGAGGCGAACCTGCCCGTCGTGCGCGCCAAGGTCGCCAAGCAGATGGCGGCGCATGGCTTCACCATGGGTTCGCAAATTTACCTGCGCGGCTTCAAGACGCACCCGAAATACCCGAACGGCGTGCTGGAAATGTGGGTCAAGCGCGACGGCCGTTTCCAGTTGTTCCGCAATTTCCCGATGCTGAAATATTCCGGCACGCTGGGCGGCAAGCGCGCCGAAGGCGACTACCAGGCGCCGGAAGGTTTCTACAACATCGGCAGCGCCGAGCAGTTCAACCCGTATTCGCGTGAATACCTGTCCATCAACACAGGGTTCCCCAATGCGCGCGACCGCGCGCAGGGCCATTACGGCACGCATTTGATGATTCACGGCGGCGCCCTTTCCATCGGCTGTTACGCCATCGGCGACGATGCGATGGAATTTGTTTACGCCGCAGCCGAAGCCGCGTGGAACAACGGGCAGCGCAACATTCCCATGCACCTGATGCCGATGCCGATGACGGCGGAGAACATGACCCGGCTTGGCAAGTTCAAGACCGCGAAGACATGGAAGCGCCTGTGGTCGGACCTGAAGGCCGGTTATGACGCATTCGAGGCGACCCGCCAGCCGCCCATGGTGACCATCGCCAAGGGCGAATACGTGGTGCCGGGGTATACGCCCGCCGTCATGGTGGCGGAGAACGAAAATACGCCCAGCAAAGACTTCGTGCCCGACAAGCCGCTGGCCTATGTCGATCCGACCCAGCCTTTGCCGCGCGGCAAGAAAATTCCCACGCCGGAAGCTCGCCCGGTCATCACCAAGACCGTCATCGACCTGGCGTTTGAAGCCGCCAAGCAAAATGACTGGAGCCGCAAAAATCCCGTGGCCGCCAAAACCTTGCAGGCGGCGCTTGAAACCCGCGCCATTGCCATGCGCCGCTGCCTGAGCACGGGCGTCAGCATGGAAAACGACGCGGCCATGCAGCGTTGCGCCAGCGCAATGCGCGAAGCCTTCAAAAACGCGGGCAAGGCCAAGCCCGGGCAGATTTACGTCCGCCCCGAAGACGGCGAAGTGCGCCACGTGGCGGCAGCCGGCCAAAAGCGGCAGGACAGCATGCACGGGTTCATTCCCTTGCGCCTGATGCGCTGATTTTCCATGGACTTCAACGACGTCGCGAACCCGGCGGATATTCCGCACCATGACGGGGTGACGCACCTGATGATCGCGCCGGAACCGGACGAGGACCCTGCCCTCATCACCCGTTGGCAGGGTTTGCGCCGCGCCATCGGCATGGCAGGTGGGCACAGCCAGACCATCGCCGGCGCGTTCAATTACCTTTACCCGCGCGATTTATGCGTGCTGGTGGGGCCACGCGCCTTCCACCCCACGACGCCTTCGGCCACGGGGCGCAGCGTCGATTACCGCACCCGCGCCTTCCTGCCGTTCACGGACCATTACGGCTATGCCCGCCAGCCGCTGGACGTGCTGCCCGATTACGGCATGGACGGCGGCAATTTCATTCCCGCGGGCGACATTCTCATCAGCGGCGAGTTCACGGTTTCGGGCGAAGTGATGGACATCGACGGCGACCAGTTCACTGCCAAGCGGGCCATGGCCCTTGAAAGCGGCATGACGCATGTGGGGCTGCAAACCACGACATGGCATATCGACACCGTGGCGGGCCTGCTGCCGGATGGCCGCATTCTGGTGAAGCTTGATGAAACCGATTACCGGCACGAAGCGGAACAGGCGGGCATAGCCGACCCGTTCATCTCCATGGCCGGGGTGCAACCGTGGACGCTGCCGCGTCTTGCACGCGTCGTGGGCCGCAAGAACATCCTGACGTTTTCGCTGTTCCCCCATGACGACGCCGACGTGGTGTGCGGGCCTGAAGGCATTGCCGGTTCCACCATCGCGTCCCGCGCGTTCGGGCTTGCGGCCAACAGCATCGTGGTAGGCGACACGCTGGTTTCAGAGACCCTGCCGCCGAAGCTTTCGGCGCGGCTTAAATCCGACGGCATAAAAACCATCGGCCCGCGCGACGCGGGCGTGGATACGTTCGTGTACGGCGATGAAGGCTTCGTCGGCGGCGCGCGGTGCCTGACGCTGGCGGTGAGCCACCAGCGCAGGGCCGCGCCGCAATTCTTCTTTTAAAAAAAATTACGCTACGAACGGGTCGTGCATCAGGATGGTGTCGTCACGCTCGGGGCTGGTGGACAGCAGCGTTACGGGACACTGAATCAGTTCCTCGATGCGGCGGACGTATTTGACCGCGTTGGCGGGCAGTTGCGCCCAGCTACGCGCGCCGCGCGTGGTCTCGGACCAGCCCTGTATCGTTTCGTATACCGGCTCCACCGCGGCCTGATCGGCCTGCCCGGTGGGGTAGTAATCGATGGTCTTGCCGTTGAGTTTATAGCCGGTGCAGATGCGCACTTCCGCGAACCCGTCGAGCACGTCGAGCTTGGTGAGCGCGATGCCGTGGATGCCGCCCTGCACCACCGTCTGGCGGACGAGGACCGAGTCAAACCAGCCGCAGCGGCGCTTGCGGCCCGTGTTGGTGCCGAATTCGTGGCCCTTCTGGCCGAGGCTTTCGCCAATGTCGTTCTGCTGTTCGGTCGGGAACGGGCCGGACCCAACGCGCGTGGTGTAAGCCTTGGCCAGACCCAGCACGTAGTTGTGGGACGCCGCGCCCATGCCCGACCCTGCGGCAGCCTGCGAGGCGACGCAGTTGGACGAGGTGACGTAGGGGTACGTGCCGTGATCGATGTCCAGCAGCGCGCCCTGTGCGCCTTCGAACAGGATTTTCTTGCCGGACTTGCGGGCGTCGTCCAGCGCCTTCCATGCGACGCCGAGGAACGGGCGGACCTGCGGGGCGATGGCCATCAGGTCGTCGAAGATTTTCGCGGGGTCCATTTCTTCCGCGTTCAGGCCCTTCAGCAGCGCGTTGTGGTGAAGCATCATGGCTTCGATTTTACCGCGCAGCAGTTCGGGTTCGTTGAGGTCGCACAGGCGGATGCCGCGGCGCGCCACTTTATCTTCATAGCAGGGGCCGATGCCGCGGCCCGTGGTGCCGATGGCGGCCTTGCCCTTGGCGGCTTCCATGGCTTTATCGAGGGCCGAGTGCACGGGCAGGATGACGTGGGCTGAATCCGCCAGCATCAGGTTTTCAGGGGTGACCTGAATGCCCTTGGCGCCGACGCGCTCGATTTCAGCGAGGAACGCCCACGGGTCCACCACCACGCCGTTGCCGACGATGGAGAATTTGCCGCCGCGCACGACGCCCGAGGGCAGCAGCGCGAGCTTATAGTCGATACCGTTGATGACGAGGGTGTGGCCGGCGTTATGCCCGCCCTGGAAGCGTACGACGACGTCTGCGCGGTGTGAGAGGAAATCGACGATTTTCCCTTTACCTTCATCGCCCCACTGGGCACCCACTACCGCAACGTTCGCCATGTCTTTACTGCCTTCCTTTAGCGTTCGGAATTACGGCGCACCATGACGTAGCAGGCATTGAAAATCAAGATTTTATCCGTGTTTTTTGCTTATTATGTCAATTTTCTGTATTGTCGCCCGCATGCCCGGCCCCATCCGCACGCTTGCCCAATACCTGAACGAACGCCACGCCGCCGCCGCGCCCGCCTACAACGCCATGGGGTGGGGCGACGCCATCTATGGAATCGCCACCGACCGCATCTTCGAATTGCTGTGCCTGAGCCCGACATTCCGGGCCTGCATCGTGGAACCGCAGGGCCTGCCCACGCGCATACAGGTGATGTGGGACGAACTGCACGAAGACGACGGGGCGGATTTTTCCATCGGCCGCATGCTCATCCGCCTCAACAGCCGCATGGGCAACGGGCTGGGTACCAGCGCCATAGCGCCGCTTGCGGCGCATGAATACCGACATGCGTGGCAGGCGTCGCGCGGCATACTGGGCCGCGTGTTCGACCGTTTCGCGCAGGCGCGTTACGCCACCACCATGCTGGAGGCGGACGCGGTGGCCTTCCACATCACCGTCGGGTTTGAGATGTGCATGCATCTGGGCCGCGAAGACATCGGCCGCATGGGCGACCTGCTGGGTCGCATTTTCCCCGAATGCACCGACGCGTTTTACGATGAATTCGACCGCGACTCCGGCAGCGTGCTGACGGGCGCCGCGCAAAACGCCGTCATCCGCGCATGGCGGCGGACGGGCACGGAAAGCGGTTTGTACGATGCCGATACCGAAACCATGTTCCGCCGCGCGCACAGCATGGGCCCGCAGGGGTATCAACACCTGCGCCAGACGGCGCCCAACGCGGACATGCTGGACCAGTACCTGTTTTCCATGCCGTATTGCCGCCCCGACGGCACGGTTGCGCAGCGGCCTACCTATGGGCGGTTCACGCAGGTGGAGCGCCAGCACATGATGCAGCCGAATTCCGTGCGCCAGCGCATACAGGAAAGCCGCTTGAATGCGTGGACGGCCGCGCGGGCCAAGCCGCGCCCGAAACAGGCATGACGTCCCCAGCGCCTCGCAGCCTGCAAAACCATCTGGATGCACAGGCAGGCCGCGCGCCTGCTGAAACCGCCGCTTCCCGCCTTGCGCGTGCGCGGGACACGATTTTTGAAACGCTGTGCCAGAGCCAGACTTTCCGCGCCAATTTGATGGATTATCGCAGCACCTATGCCATGTTTTTCCCGGTCGTATGGGAATGGTCCCCATGGGGCGATGCGGCGGGGCATTTTTCCGTGGCCGAGGGCCGGATGACGCTGGACGAATTCGCGCTCGACCTGTTCGGCATTCATTACATGACGCGCATCGCGGCGCATGAATACCGGCACGCATGGCAGTACACGAAAAAGGTGCTGAATCGTTATTCGCATGACTTCGCCGACACCGCCATCCACACCCGCAAGGTGGAGGCGGACGCGGTGGCGTTCGAACTGACCGTCGCGTTCGAGCTTTACCAGAAGGGCCTGTTCCCCGAAGACGCGTTTTTCGTGGCGGGCGATTCAAACCTGAACAACCGCTTTTTCAGGGCAGCGCGGGACAACCCGGCAAGCCTTGCGGGCGGCTCGTTGCAAAACACCGTGGTGCTGGACTGGTGCCGCGACCGCGATTTGCAAAACCATTACAGCCAGTTTTCCATGGGCCTGCACCGGGCCTTCAACTCCAAGAGCGCGCTGCGCCGCGCATCGCTGCTGAACGTATCCGACGACGATACCGTCGATCTGGATAAGACGCTGTTTGCGATGCCGTACATCGATGAAACGGGCACCATGAAACAGCGTTCCGGTTACGGCGCTTTTTTGAAAACCGAACGCGCGCATATCGAAGCGTTCGCGTTCACGCGCGACCGGGTGCGGCTCAACCGCGCAAACCGGCTGCGGTTTTAATTTTTCTCAGGCTTGAAGAAGCCGATCTGCCATTCCATTTCCTCGGTCGTCAGCGGGAAATCCTCGCCGTTCCTTGGGTAGAGCAGTTCGGTGTGCGGCACCTTCGCCAGTTCGCGCTGCAAATCCAGTGCGTAGCGCATGGGCAGGCCGCTGCGCCAGACCAGCGCCGTTACTGCCTTGGCGGAGCGCGTTTCTATCATGCGTTTGACCGTATCATGCGGCAGGGCGGTTTTCAGGGCCAGCGCCATGGTGATGAAATCATACTCACGCAATGCCAGCGCGTCGGCCATCACGGCGTCATCCAGCCGCCCGGTCTTGTGCAGCAGGGCCAGTTTTTCCTTCGGCGCGATGCGGTTGCCGCGATCGTCCACCAGAAAACGCATGCGGCGGGTGACGGTATCCTCGATGGCGTCGCGGGTGTCGGGGTCGAAATCGGTGCGTTCGAGGATGAATTTATGCAGGGACGCATCGACGAAGCGGACGATTTCGCGCATGAGCGGCGCGGGCAGGTGTTTGCGCAGGCACAAGGGTTTGTGCCATTCCGGCGTATCCTTGGCGCGTTCGACGATGCGGGCCAGCGTGCCGTCTTCAATCTCCGCGCCTTCGTTGCTTATGAGCACCGCGCCTGCCTGCACGCTGCGGCTTTCGGCCACGGCGTCGGCCAGTTTGGGGCTGACATGGCGGCGGGCGGCGACGGCCTCGATGACCCAGCTTTGCGGGTGTTCGTTCAGGATGTCGAGCAGGTCGGTGTCCGGCAGGGCGGAGCAATAGCGCAGGATGGGTTCGGATACTTCGCGTTCCATGTCGCGCGCCAGTTGCGCCACCACGTTGGGGGGCGCGCAGGCCATGTCTTTCAGGACGCTGGACAGCGCCATGCGCACCTTGAGCACTTCGTCGAGCGCGAGGACGCCCAGCGCCTGCGCCGCGAAGGCGTAAAGCTGGCTGTGCTGTTCTTCCGACAATTCAGGCAGAAGCGCCATCAGGCGGTGGGCCAGCGCGAGGCGCACATCGACGTTCTTGTCCTGCACGATGATGGGGCTGGCCTGAATGGGCGTGGACATGTTTCTGGCGACGGCGAGGCGCACGTCGTCGTCCTTGTCTTCGGCGAGGTAATAGAGAATTTCGAGATGGGTATTCGGGTTCTTCGCCAGCTTCAGGCGGGCCTTGCGGTCGGCCGATGCGGCGCGGGTGCGCTCGCTTTCATACCGCACGGGGTCGTGCGGGGCCTGAGGGCGCAGTTTTGGTTTGTCTTGACCGAAGAGGCGGCGCAACATGTCGAACATGTCCGCGATAATACCAGCCCCCTTCCCCTTTTTCCATGCCTACGACAGCGCCGAAAGGCGGCTGACTTTACGGGGGGCCGGCTATATCCCCGAGGCCGCCATCGCCTTCATGCGGGACCGGAAAATCCGCATCCTCGACGCTTCGGACGGCACCCTGACCGCGCTGCCCGAAAGCTTCGGCACGCTGGACCAGTTGGAAATCGCGTTTTTCAGCAATAACATGTTCACGGCCTTTCCGCCGGAACTGATGGGCTGCCGCAGGCTTTCCATGGTGTCGTTCAAGGGCTGCCGGATTGCTGAGATTTCGGACGGTGTCCTGCCTTCGTCCCTGCGCTGGCTGGTGCTGACGGGCAACGGCCTCAAATCCCTGCCCGGCGATATTGCGCGGTGCGGGAGCCTGGAGAAGCTGGCGCTGGCGGGCAACGCGCTGGCCGCGCTGCCGGACGGCATGCAGGCGCTCTCTAAACTCGGCCTGCTGCGCCTTTCCGCCAATGCGTTCGAAACCGCGCCGCCGGACTGGGTGTTCGGCCTGCCCGTGCTGGGCTGGTACAGCGATGCGGGTAATGGTTTTTCCACGCAAGCGGTAGCCGACCGGCTGCCCGTGCTGGCGTGGCACGAACTGGTGCTGGAACAGAAAATCGGCGAAAGCCCCTCAAGCGAAGTTTACCGCGCGCGGCTGCCGGATGGCGATGTGATTGCCGCCAAGCTGTTTCGCGGGGCCTTGACCAGCGACGGGTATCCGGCGGATGACATGCGCGCCTCCATCGCGGCGGGGCAACACCCGCATCTGATGCAGGTCACAGCGCGGCTGCTGGGTTTGCCGGATGGGCGGGACGGGCTTGCGCTCAGGCTGGTGCCGCCGCATTTCACGCGGCTGGGCTTCCCGCCGGATTTCGATAGCTGCACGCGCGACACCTACCCGCTGAATGCCATGTTCAGCCTGCCGTTCATCGCCCGGGTTTTGCGCGGCGTGGCGGAGGCCTGCGTGCACCTGCACAAGCGGGGGCTGATGCATGGCGACATTTACGCCCACAACATCATGGCGGATGCGGACGGGTTCGCGCTGCTGGGGGATTACGGGGCGGCATCGCTTTACAGCGGCGGCACGCAGCGGGAGAAGCTGGACGTGCGCGGATTCG
This sequence comes from Alphaproteobacteria bacterium, assembly GCA_035906295.1. Taxonomy (GTDB): domain Bacteria; phylum Pseudomonadota; class Alphaproteobacteria; order Micavibrionales; family UBA1664; genus UBA6145. The sequence continues at coordinate 26,653 of JAMIFL010000173.1, read as the reverse complement.
GCTGCCTGATGGACGATTTGCTGCAACGGGCGGACGACGCCGCGCGGGGCGACCATGCCTTCGCGGCGCTGAACACGCTGGCGACCATGTGCATGGGGGCGCCGGGGGCGCGGCCCTTATTCCGCGATGTCAGCCACGCGCTGCTGTCGTCCACACGTCATGTGCCGCCGCCGCAACCGCATCAACGCTGAGGCCTTCCATGAGGCAGGGCGCGGTTTTGGAGTTGTAGCCGGGGTAGTCGATGAGTTCGGCGAAGTTCTTGGGCGTGGCCACGAACCCCGCGCGCGGGCCCCACGGGCGGTAGATATGCGGCCAGCTTGGGCCGAACAGGCCCAGCGTCGGCACGCCTGCCGCAGCGGCGGAGTGGGTGAGGCCGGAATCGTTGCCCACGAAGAAATCGCACCGCGCGATGCAGGCGGCGGCCAGATGCGGGCTGCCTTTGGCAATCAGGTCGATGCGCCGGTCGGCGGGGATGCTGTCCAGCACCGGCTGGGCCTGCGCTTCCTCACCGGGGGCCGCAATCACGGCGATGCGGGCATTGGGCAGAATGCCGCCCTCCCCGGTCAGGATTTTGAGCAATGCGATGAAGCGGTCGGCGGGCCATGTCTTGGCGAACCAGTTGGCGGCGGGGCCGACGCCCAGCACCGGGGTACCGGCGGGCACCAGTTCAGCGGCCTGCCGGAGCGTGGTTTCGGAGAACCAGAGGCGCGGGTCCGGCGTGTTGGGCAGATTCATGACACTGGCGTTCTGTTCGACCTTGTGGCGCTGGCCATTGATATGGGGGCCGAAGATGTAGCGGCGGCGCGCCCAGATGAGGCGCGATACGGCGGAGTTGCGCAGATCCACCACCATGTCCCAGCGGGTGAAGGCGACCTGTTTCCATAGTTTTCGCCAATGGCCCGCGCGCTTTTCCTTTTTGAGGGTGATGACCTGTTCGACCTGCGGCACGCAGTCGAAGAAGCCGGTCACGAGAGGGCCGCAGGCTATTGTGATTTTTGCTTCCGGGTGAGCGTGCACCATATGGTTCAGCAGGCCCATGGAGAGGACCGCGTCGCCGATGCGCGTGGCGGTGATGAACAGGATTTTTCTCATGGCGGCCCAACCATGCTATATAAACATCATGATGACAAAGGGTTATTACACGGTATTACAGGATCGCAGCGCCATCCGGGTCAGCGGGCCTGAGGCGCGCGATTTTCTCCAGAACCTCATCACGCAGGATGTGGCGGTGGCGGATGCGAACGGCATCGCCTATGGCGCGCTGCTGACGCCGCAGGGCAAGATGGAGTATGATTTTTTCATTTATGCCCAAGGTGATAGCTATTTTCTTGAATGTGAAAGCGTGCGTGCGCAGGAGCTGTCGCGGCGGCTGACCCTGTTCCGCCTGCGCAAGAAAGTCGTGATTGAAACGAGCGCGGTCAAGGTCGTCGCAGCATGGGGCGCGCCGCTTCCTCATGTAACGCCGCAACTGCTGGCCGACCCGAGGCCCCTGCCCGGTATGTTCCGAAATATCGTTAATGAAGCTTTTGATTTTGCTCAGTTAAATGGCTTTGAAGAAGCAACATTCAATATCTATCATGGGTTGTGTATCGGGGCCAAAGTGCCGCTGGGCAGCCTCGATATCGCGTGGGGCGAAGACAGCGCCGCGGACATCAACCTCGAATACCTGAACGGAGTTTCGTACACGAAGGGGTGTTACGTGGGGCAGGAACTGACCAGCCGCATGCATCACCGCAACCTGGGCAAACGGGCGCTCTACACCGTGAAGCTCACGGGCGAAACCCTTGCCCCGTTTACGGACATCGTGGCACCGGACGGGCCGCTGGCGGGCGAGATGCGCTCGCACGAGGGGCGCATGGGGCTGGCCCTGCTACGGCACGATTCGCTGCCGCAGGCGGCACGGGCCGGGTTTGTGGCCGTTACGGGTGCGGAAGAAGCGGCCTGAAGGCCTCAGGACAGCAGGTTTTTAAGCAGCAGGTATTCCTGCCGTTCCTGATGGGCGTCGCGCAGGGCCTGGTGGCGCTGGGATTCGGGAATGTCCATGCGCGGGGAGGTTATGCCCTGTTCCGAAAGCCTTGTGCGCAACGTGTCGGTATCGTTGAAGAACGACCGGCGGACGCCGATTTCGGTCATGGCGCCGTAGAATTTGGAGAGGCCGCCGAACAGCAGGCCCATCACCACCATGTCGCAGCCGATGTTCTTGCCCCAGATCTGGAGTTTCATGTCGGTCACGCCCGGCTTGGAGAAGCCGTTGAAATAGCCGCGTACGCCGTCGCGCATGGCCAGTAGCGGGACGCGCTGGTGCATGGGGGGCAGTTTGGGCAGGACGTTTTCACGCAGCCATGGGTGGGCCGCGCTTTCCGAAAACTCGCTGGATACGGCGTAGAACTCGTGCTGCCCGTCTTCCGACACCAAGCCGATGCTGATGGGTTCGATGCGGCAATCGCCTACTTCGTCGTTGAATTCTGTATCGAGGAAAAAGCGTAAGGTCGTCATCCCTTGGTGGTAGCGCATAAAGGCGGGTTTACGCAAATGCCGGAACCGCTTTGCGCAAAAGCCCGTTGGTGGCGCCATGGATGCACAGACAAGCGAATTCTACATGTGGCGGGCGGTGTTCGCCTTTGCGATGGCGGACCGGGAAATCACGCCGGGGGAAGCGGCTTTGCTGCGCGAATACCGCGCCAGCCTGCGCTTCACGCCCGAACAGGCGGCGCAGATGGAGCAAGATTTCGCCTACCCGCCCGACGTGCAGGACATGTACCGCCAAATCACCCTGCCCGAGCACAAGCAGCGCTTCTGCGCCATGGCGCGGGCGCTTGCGTGGTGCGAGGGCGACCTCGATAAACAGGACGAGCGCATTCTGAAGCGCGTGTCGTGCCTTGGGACGATGGAGGAGCGCGACCATTTACGCAAATCGCGCGAGAATCCCGAACTGCAATCCTATTACGATCAGTATACGCGCAACGGCGTGACCGGGTTTTACCGGCCCCCGCACGTGCTTGAGGTGCGGGCCTGAATTAAAGCGGGCCGTAGCGCATTTCATCCGGGCCGGAACCGTGGGATTTCGGTTCGGTCACCGTTATTTTCATGCCCAGGGCGCGTTGCAGGCGCTCGCTGCGCTGGCGGCCATAATCGGCGCGGGCGATGTTCAGCGGGTTGTTGCCCCAGCCGGATACGGATTCCATGATTATGACGCAACGTTCCGCCAGTTCGAAATCCGCGCGTTCATAGGCGTAACCGCCGTTAACCAGCAGGCTTGCCGCGTAGACGGCGGCATAGGGCAGGTCTTCGTTTGCGTGGATTTTCGTCCATTTACCGTCGGGCTGGCGGAAGGTTTTTTCAAGCCTGTCCAGCAACGCGCCCGCCACGTTACGCACGGCTGTTTTTTCGAGCGGGCTTACAGGGAAATCGACGCTGGAAAACAGGACCGTGCTTTCAAGCGCGCGGCCCGCTTCGGCGCGGTGTTTCATGCCCGCCGTTTCAGCGCCCAGCACCGCAAACAACGATTCAACCACGCGCGTTTTCTCAGGCAAAGACAGGTCGACGCGCGGCGTTTTCCATGACCAGAGCTGGCCCAGATCGCCCGCGCAACGCAAGGCCAGAACAGGCGGCAGCAGGCCGCCCTGCCCCGTTTCGGTTTCAAAAGCGGCCGCCCTTACGGAAGCGTTCAGCAAATCGAGGAAAGGCGCATCCACCAGATGCGGCTTGAGGCTTGCGGCATTGAAGAAATTGGACACGGAATTGGTCTGGCGCCAGTCGTGCAGGCCCATTTCCTTCAGGCGCGCGTCCTTACGCTCCAGCAATTCGCGGCGGCTGCGTTCAAGCGCTTCAAGCGCTCGGTCGGTTTCATGCAGCAGGCCCAGATAATCGGCCATGGAATGCGTGGGTTTTTCGGTCATGCGGGTTCCTCATCAGGCCGTGCGGCGCTGACTATGGAGAGGTGTGTTTTTTATGTCAAATTTATGCGTTGACGGCTTTTAACGGTTTAAGCTTCCGCGCCCCGGCTTTGATGGCCGCCTGCGCCGCCGCCAGCCGCGCGATGGGCACGCGGTAGGGGGAGCAGGAGACGTAATCGAGGCCCGCCTTTTCGAAGAAGCCGATGGAGTCGGGGTCGCCGCCGTGTTCGCCGCAGATGCCGACTTTCAGGCCCGGCCGGGTTTTGCGACCGCGTTCGACGCCGATTTCGACCAACTGGCCCACGCCCTGCTGGTCCAGCGTGGCGAAGGGGTCGCGCGCGAAGATGCCCGCGTCCTGATAGGCGGGCAGGAAATTGCCCGCGTCGTCGCGGGACAGGCCCAAGGTGGTTTGCGTCAAATCATTCGTGCCGAAGCTGAAGAAGGCGGCATCGTGGGCGATGTCGTCGGCCATCAGGGCTGCGCGCGGCAGTTCGATCATGGTGCCGACCATGTAGTCCTTCACGCCGATTTCAGCCGCGACTTTGTCGGTCATGGCTTTCAGGATGCTGAGTTCCTTGCGCGTGGCAATCAGCGGAATCATGATTTCGGGCATGACGTCGCCGATTTCCTTTGCCGCCTCGAAAATGGCGCGGACCTGCATTTCGTAGATTTCGGGGTAAGTGATGCCCAAACGGCAGCCGCGATGGCCCAGCATGGGGTTCGATTCATGCAACTGGCCGAGGCGCTGGCGCACGCGCTTTTCGGGGATGTCCGCCGCCTGACCGAAGCTGGCGATGTCGGCATCGGTGTGCGGCAGGAATTCGTGCAGCGGCGGGTCCAGCAGGCGCACCGTGACGGGCAGGCCCTTCATGATCTGGAACAGCGCCTTGAAGTCGCCTTTCTGCATGGGCGCCAGATGCGCCAGCGCGGCTTTGCGGCCTTCGACGTTCTCGGCGAAAATCATTTCGCGCACGCGCTGGATGCGGGTGGGGTCGAAGAACATGTGTTCGGTGCGGCACAGGCCGATGCCTTCCGCGCCGAAATGGCGCGCGGTTGCGGCGTCGTCCGGCGTTTCGGCGTTGGCGCGCACCTGCATGCGGCGGCCTGCGTCCGCCCATTCCATCAGTTGCGCGAAGTCGCCTGACAATTCGGCCTGAATGGTCGGCACGGACCCGAGGATTACTTCCCCCGCCCCGCCGTTGATGGTGATGAGGTCGCCCTCTTTAATTTCGTGGCCGCCTACTTTCAGCGTTTTCGCTTTCGTATCGATGACGAGGGACCCCGCCCCCGCCACACACGGGCGGCCCATGCCGCGCGCGACCACCGCCGCGTGGCTGGTCATGCCGCCGCGGCTGGTGAGAATGCCGGTTGCGGCATGCATGCCGTGAATGTCTTCCGGGCTGGTTTCCACGCGGATAAGCAGCACCGCTTCGCCGCGCTTGGCCCATGTTTCGGCGTCGTCCGCCGTGAACACGGCCTTGCCGGTGGCGGCGCCCGGGCTTGCGGGAAGCCCGCGGGCGATGACGTCTTTTTTCGCCTTCGGGTCCAGCGTCGGGTGCAGCAACTGGTCGAGCGCGGACGGCTCGACGCGCAGCACCGCTTCGTCTTTGGAGATGAGGTTTTCGTGCACCATGTCGACGGCGATTTTGACAGCCGCCGCGGCGGTGCGTTTGCCGTTGCGGGTCTGCAGCATATACAGCTTGCTTTGCTGCACGGTGAATTCAATGTCCTGCATGTCGCGGTAGTGTTTTTCGAGCAGCAGGCGCACATCGTTCAACTGGCTGAACACGCCGGGCATGGTTTCTTCCATGGCGGGCAGTTTGCTGCCTTCGCGTTCTTTCGCCTGAACGGTCAATTGCTGCGGGGTGCGGATGCCGGCGACCACGTCTTCGCCCTGCGCGTTCACGAGGTATTCGCCGTAGAAGAAGTTTTCGCCGGTGGACGGGTCGCGCGTGAACGCCACGCCGGTGGCGCAGTCATCGCCCATGTTGCCGAACACCATGGCCTGCACGTTCACGGCGGTCCCCCAGTCGGCGGGGATGTTGTGAATGTTGCGGTAGGTGACGGCGCGCGGCGTCATCCACGATTTGAACACGGCGCCGATGGCGCCCCAGAGCTGTTCGTTCGGGTCCTGCGGGAAGTCGCGCCCCAGCCGTTCCTTCACCAGCGCCTTGTATTCGCCGACGATGGTTTGCCATTGCCTGGCGGTGATGGCCGTGTCCTGCGTGATGTTCAGGCGGCGCTTGGCGGTGTCGAGGATGTCCTCGAAATTATGGTGGTCGATGTCCAGCACCACGTTGGCGTACATATGAATGAAGCGGCGGTAGGAATCCCACGCGAAACGCTCGTCGCCCGAACGTTTGGCGAGGCCCTCAACCGTGCGGTCGTTGAGGCCCAAATTCAGCACCGTGTCCATCATGCCCGGCATGGAGGCGCGGGCGCCGGAACGGACGGATACGAGCAGCGGTTTTTCGACGTCGCCGAAAACGCAGTCGACTTCCCGTTCGATTTTGTGCAGCGCCGCCCTGACCTGATCTTCGAGGCCCTTGGGGTAATTCTGGCTGTCAGCGTAAAAATGCGTGCAGACTTCGGTGGTGATGGTGAAGCCGGGGGGCACGGGCAGGCCGATGGCGGACATTTCAGCGAGGTTCGCGCCCTTGCCGCCGAGAAGGTTTTTCATTGAGGCTTCGCCGTCCGCCTTACCGCCACCGAAACCGTAAACCCATTGTTCAGCCATGAAGTTCGCCCCTTTGGTTTGGAGGCCCGACTCTAGCCGTGTTCGCCGGGTATTTCCACCCCGGGGCGGCTTCAAAAAAACTTAAGAAGCATCAGGGCCAGATCGTCGTCCACGACCGTGCGGGCACCCGCCTGCACCGCTTCACGGTCGTAGGTTACGCCGTTTCCGTCGGGAATGTAGCCGAGACCGGCATAAAGCCGCTGCGCCGCGCCGTAGCCCGCATGCAGGCCGACCGACAGGCCAAGCCCCACGCGCTGCGCATCGCGCGCCATGGTTTCGGCCTTTGCTATGATGGCAGTGGCGATGCCTTGCCCGCGCCAGTCCGGGTTGACGCGCAAATCCTGCAATTCCGGCAGGTCCATGCGCTGGTAGACGCGGTATTTGGGTTTCCAGTTCACGTAAGCGCCGCCGACATCGCCGCCGGCCTCACCCTCACCCGCCGTGGCCAGCAGCACGCTCCAGCCCCCGTCGGCCATGTTCCGGCGCAGGGCGGATTCGTCGTCCGACCCCGCGCGATAGGCGAAAAACCGGGCCGCGCGCTCATATTCCGCGGGCTTCAGGCGGGTAATGCTGAATACTTCCGTGTCCATAAAAACCATGTTAACGTGCGTTTATGTCTAGGAAAACACTTCTCGTCCTTCTTGCCTTCGGCGCGCTGGCCCCCGTGCCGGTTCTGGCCGACACCATCATCAACGGCCAGCCCGTTACCAACAATTCCAAGAACCTGAGCATCAGCAAGTCGAACGAAGACATGTTGTCCGAAATGTCGGATTCCGAATTCCCGGGCGGCGCGACTGCCAAAAGCGTGGATGCCGACGGCGACGGCGTGGCCGACAATAATTTTGGCGCCGCCTATGACGTTTCCGGCATCACCGACCCCAACGCCGCCGAAAACGCAAAAGACGCCGCCAAGGAAAAAGAAGCCAAGGTCAAATACGTCTACAAAGGCCAGTCCGACTACATGATGCGCCGGAGCATCAAGGACGACCGCATCGAAGACGGTTACGTGCAGGGCCTGCTGCGCCAGTACGGGCCTAAGTAAATTCCCTTTACCGCATCGCCGCAATCTGGCAAAAATCTTGGGTTTCCACTTGATTTTGAAGGATTGCCATGACCGCCGAAAAAGCCGCGCCCACCGCCGCCCCCACGCCCACTGAAATCATGAAAGACATTGTCGCGCTGTGCAAACGCCGCGGCTTCATCTTCGGGGCGTCTGATATTTACGGCGGTATCAACGGTTTCTGGGATTACGGCCCGCTGGGCGTTGAACTCAAGAACAACCTGCGCGATTTGTGGTGGAAATCCATGGTGTCGTGCCCGCCCATCGGGCCGGACGGCGAGCCGGTGGAAATCGTCGGCCTCGACAGCGCCATCATCCAGAACCCGAAAGTGTGGGTCGCATCCGGCCACGTCGGCGGCTTCGCCGACCCGATGGTGGATTGCCGCGAAACCAAGAAGCGTTACCGCGAAGACCATATCGACGTGCTGGTGCCGAACGGGTTTGAAGGCCCGTGGCTGGCCGTGCCGCAATCTGACGAAGACAACGTCACCCCTGCCCGCATCAAGAAATTCGGCAAGGGCCACGCCGAGGGCGAATACACCCGCACGCCGCTGAACAAAATTCCGTTCGCCGACTACGCCAAAATCATCGGCCCCGACGCCAAGGAAGTCGGCACGCTGACGGAACCGAAAGCGTTCAACCTGCTGTTCGAAACGAAAATCGGCGCGGTCGCGTCGGACGACAACATCGCCTACCTGCGCGGGGAAACGGCGCAGGGCATTTTCATCAACTTCAAGAATGTGGTGGATTCGTCCCGCGTGCGCATGCCGTTCGGCATCGCGCAGGTGGGCAAGGCGTTCCGCAACGAGGTGAACCCGCGTAACTTCATCTTCCGTTCGCGCGAGTTCGAGCAGATGGAAATGGAATGGTTCTGCCACCCCAAAGACGCCCGCATGTGGTTCGACTTCTGGAAGGCCGAGCGCCAGAAATTCTGGGAACAACTGGGCCTGACGAAGGAAAACCTGCTGATGCGCGAACACGGGCAGGACGAGCTGGTGTTCTATTCCAAGGGCACGTTCGACATTGAATACAAATTCCCGTTCACGGACCCCGGCTTCGGCGAGCTGGAGGGCATCGCCTACCGCACGGATTACGACCTGACCCAGCACCAGGAACATTCGCGCCAGAAGCTTGATTATTTCGACCCCGTGACGAACGAGCGTTACATGCCGCATGTCATCGAACCGGCGGCTGGCTTGACGCGCGGCGTTCTGGCGCTGCTGTGCCAGGCGTATACCATCGACCCGTCGCGCCCGTCCGGCGTGTACCTTAACTTCCACCCGTCGGTGGCGCCGAAGAAGGCCGCCATCCTGCCCCTCACCGCCAAGGACCAGCACCCGGTGCTGGCAACCAAGCTGTACATGGAGCTGCGCGACGAATTCGCCATCGACCTCGACATCAAGCAGAATATCGGCAAGCGTTACGCGCGGCAGGATGAAATCGGCACGCCGTTCTGCTTCACCATCGACGACCAGACCGTCACCGACGGCACGGTCACGGTGCGCGAGCGCAACACGATGGCGCAGGAGCGCATTCCCATGGCGAATGTCGGGGCGTATCTGCGCGAGAAGATGAAGCGCGCCTAAGGCCCGCGCTTCTTTTTTTTTACATCGGCGCGGGCGCGGACGGCTTGGACCGCTGCGCCATGATGCGCAGCGTTTCCAGTTCCGGGATACCGGCCTGACGCAGGGTTTCCGGGTTCAAGCGGGTGTTGATGCCCGTCGCTTCCATGAACGCCGCGATGGCGCCGGCCTGAACGCTGATCTGTTCGGGGTCTTCCATCTGCTTCAGGCTGCTGGACAGGGTGGAAGCGAGGATGACCGCCGGGCGGTCCACCACGTTCAGGAATTCGTTCAGGTCGCGCAGGCCCAGCGCAAGCTGGACGTCGGGGTTCATCAGGTCCACCCCGCGTTCGGCGGCGGCGGCATGCAGGCGGGTGACGGCATCGTACACGCCCTGCCCGTCGGTCATTTCCACCAGTTCCAGCGCGCGCAAAATCTGATAGGGCACGATGAGCGCGTTCAACTGCGCATAGGCGTCCGCCTCGTCCGCCGAAAGGCCGATATAGCGCATGGTTTCGGCGTTGCCCAGGGACAGGTTGCCGAGGCCCAGGATATTGGCCGCGTTCACGATGCCGGGCGACATGGTGGGCACGTCGCCGCGCAGCATGTCGGGCAGGATGCAGGCGGCGGCGCTGGCGCCCAGCGTGGCTTTGAAGCGGCGCTCCATCGTCTCCCAGTCGATTTTCTTGACCAGCGGGTTTTCCGACCCCGCCATATCCTGCAGGCCGAAGCAGTCTTCCAGCAGTTCGCGGCGTTCGTTCAGGGTCATGAACGGGTCTTCCGTCTGGCGCGCCAGCAGCGGCAGTGCCAGCGACGCGGCAAGGCGGTGGTGAATGTCCAGCGCCTCGCGGGTGATGTTGGCCATGGCCAGAAGGCCGGCGGCGCGGTCGTCCGGGATGATGTCGGCGCGGATGACATCATGGATGCGACCGATATCGCGCAGCAGGTCGCGGTTGAGGACCGGGTCGGCGGTGTCTTCCGCTTCCAGCCGCGTCTTGATACGGCGGTCCAGCTGGGTCAGGTAACCGACGGCCATGAATTCGGCGAAGGTCGTGTAATCGAGGAAACCGATTTCGCGGAACAGTTCGGTGAACCAGTCCAGTTCCTCAAGCTGGTGCATATTGCGCATGGGGCGGATGGCGGTTGCAATGCGCCAGCCGCGGGCGGCATTGTCCGGCTCCTGCGCGAATTTCTGCAATATGCGGCGCAGGCGCGAACGGCCCAGCATGGTGAAACGTTCGTCAATCGCGGCCACGCGTTTTTCGTCGCGCCAGTCGCTGGCGTTCATGCGTTCGGCGAAGGCGAAGATACCTTCCAGCGCCTTGATTTTGCGCGCTTCCGGGTAACGGGCCTTTTCAGGCGCGGGCGCGTTCATGATGGATTCGACAGCAGCAAAGCCCATGCGCACGATGGCGAGGCGCACGGTTTCGACGTTGACGGAATTGGCGGTCAACCCCTGCGGCAGGTCGGTCCGGTCGTCGCGGTCGTGGTCGAAGCCCAGCATGCGGTAGCCATCGCGGATTTCGCGCATGGCGTCGAGGTACATGCGCGGGCCCGCCGAAGGCCCCGCGCGCAGGACCAGGCTTTCCAGCTCTATGGTGAATTCCAGCAGGCTTTCGCGCATGCGTTCGACGAATTCCGAACGGCCGGTCAGGCCCATGGCCTGATAGGGCGCGTCGTTCAGCGGCGTCAGGCGCATGCGGGTGAGCCAAGTCAGCGCGCTGACATAGTCGTTGAACGGGTGATGGCGCATGGAGTCGTACGTGACCGGCGCAGCGCCCTTGGCGATGGCCATGTGCACATGTTCCGCGGCGGCGTGCTGTGCATGGTCCTGCGCCATTTTGCGCAGGTCTTCGGCGGTCATTCCGGCTTTTTTCAATACGCTTTTATCGGTGATGGAAAAGCCGGACATGCGGGCATGGCGGGCGGCGTCGCGCAGCATGGTCCACGCGGCTTCACCTTTCAGGGCGGGATCGTGCGCGGACAGAATGGCGGCAGCGGCGGCGCCGGGTTTATAGCCGTGATCGAGCTTCGTGGGCGTGGTCATGGCGACGGCGCGCCCGCGCACGTCCGCTTCGAGTTTCAGGAAGTCTTTCAGATCGCTGCCGGCGATGTGTTTGAACACGGTTTCGTTTTCAAACGCCTTGGGCGCAATCAGGGTGATGCAGTTGCGGATGGAAACAAGCAGTTCGGCGTTGCTGATCGTATCGTTCGGCGCTTCCTGCATGCGGCCCATGGCGAGGGCCAGCGCCTCACGCGCGACGCGTTGCATTTCGCGGTGGTAGGTTTCCTCGCTCTCGCCCATGTCGTGCAGCAATTCAACCTGCTGCGCGGTGTCACAGGCGTCGAAACGGCCACGGAATTCCATCATCCAGATGTAACGCTGCAAAGCGTCGGATTCTTCATCGGCGTCATCGTCGGCGGTATCGTCCTGCCCGTCGGTCTGGGTGATGTCGCTCCACATGTGAATCATGTCGAGATGGCCGTAACGCGCATCAAATTCCAGCGCCTGCGTTCTGGACATGCCCATGTGCTTGCGCAATTCAGCGTTCAGCAGGTCTGTTTCCAGCTCGTCCAGCAGCAGGAAGGCCTGCTGGTACACGGGGTATGCGCCGTTCTCCCGCAGGGTCATGAGGGCGGATGCCAACGTTTCCTCGACCTTGCGGATTTTCAGGTGGGTTTCAAACGCGCCCATGTCGTCCATGGATTCAGGCAACACAAGCGCGTATTCGGTGCCCGTAATGCGGGAGGCCGCTGTGCGTGCGGCCTCGATCAGTTCAAGGCGGTTGTCGGTGGTCTGGCCGGGGTCGAAGGCGTGGCTCCAGTCGCGCATGGCGGCGGCGGACGCGCAGGCGTCGAGCATGCTGAAGAACAAATCGCGCGAGAGGTTGAGTTCCACGAACGGCGCTTCGCGGTCGAGCGACACGCGAGCCGCCTGCAGGCGTTCGCGCGCTTCGTTCAGGGCGTCGTAGGTTGGGGCCGGTACGTTGACGTCATGGTCGCGCAGGGCGTTGTTGGCAAGGGCGGATGCATAAATCTGCTGCGCCGTCTGCACGAAATGGCTGTAGGAACGGAAACCGAAACGCTGGAAGGTTTCGTGCCGCCAGAAATCCTCGGCCGAATATTGCGGGTGGGTACCTTCCGGCGCGTCTTCGCCGTCGCACAGGCTGCGGCGGTATTCCATGCGTTCGCGCATGGCTTCCACATCTTCGGCATTCATGCCGGGCATCGCGACGATGTCGGCGGCCATGGATTCATCCAGGCTGCGGTTGAATTCCTGAACGAGGCTTGCGGCGTTGAAATTGAGGCCCTCGTATATATCCGCATCGTTCAGCAGCGTGCCTTCGTCCAGCGCGGTGGCCATGGCGTCGATGACGGCGTCGAAATATTCCACGCCGTGGCGGCTGCGGAAGCGCAACTGGGCCGCTTTTTCCAACTGGCCGCGGAATTTGCCCGCGGTTGCGGCATAGCGCCAGTTGTTCAGTTGCTCTTCGTCAAAGCCCAGCAGTTTTTCGACCGCGGGGGTAACGTCAACGATGCCTAGGCGTTTGAAATGTTCGTCGATGCGGACCATGGCCGCGTGGGCGCGCGCGTCCTTGCTGTCGGCCTGAAGGGCGGTTACAGCCGCCGCCACGGTCTGGCGGACGGCGTCGACATGCGCATCCTGCAGGGCATTGAAGAACGCGCCGGCGCTGCCGCCCATGCCGGCATAGGTGCTTTTGGCAAACAGCGGCAGGCTGGTTTTCTGAAGCCATGCGAACGCGGTTTCCAGCGCGCAGACAGGGTGGTCTTCCAGCGTGTCGATGGCGATGGTGACGCCTTTTGCCGCCAGGGCGCGTTGATAAGCGGCTTCAGCGGCGGCCAGGGCATGGCGGTTGGCGCGTTCGACGAGGTCGGCGTAATCCTCAAGCCCCACCGCCTGCCATGTGCTGGCTTCCGCCAGGGAGAACTGCAATTCGTCCAGTTCGGCGATCAGGTTGGTGATGGAGTAAAAGCCTTCCTCGCCCGCCGGGTCGGAATCTTCAAAAATCGGGGTTTCGGGGCTTTCGGCGGCTTGGGTGTCGTCGTCTTGTACGGCCATTGGCTTTTTGCACTTCCTGTTCAAGGCACAGGTAGCGCAGAAGCACTGCGATTCGCAAACTTTTTTACGAAAAATATAAACCCGGGCGAATGGCCCGGGCCGTCCTGTGTGTTATCTATCCCGTGGCGCGCCTGACTTATTTGCCGGCGGCTCGGGTAGCTCATGTGCAGGTGGCACGGGTAGTTTATGTGCCGGTGGCACGAGTAGTTTATGTGCCGGTGGCACGGGTGGTGCCCGCGTCGTCGCTGTCCGGCGCCAGAGCGTCGACGAGCACGGGGCGCGGCCTGTTTTGCGGCATCAGGCGGCTGACCATGCGGTCCAGCCCGCCGTGACCTGCCCGTACATGGCCGTCCTCGGTCGAGGCGGCCTTGAAATACAGCATCAGGAAAATGCGGATACTGGCAGTCAGCGACAGGCCGGGCTTCCGGCGGCTGGCCACCAGCGAGCACAGGTCGTGAATGGAGCACCGTTCCCGCGCGGCGATTTCCTTCAACGCCACCCACATCTGCGCCTCCAGACGAATGGAGGTACGCTTGCCCAGCACCGTGATATTGCGTGATATCAGCGCGGAACCGGTCTGGCCTATTTCGCGTGTCGCACCTTCAAGTATTGAAAATTCCTGCATTTCATCCCCGTTCTGCAATCTATAAAAAGTTGCATATCATATGATAATACAATCATTGATAGTACCAACGCAGGCATAAATCAAGCCATATGAAGACTGCTCCCCCTCCCTTAAGCCCTCAAATCAAAAGGTAAAAACGGCTAAAAACCACGTATGGAGAAGCGGACGCACGACAAGTTGCCATGGGCAAAAAAGAAAGAAAATTACTGAAGGACATCAACCTCTGGTTGACACCTGCACAGAAGACGCACGTCCATCCTTGCCGGATTGCAGCGCCGCCATACAGCCCAACCGCGCCTGAAAACAAAAACCCCGCCGTAACGGCGGGGTCTGTGCATGCGGTAATTTCCGTATGGTCAGGCCGCTTTGCGGCCATGTTTGTTTAGGCCGCCTTGCGGACCATGTTTGCTTAGGCCGCCTTGCGGCCCATGTTCAGGAATTTCTCACGGCGCTGCCTGCGCAGGGCGGCAGCATCCATGCCGTCCATGTCACGCAGGGCCGCTTCGATCTGGTCACCGACGGTGGCGATGGTGGTTTCGCGGTTGCGGTGGGCGCCGCCCAAAGCTTCCGGCACGATGCCGTCGACCAGGCCGTTGGCCAGCATGTCCTGCGCGGTCAGCTTCAGGGCCACGGCGGCCTCCTTGGCGTGGGCCGCGGCGCGCCAGAGAATCGAGGCGCAGCCTTCAGGGCTGATGACCGAGTAGATTGAGTGTTCGAGCATGTAGACCTTGTTGGCCGTCGCAATGGCGATGGCGCCGCCCGAGCCGCCTTCCCCGATGACCACGGTCACCAGCGGGGTGCCGACGGACAGGCAGGTTTCAATGCCGCGGGCGATGGCCTCGGACTGGCCGCGCTCTTCCGCGTCGACGCCGGGATAGGCGCCGGCGGTGTCGACCAGCGTTACGATGGGCAGGCCGAACTGGTCGGCCATGCGCATGAGGCGCTGGGCCTTGCGGTAGCCTTCGGGGCGGGCCATACCGAAATTATGACGCAGGCGGGACGTGGTGTCGGAGCCGCGCTCCTGCCCCATGATGACGCAGGAACGGCCGCGGAAGCGGCCAAGGCCGCCGATGAGGGCCTTGTCTTCCGCGAAATTGCGGTCACCGGCCAGCGGGGTGAAATCTTCTATCAGGTTGCGCGCATAATCGAGGAAGTGCGGGCGGTCCTGATGGCGGGCGACCTGCACTTTCTGGTCCGGCGTCAGGCCCGCATAGGCGGATTTCAGCAGCCGGTCGATTTTCTTTTCCATGCGCGCGACTTCGTCGGCAACGGAGAAGCCCGGCTCACCCGAGGTGCCGCGCAATTCGCGCACCTTGGATTCCAGTTCCAGTACAGGTTTTTCAAATTCAAGTACGCTCATCGTCGTGACCGCAGTTGTTGAAACGAAGGGGGACGCTAACAAAAAAGACGGGAAACTTCTATCGTTTCCCGCCTTCTTATAAACAGATTAAAGATAAGGGTTAACGCCCTGCGTTAACACGATTCAGCGGGTGTTTGTCCGCGACCTTCTTCTTCATGTCTTCGCCCAGCATGTGGGTATAGATTTGCGTGGTGGCGATGTCGGCGTGGCCCAGCATTTTCTGGACGGAACGCAGGTCGGCGCCGTTGCGCAGCAGGTGGGTTGCGAACGCGTGGCGCAGAACGTGCGGCGACACTTTTTCGGCAGACATATCAGCGGCTTTGGCCAGTTCTTTAAGAAGCTGGGCGAAGCGCTGGCGGGTCAGGTGGCCGACCACGGACGTCTTGGACGGGAAGAGCCACTGGGCGCGGGCGCCATCGTCATCGGAACCAACGAATTGCGGGCGGATCTTGAGGTAGGAGGTGAGCGCCTTCTGCGCGGGTTCGGACAGCGGCACCATACGCTCGCGCCCGCCCTTGCCGGCAATGATGAGGAATTGCGCACCGTCGTTGACCGAGGAAATCGGCAGGCCGACCAGTTCGGATACGCGCAGGCCGGTGGAATACAGCATTTCCAGCAGGCAGACGAGGCGTTGCGCATTGGCGCCGCCCATGTTGGCCGCGGTCTTGATGAGGTGGCTGACTTCGCCTTCCGTCAGGGTTTTCGGCAGCGTACGGGTCTGTTTCGGCGACTCGATGGTCGCGGTCGGGTCGTCCTTGCGGATGTTTTCCGAGACGAGGTAGCGGTAGAACTGGCGCAGGGCCGACAGGCGGCGGGCCACGGTGCGCACCGCGATCTGCGCGGTCTGCTCACCCTTGGTGTGTTGCTTGTGGGACAGGTCGGCCAGGTAGTCGCGGATATTCGCGGTGGTCGCCTTGGCAATGTCGATGGTTTTGGGCTTCAGGTAGGATTCGACGTCAATCAGGTCGCGCTCATAGGCGTGGCGCGTGTTCAGGGCAGCGCCCTTTTCCGACATAAGCATGTCGAGAAAACCTTCAATCTGCTTATGAAGCGGTTGTTTGGGCTTCGCAGGGCGGCCGGGACGCGGCATGTGGTATCTCCTTAACCTAGACCTGTCTTAATTTCTTAATATTAATCTGTCTTAATATTTCGAACTTTATATTTTCTTACCTTAATCCACAACGGATGCAAGTGTTAACGTTAACGATTCACGTCGACACTTTGTCCCCCGCCCTGCCCGGTTACCCCGGATTCAGCGAAGGACTTCCAGCGCAAAACGCTTTGCGGAGCGCCCCTGGCCGGCCTTGTACATACCGTCTAATACCAATGCCATCTGGTGTGGAATGATCTGATCTGGCGGGATGGCTCCGTATCCGATCAGTAGCAGCGCGACGGACTGACCCGTCTGTCCTTTTTCAATAACATTTTGGAGACGCTGCGTCAAACCGTAGGAAGGGATAGAGTAGCTTCTGGAAAATGTCAACGATAAAATATTGTCATAATCTTGTAATCCGGACTTGGGATTTTTCCCGTCCTGCGCCATGGGCAGGCCGAGCAGCGCGGGGATAACCGGTTCGCGCCCGGCAAGGCGTTTGGCTTCCTGCGGCCACTGGCTGCGCCAGACGGCCAGATGGGCCGGCGATTCGCCGCCATTGGTCACGGCCAGCACCGGCCAGAAAGGCGCCACGCCGGAGACGGTTTCGCCCTTTTCGTTCTTACCGGGCCATTTCATGCCCCAGTCGGCGGGCAGTTCGCCCTTTTCGTAGCCGAGGATGCGGGAAACGCGCCACAGGTACTTGCGGTTGGCGGGTTCATGGGCGCGGAAATCCTTCAAGTAGAAGGCCATCGGCCACAGGGCCGCGTCCGGCAGGTCGTCCATCAGGTCCAGCGCCACGCGAATCGTGGCGTCCCGGCCCGGCTGGGTTTCGTTGGACGCGATGCGCTGGTACAGCACCGAGGGCGCCATGCACGGGTGAATCGTGCCCAGCGCCGGCGGCACGGCCGCGTTGCTCAGCAGCAGGGCCGAGTCGTAGTGCGTCTTTTCATACAGGGTGATGAGTTCGCGGGTGCCGACGATGCCGCGGCGCGCCGCCTCGATGGCGAGGCACATTTTCTCCGGCACGGGCGCGTCGGTATCCATGTTCAGCAGCACGGACAGCAACAGCGGCGGCATGGTGCCGGCCTTGGGGGACTGGGCGCGGATGACGCCCTCGCCCACCTGATCGGTCGCCACCGCGAAGGCGAGGTCGAGGGTGGAAAGCGCGCGCAAATTGCCCGCGCCGCGGCCGCGCAGGTAATTGTTCAACTGCGGGAATTCCTGAAACTTGATGTCGCCCAGAAGGCGGTCACGCTCGCCGCCTTCGGCGAACTGAATGCGGCACAGGCGGTTGAGTTCTTTCCATTTCGGGTTGCCGCCGTGCAGGCCCTGCATGGCCTGTAAATCAAGGCAGGCCGCCGAAAGCTGGCCACGCAGCATGAGGATTTCCTGGCTGCGCAGGACGAGGTCGAAGCTGGCGGGCGTGTCGCGCACCACGTTTTCGTACAGGGTTTCAGCATCACGCAGGGCGCCCATGTTCAGCAGCTTGTCCAGCCGCGCGATCAGCACGTCGGGGCGGGTGGCGTCATACGGTACGGGGTTGCCCTTGGCGTCCACCGGCGGGGCCAGGGTTTCGGCGGGCAGCGCAGGCGCGTCCGACAGCAGCAGGCGGCGCGCCAGTTCGTAATAAACGGGGCTTGCGTAGCGCGCGGGCAGCGCGTCTATCAGCAGCAGGGTTTCGGAACGGGTCATGCCGGACCAGACGTTCGATGAAATCTGGCCCGCGGCGCTGTCGCCCAGCGTGCCGTAGGTTTCCAGCTCGCGGCCCGAGGCGGCGCCGGCAGGCGACCATGCGGCGCTGGCCAGCGTGGCTATCGCAGCGGCGGTCAGGACCAGCGTGTTCGCGCGCTTGCGCGCGAGCGTGTTCATGCGCTTACGCGCGGCATTCAGGACGATCTTAAGCATGGTTAACAGACGTATAGGAGTTTCGGGGAAATGGAAACGCCCTTCACCGCAAAGCGAAGGGCGCCACCAAAAATTTATGTGGGGAATTCATTCCCCACCAGATTACTGAGCCGGGGCGGCTTCCGGAGCGGTTTCCGGAGCGGCGGTCGGTTCGTCAGCCGGGGTCGGGACCGGGGTCGGAGCCGGGGTGGCTTCCGGGGTCGCTTCCGTGGCCGGAGCTTCGGTCGCCGGAGCAGCTTCAGCAGCCGGGGCGGCTTCCGGAGCCGGGGCAACGTCAGCAGCCGGGGCCGCTTCCGGAGCAGCCGGGGCTTCCATCATGGTGCCTTCCGGAGCAGCGGTCATTTCAGCCTGGGTTTGTTCAACCGGCACGTCTTTTTTCGCGAAGAACGCGAAACCACCGATCACCAGCAGGACGAAAACGACAATCCCGATGATGAAGGTTTTGCTGTTATTCTCAGCCATAATATCTCACTTCCACTTATAGGTTTTTTTGAACAGAACGCTTCTATTCGACCGGACTTTCATGGCATACCGTAATTCATGATGCAAGACCGACCGGGTGAAAATCCGCAATTTTCCGCCAATTGTGACCGAAATGTGGCACCGGGTTCCCTGCCTTCCCTGCACCGTCCGGTTGTACTGATCGGCATGATGGGTTCGGGCAAAAGCCAGCTTGGAAGGCAGCTCGCCCGAACGATGGACCTGCCCTTCGCGGACAGCGATAACGAGTTTGAAACCGCCGCCGGCCTTTCCATCGCCGATTATTTCGCCAAATACGGGGAAGACGCGTTCCGCGAGGGTGAGTACAAGGTCATGGACCGGCTGCTGGACGGCAGCCCGAAAATCATCGCAGCCGGCGGGGGCATCGTCACGCTCGAGAAGACGCGGGCCATACTGAAAACCCGCGCCTGCGCCATCTGGCTGACCGCAAGCCCCGTTACGCTGGCCGCCCGCTGCGCCGGCAGCACCAAGCGCCCCCTGCTCAACACCGGCGACCCGGTGGCGACGCTGACGGCCCTTCTGGATAAACGCGGCGCGCTGTATGCTGAGGTCGCGCAGTTCCAGGTATCCACCGAAAAAGGATGCGGGGACGAGGCGCTGGCCCACCTGAAAGCAGGCATAGAAACATGGCTCGCAACAGCCTGACCGAAACAGTCCGCGTCCCCCTCGGGGCAGGCCGCGACTACGACATCGTCATCGGCCGCGGCATGCTTGCGCAGGCGGACGACCTGTTCACCCGCCACTTCCCGGGCCGCAGGATACTGACGCTGTGCGACCCGCACGCGCAGCAGCACCTGCCCCGCTTCCTCGCCAAACACCTGCTCGTTCTGGGCGAAGGCGAAGGGGTTAAAAGCATGGAGATGCTGACCCGTTCGCTGGACTGGATTTTATCGCAGACGCCGGACCGCCGGACCGTCATCGTCGCGTTCGGCGGCGGGGTCGTGGGCGACCATGCGGGGTTTGCGGCGGCGGTCACGCTGCGCGGGCTCGATTACGTGCAGATTCCGACCACGCTGCTGGCGCAGGTCGATTCCTCCGTCGGCGGTAAAACGGGCGTGAACGCGGCGCAGGGTAAAAACCTCATCGGCGCGTTCCACCAGCCGCGGCTCGTCATCGCCGATACCGGCACGCTGGACACGCTGCCCGACCGGCAGATGCAGGCGGGGTATGCCGAAATCGTCAAATACGCGTTCCTGGGCGATGCCGCCTTCTTCGCATGGCTTGAAGCCAACGGCGACAAGGTGCTGGCCCGCGACGAAGCGGCGCTGGCCCATGCCGTGGCCGCAAGCTGCAAGGCCAAGGCCGACATCGTGGGGCAGGACGAACGGGAGTCGGGCGTGCGCGCGCTGCTGAATTTCGGGCACACCTTCGCCCACGCGCTGGAAGCCGCTTGCGGGTACGACCGCCGCCTGCTGCATGGCGAGGCGGTGTCCATCGGCATGGCGCTGGCCTTCGACGTCTCGCAACGCATGGGCCTGACGGGGGATGCGCCTTTGGCGATTGCGCATATGCAGCGCCTCGGCCTCAAGACGCGCATTTCCGACATCGCGGGCTTCCCCGACCACAGCCCCGCGGACCTCGTCGACCTCATGGCCGCCGATAAAAAGGCCAGCGGCGGGCGCCTGACCTTCATCCTGTCGCGCGGCATCGGGCAGGCCTTCGTGACGCAGGACGCGGACATGTACGCGGTTGCGTCCGCCCTCGCCTCATCCATGGAGTCTGCCGGGGAGCGTGCCTGATGGAAATGGACATCAACATCGAATGGGGTTTGTGGGAATCCGTCAGCGCCATTGGCGGGCTGCTCGTGCTTTCCGCATTTTTCTCAGGCGCCGAAACGGCGCTGACCGGGGCCAGCAAATCGCGCATGCACGCGCTGGAGCTTGAGGGCAACCGCCGCGCCGCGCTGGTCAACCGCCTGCGCGAAAACAAGGACCGGCTTATCGGCGCCATCCTGCTGGGGTCCAACATCGTCAACACGCTGTCATCGGCGCTGGCGACGTCGTTCCTCGTGCATATGTTCGGGGCGGAAGGGGTTCTGTACGCCACGGCGCTCATGACCATCCTGCTGCTCATCTTCTCGGAGGTGCTGCCGAAGACCTACGCGCTTATCCGCGCCGACACGGTGGCCATGGCCATCGCGCCCATCATCCAGTTCCTTATCTGGCTCTTCTCGCCCATTCTGGCCATCGTATCGGCCATACTGAACATCATGCTGCGCCTCATGAAGCCGCAGCACGGCAACGATTCCACGGAACAGGAACTGCGCGGCGCCATCGAACTGCACGAAACGGAAGAGGAAATGCGCACGCAGACCAAGCGCGCGATGCTGCATTCCATCCTCGACCTGGCCGATGTCGATGTCGGGTCCATCATGACCCACCGGAAGACGGTCGAGACCGTCGACATCTCCCAGCCCATCAGCGTGGTCATCGACCAGGTGCTGGACAACGCCTATTCGCGCCTGCCGGTTTACCGCGACAGCCCGGACAACATCGTGGGCCTGCTGCACGCCAAGGCCCTGTTGCGTGAAATTTCAGCGGTGCAGGGTGATTTTTCCCGCGTTGACATCACCCGTCTTCTGTCCGACCCGTGGTTCATTCCCGAAACCACCATCCTGTTCGACCAGTTGCAGGCGTTCCGCGAACGCAAGGAGCATTTCGCCATCGTGGTCGATGAGTACGGCACGTTCAAAGGCATCGTGACGCTGGAAGACATTCTCGAAGAAATCGTCGGCGACATCGACGACGAGCATGACGTCAGCGTTCCCGGCGTGCGGGCGCAGCCCAACGGCTCGTTCATCGTGGACGGCACCGTCACCATCCGCGACCTGAACCGCGCGCTGAACTGGGATTTGCCGGATGACGATTACGCCACGCTGGCCGGCCTCGTGCTGCATGAATCCAAGATGATTCCGGCGGTGGGGCAGAGCTTCATGTTCTATGGCTACCGTTTCAAAATCCTGAAGCGCCTGCGCAATCAGTTGACCCTCATTCGTATCGCGCCGGACGTGGCTGTTTAATTGGGGGGGCTCAACCGCCGCCCCCCAGTCGCGTGCTGGCGCACGCTCCCCCCGCTCGCTTCGCTTACGCTACGCGGGGCCTCAATGGCCCGTTTTTTAGGGGGCTCAACCGCCGCCCCCCAGTCGCGTGCTGGCGCACGCTCCCCCTGCTCGCTTCGCTTACGCTGCGCGGGGCCTCAGCGGCCCAGTTGGGGTGGGGGTTAGTCTTGCAGGTAGACGGGGTAGCCGATTTCCAGCGTGCGGGAGGGCGGCAGGCGGAAGCGGTCAACCGCACGTTCTGCGGTGGCGGCCAGCATGGCGAACAGAATGTTCATCAAATCGGAAATGCTGTTCGGCTCGATGGGTGCGATGACGCGTTCGTGGCCGATGATGTAGAGCGCGTCGTCGGCATCGATGCCGTGCGCGGCCAAGGTCGGCCCGATGGTGGCGGGGATGTTGATGGCCTGCTGGTAGCCGTAATGGACTTCGATTTTCAGAAGGCTGGTGCCAATGGTGGAGATGACGAGACGGTCTTCCGCCCCCACCCACGGCCTTGTTTCGATGCGGATGGAAATGATGACCGTGCGCGCGAACTTGATGTGCAGCATGTCGGCCATGCGTTCCAGCGGCACGGGCGCCATGATGCCAGTGCGGGAGAAGAAAATACCCGTGTGCCTGACCAGCGCCAGCGGCGCGCGGGCGCAGCGGGCGGCGAAATCGGCCAGCGGTTCGGTATATTCCATGTGGCGTTCGATGAGCTTTTCGAGGCCCCGGTGCCATGAAATCATGCAGGTCAGCACGAAGGCGCCCATGGCCAACGGCAGCCAGCCGCCATCGAACGTCTTGGCGAGGTTGGTGCCGACATACAGCACGTCCAGCGTCATGAACGCCACGCAGACGGGAATGGCCACGAATTTGGGCCAGATATTCTTGACCCATATCCAGCGGAAGAACAGAAGCGAGGTCGCCAGCATGGCCACCGACACCGCGACGCCGTAGGCCGACGCCAGCTCCGCCGAGGACGGGAAGAAGATGACGACGCCCAGCGTGACGGTCATCAGCGCCATGTTCAGGCGGGGGATGAAGATGTGCAGGCTGTTGCGCTCCGACGTGGATTTGATGCGCATGGGCGGGAAATACCCGATTTCGATGGCCTGCCGGGCCACCGCGAAGGCGCCGGTAATCATGGCCTGCGCCGCGACCACGGTGGCCGCCGTCGCCAGCACCACCAGCGGAATGCCGAACCAGTCGGGCGCCAGTTCGTAGAACGGGTTTTCAATGGCGCCGTTGTATTTCAGGACCAGCGCGCCCTGACCGAAATAATTGAGGAACAAGGACGGCATAGCCACCGCGAACCACGCGGTGCGGATGACGCCGCGGCCGAAATGGCCCATGTCGGCATACAGCGCCTCCCCACCCGTCATGGCGAGGAAAACCGCGCCGATGAGCACCACCGCCAGCCCCGGGTGGTTGATGAGCATGATGGCGGCATAGCCGGGGTTGAAGGCCTTCAGGACCTCCGGCTCCTGCATGATGGCGTGCGCACCCAGAACGCCCATGGTGATGAACCAGATGAGGGTGATGGGCCCGTACACGATGCCGATGCGTTCGGTGCCGAAACGCTGTGACATGAAGATGCCGATGAGAACGGCGATGGTGATGTGAAGCACCCAGTGGTCCAGCCCCGGGGCCACCACCTGCACCCCTTCGATGGCGGATACGACCGAGATGGCGGGGGTCAGCACGCCATCCCCGAAAATCATGGCGGCGCCCGCGAGGCCCGCCGTGAGCAGTACGGCCTTGAGGCCATGGCGCTTGCCCACGTTCAGGCGCAGGCCGGTGATGAGGGCCATGACGCCCCCTTCCCCGTCGTTGTCGGCGCGCAGGATGAAGACGAGGTATTTGAGCGAAATGGTAATCGTCAGCGCCCAGAAGATGAGCGAAAGAACCCCGAGCACGGCATCATGCACGCCGATGCCGCCGTTCATGGCGACGCGGAAGGATTCCCGGAACGCATAAAGCGGGCTGGTGCCGATATCCCCGAATACGATGCCTAACGCCCCAATGACTGCGGCGGCGCGGACGGGATGCTGATGAATGGACGATTGGCCGGAATTCACGGAGCGTATCCTACTCCCATTGATTCACTGTTGCAACGCACCACCCCCGTAAAGCCTGTCCGGTTTTCAGGCGCGTTTACGCGGAATGTTTTTCATGCGCGCTTACGCGCGGTACGCGGGTCGTCCTCGAACAGGTCGGCCAGTTCGGCCATCATGGTGGAGCCGAGGTCTTCGACATCGCGGATGGTTACCGCCCGCTTGTAATAGCGCGTTACGTCATGGCCGATGCCGATGGCGCACAGCTCCACAATCCGGCGCTTTTCAACCCATGCGATGGCGCGGTTCAAATCGTTTTCCAGATAGGTCGAGACGTTGGCGGACAGGGTGGAATCGTCCACCGGGGCGCCGTCCGAAATGACCATCAAAATCTTGCGGCGTTCCGGGCGGTGGGCCAGCCGGGCATGCGCCCATATCAGGGCTTCGCCGTCGATGTTTTCTTTCAGCAGGCCCTCTTTCAGCATAAGGCCGATATTGGGGCGGGCGCGGCGCCACGGCTGGTCGGCGGCCTTGTAGATGATGTGGCGCAAATCATTCAAACGGCCCGGCTGCGGAGGGCGGTTGGCCGCAACCCATGCGTCACGAGACCGTCCGCCTTTCCACGCCGTGGTGGTGAAGCCCAGTACCTCCACCTTCACGCCGCAGCGTTCCAGCGTCTGGCCCAGAATGTCGGCGGACAGGGCCGCGATGGTAATGGGCCGCCCGCGCATGGATCCGGAATTGTCGATGAGCAGCGTGACCACGGTGTCGCGGAATTCGGTGTCCTTCTCAATCTTGAAGGACAGCGGGCTGCCCGGGGTCGCCACCACGCGGGCGACGCGGGCGGGGTCGAGAATGCCTTCCTCAAGGTCGAACAGCCACTGGCGCTGCTGCTGCGCCATCAGGCGGCGCTGCAGGCGGTTGGCAAGCTTGCGGATGACGACCTGAAGCGGCTGGAGCTGCTGGTCCAGCAGGCTTCGCAGGCGGCTGCGTTCGGGGCCGTCGGCGAGGTCTTCGGCGTCGGTGATTTCGTCGTATTCGGTCGTGAACACCTTGTAATGTTCGGCGCGGTCAAGCGGGCCTGACAGGTCGTTCGGGCGCTGCGCCTGACCGGGCTGTTCGGACCCGCGCTGTTCGCTCTGGCCCCCGCCGTCCTGCTGTTCTTCGGCGCCGGCGGCTTCGTCGCCCATTTCGCCTTCCATCTCGTCGCCGGGAGCGGTGCCGGCGGCTTCGCCCTCGCCTTCCTCGTCGCCGGTTTCGGTGACGGCGGTTTTATCGCCAAGGCCCTGCCCCTTCGCGCCGCCCTCGCCCGGCTCGTCGCTTTCCTCCATCGGGTCGTCGCGGCCCGGGTCCATGTCCAGCGCCCGGATCATTTTATAGGCAAGGCGCGCGAAGGCCGCCTGATCGTCCAGCTTCCCCGCCAAGTCGGCCAGCGCGTTGCGGCCCAGCTTGGCGGCCAGCGTGCTGCGCCACGCGTCGGCGGCGGCGGCGGATGCTGGCGGTAAATCGCCCCCCTGCCCGTTTGCGTTGTCCGCCGTTCCGGCGGAGAGGGCCTCACTGGCCAGCGCGAACAACCCGTCTTCCATGCTGACGGGCGTGGGGCGTTCGGGGTTGCCATAGCCTTTGCGTTTGGCCTGCGCTTCCATGGCGGCGCGCAGGTTGCGGGCGATGCCGCGGGCATCGCGGGCGCCCAAGGCTTCCACCCGCACCTGTTCCATCAGGTCGAACACGGTGCGCGCGCGCGGGTCGGGCGGGGCCAAGTCAACGTGTTTTTGTGCGTTATGGTGGATGAGGTGCAGGGCCGCGGCATCGGCGGCGCCGCGCAGTTCGTTGCGCGCGGCTTCATCGAGGTTCGGGCCGGGCAGCGGCAGGCGCGCGGTTTTGCGGCCCACATGGCGCAGCACGCGCTGCTGCCCCGACTGCATGGAAGACGGCACCGGCCCGAAAGTCGTATCGAGGCTTTCCGGCGTTTCTCCCGCCATCGCGCGCAGCGTGGCGGTGGTCAGCGCCCGGAAGGCGTCGGCCTTATTTTGGTTTTGCGTCGTCATCTCTGGCCAGCAGTTCGACCCCGAAGGCGCGCTGGTAGTATTCGGCCACCACCGGGCGTTCCAGTTCATCGCATTTGTTGAGGAAGGTGAGCTTGAACGCCTCCTCGCGGTTGCCGAAGATTTCGCTGTTTTCGGCCCATGCCAGCACCGAACGGGGGGACATGAGGGTGGACAGGTCGCCCGCGCGGAAACCGGCGCGCGTCAGTTCGGCCACCTGCACCATGGCTTTCACTTCTTCCCGGCCCTGTTTGGTCGCATAGGCGGGGAATTTCTTGAGCACGATTTCCATTTCGTGTTCGAGGCTGAGGTACGAGAGCGTGACCACGATGTTCCAGCGGTCCATCTGGCCCTGGTTGATTTGCTGGGTGCCGTGGTACAGGCCCGTGGTGTCGCCTAGGCCGATTGTGTTGGACGTCGCAAACAGGCGGAAATACGGGTGCGGGCGGATGACGCGGTTCTGTTCCAGCAGCGTCAGGCGGCCTTCGGCTTCCAGAATGCGCTGGATTACGAACATCACGTCCGGGCGGCCGGCGTCGTATTCGTCAAACACCAGCGCCACAGGGTGTTGCAGCGACCAGGGCAGGATGCCCTCTTTATATTCGGTCACCTGCTTGCCCTCTTTCAGCACAATCGCGTCCTTGCCGATGAGGTCGACGCGGGAGATGTGGCTGTCGAGGTTGATGCGCAC
>JAMIFL010000172.1:0-2950 GCA_035906295.1 Alphaproteobacteria bacterium | reverse complement strand
GGGCCTGTTCATCTTCAATTCCAACGAGATGGGCTATGTCGAAAAGCTGGTGAAGCGCGGCGAGGAATGGCACATGACCACCGGCCGCTTCGTCGATCCCAAAACCCAGACGCCCTGCCACATCCCGCCCTGGGGCGAGCTGATCGCGGTGGATGTCAACAAGGCGGAAGTCGTCTGGCGCTCGCGCCTGGGCGTCACCGATCATTTCCCCGAAGGCAAGAAAGACACGGGCCGCGCCAGCAATGGCGGGCCTATCGTCACCGCCAGCGGCCTGACCTTCATTGCCGGCACTGACGATGCGCGCTTTCGCGCCTTCGACAGCAAGACCGGCAAGGAAATCTGGACCTACAAGCTGGGCCACAGCGCCCACGCCACGCCGATCACTTATCGCGGCAAGGACGGACGGCAGTTCGTGGCGGTGGTGGCGACGGGCGGTTCCTACCTGAGCAGTCCCGGCGGCGGCGACAGTTTGCTGGTGTTCGCATTGCCGAAGTAAGCCCATGGTTCGACAAGCTCACCATGAGGAATCTCTCAAATCCTCACCCTGAGCTTGTCGAAGGGTGAGCAAAGAAAAAGCGCCGCAAGGAAACTTGCGGCGCTTTTTCTTCGTGTCTGAACGGGCGATCAGGAAAAGAGCTGGATCACGCCGTAGATGATGGCAACGAGGATGGCGAACGCGCCGCCCACAACCGTCACCGACACCCAGAAGGGGAACGCGCCGCCGCCAT
Organism: Alphaproteobacteria bacterium; assembly: GCA_035906295.1. Classification (GTDB taxonomy): domain Bacteria; phylum Pseudomonadota; class Alphaproteobacteria; order Micavibrionales; family UBA1664; genus UBA6145. The sequence goes on along the minus strand of JAMIFL010000172.1, from coordinate 2,222 downwards.
TGGCCAGCTTGCTCTCGTCTTTGCCCTGTACGTCTGCGGTCGCCATTGGAAAATCTCCCTGTTGGGCGGTCTTTTAAAACCCGCCTGCCATTTGTCAAATATTACTGACAAAAACGGCGGTTTGGCGGCATTTCAGACCGCGATGGGGGCCTTGATGCCAGGGTGCGACTGGTAATTTTCCAAGGTGAAGTCCTCATACTGGAAAGCGAACAGGTCGGTCACCGCCGGGTTTAGCCGCATGGTGGGCAGCGGGTAAGGCTGGCGGGACAACTGTTCATTGGCCTGGTCCAGATGGTTGAGATACAGGTGCGCATCGCCGAAGGAATGGACGAACTCGCCGGGTTTGAGCCCCGTCACCTGCGCCACCATCATGGTCAGCAGCGCGTAAGAGGCGATGTTGAACGGCACGCCCAGAAAGATATCCGCCGAGCGCTGATAGAGCTGGCACGACAGTTTTCCATTGGCGACATAGAATTGGAACAGGCAGTGGCAGGGCGGCAGCGCCATGCGCGGCACGTCCGCCGGATTCCACGCCGTGACAATCAACCGGCGCGAGTCCGGGTTTTTCTGGATGTCGCGCACCAGATTGGCGATCTGGTCAATGGTGCCGTTCTCCTCTTTTGTTGAAGAGGGGCGCGCCGGCCAGCTACGCCACTGATAGCCATAGACCGGCCCCAGCTCGCCATTGGCATCGGCCCATTCGTCCCAGATGGTGACGCCGCGTTCCTGCAACCAGCGCACATTGGTTTCGCCGCGCAGGAACCAGAGCAGTTCGGTGATGATGGATTTGAGATGCGTCTTCTTGGTGGTGACCAGCGGAAAACCGTCTTCCAGATTGAAGCGCATCTGGTGACCGAAGACCGAGCGCGTGCCGGTGCCGGTGCGGTCGTGTTTTTCCACGCCGGTATCGCGCACAAGCCTGAGCAGGTCGAGATATTGCCGCATGGGCGCGATCCTAGGGGATTCGCGTTTCCCGTTCACGCTTTCTGAAATAGCCTTAAAAAGGTAAGGCTTTCAGGTCCGGATCCCGCCATGCCCGCCGCGCTTCCACCGACATCAGCCGGTCTCGTGACCAATATTCCAGCAGCCAGTTGGGATCGGCCATGCTGGACGCCATCAGGGCGTTGACGATGGTATGCAGCGGCATGTCGGGCGGATTTGCGTCCAGCACGCCTTTGAGGGCGCGCAGCGACGCCAAGGTGATGGTTTCGTGATAGCCGCCATGGTCGTCATTCACCGTGCCGACCGCCTCGTTATAGGCGCGCAGCAGGCCGGGCATGGCGGCGCACGCCTCCAGATCGGGGCGATGGCGCATCAGCCACAGCGCAGCGGCGAAATGGGCGGCGTGGGTCCATTGCGGGCGCGGCAGGGTGGCGGCGCAAAAGCCTTCGCCGATGCGCGAAATCTCGGCCTCGCTGGCGTAAACCGTCCTCAAGTTCCACCCTTCATTATTTAACCCCCGCACCCTATATTAGCAGGGTCCGGGTTCGCCCGGACTATGGCGATAAACGACTGTGTAATAAGCAGCCCGGACCCGGGGGCAGTACCCGGCGCCTCCACCATAAGCCCACTTTCACCGGTGGGTTTTTGTGGGGGCGAAACAGGATCGACGGATGTGTAAAGGCAGTTCTTTTGCTCGGTATGGTTCCGCCGTCATCGGACTATTGTTTAGGTGCCAACGATAATGAAATGGCCCTCGCTGCCTAACTACGGTTAGCCAAGCGCGGTTCGGGGGGTACCGGGCAACAGAAACCCCCCACTTTTCTCCGGCCGGACCGGTCTTTTTTTTGTTCACAATTGCGTCAATTTGGCCGTTCGGCGCACAGGCCGGACGGACGCCGCGATTGACTTGGGAGTGGCGGCGCATAGTCTGCGACCCATATGGCAAAAGACTTTATCGGCTATCAGGCTTTGACGGATGCGGCGCTGCGCGGCGTGGTGCGCGACGCATTGCGGCGCATTGAAAAGTCGGGCCTGATCGGCGCACATCACTTCTATCTGACCTTCCGCACCCATGCCGATGGCGTGGATATTCCGGACTTCCTCAAGGAACAGTATCCGGAGGAAATGACCATCATCATCCAGCACCAATATTGGGCGCTGAAGGTGAAGGAGGATTATTTCGAAGTGACGCTGACCTTCAAGAAGCTGCCGGCGCCGCTGCATATTCCCTTCAATGCCCTCACCGCCTTCTTCGATCCCGGCGTGCAGTTCGGCCTGCA
>JAMIFL010000171.1:0-4036 GCA_035906295.1 Alphaproteobacteria bacterium | reverse complement strand
GAGCATGGGGGCCGTGGCCATGAAGATGACCAGCAGCACCAGCATGACGTCGACCAGCGGCGTTACGTTGATTTCGGCGCCGACCTTGTGGCGCCCGCGGCGACCGCCGCCCCTGCCCTTGGCTGCGACTTTGAATGCCATTACTTGGTGCTCCGCGATGCGAGGTGGCGACCGAGGATGGCGGAGAATTCGACGGCGAAGTTCTCAAGCCGGTCGTTGTAGCGGTTCAGGTCGGACGAGAACTTGTTGTAGGCGATGACCGCCGGGATGGCGGCGACGAGGCCGATGGCGGTTGCGAACAGCGCCTCGGCAATGCCCGGGGCGACCACGGCCAGCGACGCGTTCTTGGAACCGGCGATGGCGGTGAAGGAGCGCATGATGCCCCAGACCGTGCCGAAGAGGCCGATGAACGGGGCCGCGGAACCGACGTTGGCGAGGAAGGTCATGGAGCGTTCGAGCTTGTCCATCTCGCGCCCGATCATGACGGACATGGCGCGTTCGATGCGCTGCTGGAGGTTGGTGCCGAGGCCGTCATTGCCGGAGTTGCCCTTGTCGGACATGCCGAGGCGCCATTCTTCCATGCCGGAGAGGAAGGTCTTGAGGATGGGATCAGGGCGGGACTGGCGCACGCGTTCGTACAGCTTGTCCAAAGGTTCGCCGGACCAGAACGCTTCCTCGAACTTGTCGGCGCGGCGGCGGATGGCTTTGAGCGTGCGCATCTTGTCGAAGATGATGGTCCAGCACCAGATGGAAGCCGAAATCAGCATCAGGATGACCAGTTTGCCGACGAGGTCGGCATTCCAGAACAGGCCGAAGGGCGAGAGGTCGTGCGAGACGGAGCCTGCGAGGGCGGCGGCGTCGACGGCGCGGTCGGCGATGGGGGTAGCGGTCATTGGTTCATTATCCTTTCACTACTCGTCTCTCGGGGCCAATACGTGGCGAAGCATATCGGGGACACGGATGGCCTTGCCGGCTTCGTTGACGCAGACGAGCACGACTTTCATGTCGGCCACGACCTGCGCGTCCCTTGTAATTGTTTGTTGCATGGTAAATGAGGCGTTCCCAAGGTCAACCACACTTGTTTCGACGGTAAGCAGGTCGTCCAGCCTGCCGGGCGCGCGGTAGTCGATGGCGATGTGCCGGACCACGAAATGGAAGCCGTGGCCGGGCAGAAGGTCGGAATTGTTGATGTTGTGGGTACGCAGGAATTCCGAGCGCCCGCGTTCGGCGAAGCGCAGGAAGCTGGCGTGGTAGACGATGCCGCCCGCGTCCGTATCCTCATAATAGATGCGGACGGGGAGTTTGTGCGCGGTCATCAGGGCTTCTTCTTCCACGGCAGGCGGACGGAGACGCGGCGGAACGCCAGCCGGACGACCCACACGGCCAGCCAAAAGCCGATGGCGAAGACCGGAATCCACGGCAGGGTGCGGCCTACGAACTGAATCATGCGGTCAAGCCCGCGGTAGAATTGCTGGACCGCGTTCTTGAAGGTGTTTTTGAGTTCGTACGGCTTGGTTTCAGCGGGGCGGTATTCGACCGAGTAGTTGAGGTAGATGGTGGCGAGGTCCGTATCCTGCGCGAGGTTGCGCAGGCGGGCGGTGCGCATGTCGATTTCGGTCTGAATGCGGGTGAGTTCGTTTTCGATGGAGAGGATGGAGTCGACATCATAGGCCTTGTCCGAGTCCATCAGCTTGCGCATGCGGTCGCGGGCGGCGACGAGGTTTTCCATCTGGGCGGTGGTGTCGGACCATTCGGCGGTGCGGTCGTCAGCCGAAACGTTGTGGTTGAGGATGCGGCCCGGGCCTGCGGCGAGGAAATCAAGGAATTCGCCGAGCTTTTCGGGTTCGATGCGGGCGTTGATGCTGCCGCCCTGTTCAAGCTGGACGTTGGAATTGACGATCTGGCAGCCGAGCTGGACGCATTTGGCGTAGTCGCGCTGGTAGCGGGTTTGCAGCACGTTGTAGGCGGTTTCGATCTGCATGTTGTGGGTTTCGGCGATTTTGCGGTTCGCAAATTTAGTACGGTCGAGAACCATGCTGGAGGGCGGGGCGGAGGGCGAGATGGCGGCGGAATCGGCCATTGCCGGTTCGGGCGACGGCATGACGGCCATCTGCGCCATCATGGGGGCGGCGCCACCCATGTAGGCCTTGGCCGAACGGGCCATGCCGCCGGACCCGCCCGAGGGCGCGGACATGGAGACCATGGCTTCGTTGGACTGGTTGCCGTTGTCGTCGCAGGCGGCGACGAACAGGGTTGCGGACAGCAGCAGGATACGCAGGAATCTGGTCATGGCACGAAGCTCCCAAGGATGAGGCGTTGGGGCAGATATACAACAAAACCTGAGGCGCTTTAAGGGCAAACTGCGGGTTTTCCGCCGCGTGTTTACGGGCGTAGGGCGGATGAGGCCGCGCCGCCCTGCCCCGCAGGCTGGCGGTAGGGCGCGAACGCCGCGCCCACGGGGAAGAGAATGCAGTTCTGGGCCGAGAGGTAGGGCGCGCCGTGCGGGCCTTCGAAGCGGCTCAGGTCCACCACGCGGACGTGGCCCTGTTGGCCTTCGGGGGTTACGTCCCAGAACACGGGCTTGATGTGCGCAGTGCTGCCGGGGAACGGGAAGGCCAGCACGTTTTCAAACGATTCAGCGCCGAGGATGGGTTTCGCGTCAGGCGTGGCGCCGTAGCCCCATTTGTGCAGGCTGCGCATGGCGACAGCGCCCGATTGCGCGAGGCCGTCGTACAGCGTCGCAGGGTCCCCCTCGTCATAAAACAGGACGACGATGCGGCGGGCGGGGAACTGGGCCGCCAGCGGCAGGGCGACCTTGTGGGCGCGGGTCATCTGGCTTTCCAGCGCGGTGTATTCGGCGGCGGGCGCGTTGCGGGCGGCCAGCAGGTTGCGCATGCTGGCGTTGGAATTAATGGCGATGACGAAAGCGGCCTGCTTATCCGGGTGCGTGTCGGCCAGATACTGGAAACCGGCGGCGGTGGTGGGCAGCACAAGGTCAGCCGGGGGCGCATAGGTGCCGTTGGTGGCGTGCAGGCCGGTGATGCCTGCGTCAGCCAGTGTCTTGAGGATGATGCCGATACGGGGGGACGAGACGACCAGCGGAAGGGAAGCGTTTTGCATGGCCGCGACCTTAGCGAAACGGCTGGTATTTATGCAAATTATTCGGCGAACAGGTCGTTCTGCGGGCGGTTGGGGGGCGTGAGGCCCAGCGCGCGGTAGCCGCCCGCCGTGATGCAGCGGCCACGCGGGGTGCGCTGGATGAGGCCCTGCTGGATGAGGTACGGCTCGATGACGTCTTCAATCACGTCGCGCTCCTCCGACAGGGTGGCGGCCATGGTTTCGACGCCGACGGGGCCGCCGGCGTAATGGTCGATGGCGGTTTTGATGTAGCGGCGGTCCATGGCGTCCAGCCCCGCGGCGTCGATGTCGAGGCGTTTGAGGGCGTTGTCGGCGACGCCGGCGGTGACGGTTTCGTGGCCATCGACCTGCGCGAAGTCGCGCACGCGGCGGACGAGGCGGCCCGCAATGCGCGGGGTGCCGCGCGCGCGTTTGGCAATTTCGCGGGCGCCTGAATTATCCAGCGGCGCGCCGAGGATGCGCGCGGCGCGGGCAACGATGCTGGTCAAATCATCATGGGTATAGAAATCGAGCCGGACGGGGATGCCGAAGCGTTCGCGCAAAGGGGTGGTGAGAAGCCCCGAGCGCGTGGTGGCGGCGACAAGGGTGAAGGGCGGCAGGTCAATCTGCACGGAACGGGCGGCAGGCCCCTCGCCTATCATGATGTCGAGTTTGCCGTCTTCCATGGCGGGGTAGAGGATTTCCTCGACCACCGGGTTCAGGCGGTGGATTTCGTCGATGAACAGCACGTCCATGGGCTGCAAGTTCGTGAGGATGGCCGCGAGGTCACCCGCCCGCGCGATGACGGGGCCGGAGGTGGCCTTGAAGCCGACGCCCAGTTCACGCGCGACGATTTGCGCGAGGGTGGTTTTGCCAAGGCCCGGGGGGCCGTGCAGCAGCACATGGTCCAGCGGTTCGC
>JAMIFL010000170.1:0-17721 GCA_035906295.1 Alphaproteobacteria bacterium | reverse complement strand
AGGGCGTGGATGTCGTGTGTGCCTTCGTAGGTGTTGACGGCTTCCAAATTCAGCATGTGGCGGATGACGTGGTATTCATCGGCGATGCCGTTGCCGCCGAGCATGTCGCGCGCGTCGCGGGCGATGGCGAGGGCCTTTCCGCAGTTATTGCGTTTCATGAGGCTTATCGCCTCAGGTGCAGCCCGGTTTCTCTCCATGAGGCGGCCAAGACGCAGGGCGGCGGTGAGGCCGAGCGTGATTTCGGTCTGCATGTCGGCCAGTTTTTTCTGGATGAGCTGCATGGAGGCGAGGGGCTTGTCGAAGATGGTGCGGTCCATCGTGTACTGGCGGGCCTGATGCCAGCAGGCTTCCGCCGCGCCCATGACGCCCCAGCTTATGCCGAAGCGCGCCTTGTTGAGGCACATGAAGGGGGATTTGACGCCGAGGGCGCCGTGCAAAACATTGTCGTCCGGCACGAACACATCATCCATGACGATGGAGCCGGTGGTGGAGATGCGTAAGGAAAACTTGCCTTCGATTTTGGGGGCGGTGAGGCCTTTCATGCCGCGATCGAGGATGAATCCCATGATGTTGCCTTCGTCGTTCTTGGCCCAGACGACCATGACGTCGGCAATCGGTGAATTGGTGATCCATTGCTTGGCGCCGGTGAGGGACCAGCCGCCAGCGATTTTCTTGGCGCGGGTTTTCATGCCGCCGGGGTCTGAGCCGCCGTCGGGTTCGGTCAGGCCGAAGCAGCCGATGAGGTCGCCCCTGGCGAGGCCGGGGAGGTATTTCTTTTTCTGCGCGTCGGACCCGAAGGTGTAGATGGGGTACATGACGAGCGAGGACTGGACCGAAAGCGCGGAGCGATAGGAGCTGTCCACCCGTTCGATTTCGCGGGCGATGAGGCCGTAGGCGACGTCGGACACGCCCGCGCCGTATTCCGGCAGCGTGGCGCCGAGCAGGCCCAGCGCGCCCATTTCCTGCATGAGTGTGCGGTTGAAATGTTCCTCGCGGTTGCATTCAACCACGGTGGGGAGGAGGCGGTCGGTGGCGAAGTCATGCGCGGTTTGTTGAACCATGCGTTCGTCGTCGGTCAGCTCCTCGGACAGGAGGAGGGGGTCTTGCCAGTCGAAAGCGGTCTTGTGTGCCATGGTTTTCATTTTATCATGGGTTCATGGCAGGCACCAATGCCCTTCAGGGGCGCGAAGTCATCATCGAGCTTATTCCCATCGGGAATTATGTGCGCGCGACCGCGGTGGACGTGGCGACGATGACGGAGGTCTATATTCAGGGGCCGAAATCGGCCATTCCATCGTTGCTGAAGGCCAATGCGGCGCGACGGCTGGAATATGTGTTGCGGAAAAACGGCGTGATTGCGTGACAAACGCTGCATTGCGGCGTAGATAGATTTTCATGACCGAGACGATTGCGATTGCCTGCGACCATGGCGGGTTTGGCCTGAAAGAAAACCTGAAAACGGCGTTTCCGAACGTCCAGTGGCTGGACCTTGGGACCAGTTCCGCCGAGTCCGTGGATTACCCGGATTTCGCGGCGAAGCTGGCCGGGGCCATCAAGGACGGGAAGGCTGCGCGTGGCGTGCTCATCTGCGGGTCGGGCATTGGCATTTCCATCGCGGCGAACCGGCACACGCATATTCGCTGCGCGCTGGTGCATGACGTGACGGGTGCGCGGTTGTGCCGCCAGCACAACGACGCCAATGTGATTGCGCTGGGCGCACGTATGGTGGGCCTTGAAGTGGCGAAGGACTGCGTGGATGTTTTCCTGTCAGCCGAGTTCGAGGGCGGGCGGCATCAGGCCCGCGTCGCCAAGCTTTCAGCCTGCTGAACCCTTAAAGACGAAGACCGGATTGCGGGCGGCCGAGATAGACGCGGTCGTCGCCGACGTCGATGGCGTCGATAACGCTGCCGGTAGCGACGAGCGCGGTGAAGCTGGCGGCAAGGCCCGCGCCGATGCCCGCGACGTAACCCAGCGCGATGCCGGTATTGCCCATGCCGGCGTGGCCGAACTGGGCCGCCACGGCACCGGATGAGAGGGCGATTTCAATGCAGGTAAGGCTGCCCGCGGCGATGGTGGTCCATTCCCCGGCGGTGCGGGCGGCGTCCACGGCGGCGTAGGCGACGTCACGCGCGGTGGTGGAGGCGCGGTTGAAGCGATAGGCCAAAGGGCGCACGAAGCGGGACGCCACGGCGGCGGTAAAACATGCGCCGAGACCGACGCCGAGCGCGGCGGGGGCATAGGAAAGCGGGTTTGCCAGCATGTTGGCCTTCCACGGTTCGGCCAGCGCGTGGATGGCGGTTTGCGCCACATCCCAACCCAGATACAGGCCGCCGACGGCGAGAGAGGATGCGCCCGCCACCGTTGCGGCAGCCATTGTGTAGAGGCTGGCGGAGTGGGCCAGACGGCGAAGGCGGGGGTTGCGGATATGCATGGCGGTCATTCCTGAATGTAATTTTTATGTAAATTAATGGAATGCGAGCCGGAATGCCAGTTTTTTAGGCGGGGTTTAAGGTTTTCCTAGGGCCGGTGGGGTAAAATCGGGCCATGATTCATGACGTGGACCCGCGCCTGCTGGATACAGGCTTTCTGGCCGGAAGCATGCGCGATGCGCAGTTTCTGGGGCAGGGCGGAAACAATAAGGCGTGGCGCATTGCCGGGGTGCCGGGCGATTACGTGCTGCGGGTGAATTATTACCATTCAGAGCTGTTCGTGCCGGGGCTGGAGGCGATTTTGCACCCGGCGGTGGCCATGGAGGCGCGGGCGGCGGTGCCGTTGGCAAGCTTCACGGCCGAGGATGAAAAAGGCCGCCGCGTGGCGCTGGCGGACGTGCAGCCGGAAATCAAAGGCGTGCTGCTGGGGCTTACGGTGTGGGACCGGAAAAGCCGGAGCGATGAGACGGATTACGTGCTGACGGAAACCGACGGCTGGGGGCGGCCTGCCGGGACCAAGGGCAAGACGTATGTACCCAACCCCGGGCATATCGCGCGGACCAATGCGCATTTATGGGGGCTGGCGGAGCGGATTGCGGGGATGCCGCTGGATTTCTACCTGCGGGCGATGCGGGACGTGATGGAGATTGAGGAGAACGGGTTCGGCATCGACCCTTCGAAGGCGGCGAATTTCCTGCTGGGGGAGGACGACCGGCTGGGATTCGTGGATTTGATGCCGGGGGCCGCGTACCGGATAACGCCGGGGACGCTGGCCACGGTGCTGTGGCAGCCGGCGAACCAGACGCATTCCGCCCTCGACACGCCTGAGGACAGCGCGCGGCGGGCGGATTTGCGCGACACCATCAAGGGCAAGATGGTGATGGCGGCGGACAAGGTGGGCATCGCTTACGGCTATCATAAGGGCGACATGGCCGAAGAGCAGACATTGCGCGCCAAGTTCGCGCTGGCGCAACCGCAAAACCTGAGGCCCGTGCTGCTGGACGAGGGCGGGCGCCCGCTTGGCTACGGCATTCGCGCGGCGCAACTGGCGTTTGGTGGATAAGCCGCCCGGTTCTTACCCCATTACCTTGACAAAGACGCGGCTGATTTCCTATGTATACCGGCAGGAAGCGGGGATGTGACTGACGCCTTTCCAGTGGAACAGACCACATAGGAACATCCCTTAATACCGCCGGGCGTCTGGGCTCTTCCTTGTCGTTTAACCACTAACGCGGAGCCGTACACATGAACGCACAACCTGCCCTCAAACAAGCCCAGAACGAATCCCGGAACCAGACCATGACCGATAACGTCACTTTCTACGGCGCCAACGCCGCGCAGACCGACCCTGAAGTGTTTGCCGCCGTGGAGGCCGAGCTTAACCGCCAGCAGAACCAGATTGAACTCATCGCGTCCGAAAACCTCGTGTCGCGCGCGGTGTTGCAGATGCAGGGTTCGGTGATGACGAACAAATACGCCGAAGGTTACCCGGGCAAGCGTTACTACGAAGGTTGCCAGGAAGTGGACAAGACCGAGCAACTGGCCATTGACCGTATCTGCAAGCTGTTCGGCTGCAACTACGCCAACGTGCAGCCGCACTCGGGCGCGTCGGCCAACCTCGCCATCTATTACGCGCTGTGCGAGAATGACGACCTGATCATGGGCATGAGCCTCGACCAGGGCGGGCATTTGACGCACGGTTCCCTCGTCAACTTCTCGGGCCGCCAGAGCTGGAAGGGCAAGGACGGGCAGACGGAGAACCGCGGTTACAAGACCACGTCGTACTACATCGACGACAATGGCCGCATCGATTACGACGCGCTGGAGACGAAGGCGCTGGCCGAAAAACCGCGCATGATCATCGCGGGCGCATCGGCGTATTCGCTGCAGTTCGACTTCAAGCGTTTCCGTGACATCTGCGACAAGGTGGCCGCCGCTTCGGGCGAGCCGTGCTACCTGTTCGCGGACGTGGCGCACTATGCCGGGCTTATCGTGGCGGGGCTTTACCCCAACCCGTTCCCGCATGCGCATGTGGTTGCGACGACGACGCACAAGACGCTGCGGGGCCCTCGCGGCGGCGTCATCATGACGAACGACGAAGCACTGGCGAAGAAATTCGACTTCGCGGTGTTCCCGGGCCTGCAGGGCGGGCCGCTGGAGCATGTGATTGCCGCGAAGGCCGTTGCGTTCGGCGAAGCGCTGAAGCCGGAATTCAAAGCCTATGCCCAGAATGTTCTGAACAACGCCAAGGTGCTGGCCCAGACGCTGATGGACAAAGGTTACGACATCGTTTCGAAAGGCACGGAGTCGCACATGATGCTGGTGGATTTGCGCGCCAAGGGCATGTTCGGCAAGGACGCGGTGCTGACGCTGGAACACGCAGGGCTTACCACCAACAAGAACTCGGTTCCCGGCGACAAGTCGCCGCTGAACCCGTCGGGCCTGCGCCTTGGCACGCCGGCGGGCACCAGCCGCGGGTTCGGCGCTGCCGAATATCAGGAAATCGGCAACATGATTGCCGAGGTGCTGGACGGGCTGAAGGCCAACGGCGCGGGTAACAACGCGGCGGTCGAAAAATCGGTCAACGCGCGGGTGCGCGCCTTGTGCGCCCGTTTCCCGATTTACGAGCGTTCGTTCGGATAATTCATGACTGCGGCACCGCTGGCCCTGATTACGGGGATCGATGGAAGTCTGGGTGCCGCGATACGAACGGCATTGGACGGCGAATACCGGGTCGTTGGATTCTCGCATGCGGGAACCGGCGACCCGGCCGTCATTGCGTGCGACCTGCGCGACGCGGCGCAGATAGCGCAGGCGTTTTCAACCGTGGAGGCGCGGTTCGGCGTGCCGTCATGCCTTATCAACTGTGCCGGTATTTACGGCGCGCAGGCATGGGGTGCGATTTCGGTGCAGGCGTTCGACGATGAATACGCGGTCAATTTGCGCGCGCCGTTCATTCTTTCGCGGCTGGCGGCGCGGGCGATGGAGGGGGCCGGAATCAGGGGCGCCATCATCAACATCGCGTCGGTCAGCGGGCAGATCGGCAGCGTGGACCCGGCCTATGCCGCCACCAAGGCGGGGCTTTTGATGCTGACCAAGGTGATGGCGCGGGGACTGGCGCCCATGAATATCAGGGTCTGCGCGGTGGCGCCGGGGCCGGTGGACAATACCGCCATGGGCGACCGTATTCCCGAGGAAAGCAAAAACACCTATTATAGCCGCATTCCGATGCAGCGTTTCGCCAAGCCGCATGAAGTGGCGGGGGCGGTGAAATTTCTGTTGGGCGCGGATGCGTCCTATATTACAGGTTCGGTCATCAATGTTGACGGTGGATTGGTCTAGAGATGCGCTGCCCGTTTTGCGGACATGAAGATTCACAGGTGAAGGATTCCCGCGCGGCGGATGACGGGCTTGCCATTCGCCGCCGCCGCGAGTGCCCTTCGTGCGGCGGGCGTTTCACGACGTTCGAGCGCGTGCAGCTGCGGGAACTGACGGTGATTAAAAACAACGGGTCGAAGGAGACGTTCGAGCGCGAGAAGCTTATCCGTTCCCTGCGCACCCCTTTGCGCAAGCGCCCGGTTACGGGCGAGCAGATTGAACGCGCGGTCAACGGCATCGTGCGGCAGATTGAGACTTCGCTGGACGGCGAGGTGACGTCCAAGCGCATCGGCGAACTGGTGATGCAGGCTTTGGGCAATCTCGACCAGGTGGCGTATGTGCGCTACGCGTCGGTTTACCGCGATTTTTCGGCGCCGGAGGATTTCCGCGAATTCCTCGGCAACATGCAGCAGAAGGGCTGACGCATGGAAGCCATCCTCGGATTGATTGTCCGTTTGCTGGTCGATTTCGTGTTCTTCAAGGTGGGGCGGCTGTTTTTGCAGGCGGTTTCGTTCGGGCGGCTGTATTGCCCTGCACGGTATTACCGCCAGCCCACGCAAGACCAGCTTTCGCGCATGACGTATGACGAGTGGGCGCTTTCCGGCTCCTTTAGCTGGGGGCTGTGGCGCAGGCAGGCGGATGGCCGTGTGCTGGTGGCGGCGTGGCTTTGCGAACTGGCCGGGTTCACGGTTCTGGGCCTGTCGGCCATTATCATCTTTACGGCGGTGTAGGCATGTTTACAGGGATTATCACGGATGTAGGGACCGTCACGCGCATCGAGCCGCGCGACGGGGCTGCGCTTTACGAGATTGCGACCAAGCTGCCGGTGGAAAATATCGCCATCGGCGCATCCATCGCGTGTTCGGGCGTGTGCCTGACGGTTATCGAGAAGGGCGCGAGCAGCTTCATGGTGCAGGTGTCGAACGCGACTTTGGACCGCACCGTGCTGGGCGAATGGCATGTGGGGACGCCGGTGAACCTCGAACCCGCGCTGAAGCTGGGCGACGAGCTGGGCGGGCATATGGTGACGGGCCATGTGGACGGGCTTGCAAAGCTTGAGAGGATTATTCCCGACGGGGCGTCGCACCGGCTGGTGCTGACAGTGCCGGACAACCTTGCGCCGATGATTGCGACCAAGGGGTCGGTCACGCTGGACGGGGTTTCGCTGACGGTGAACATGGTGGACGGGGTGCGGTTTTCGGTGAACATCATTCCCCACACATGGGCCGTGACCACGCTGGGCCGCGCCAAGGCCGGGCAGGCGGTGCATGTGGAGGTGGACGTGATGGCGCGGTACATTGCGCGGCAGCTTGAATTCGTCCGTTCGGCGGAGCCTGCCGAAGCTTAATTTTGCGCTTCCTTTAAAATTGTCATATGACATTTCCATGACTGAAGACGACCGCCGGTTACGCTGGGTGTTCGAGCCATACGTGCCGGTGCGTCCGGATGTGGCGATGGAATGCATTTTCCTGCGCAAATGGCAGCAGCTTATGGGCGGCGCCAGCCAGAACAACGACATGTGGTGCATCGAGAACGAGGGCGGGCGGTTCGCGTTCCTCGAACTGTTCAGGGACCTTATGCATGTGCCGGGCGAGCGCGAGACGCGGGTCGCCACCAGTTTCATACGCTGGGTGGGCACGGGCAACGGGCATGGTTACCTGCATACGGCGGAACGGCTGGCGGCGGCGATGGACAAGGGCGGCTACAGCCGCGAAGACGCGTACCTGGCGGCTTGGGCGCTTGAGAACAAGCGATGCTTCAATGTTGGATACAACCGCGTGCCGCGCGGGACGCTGATGGGCGACGAGACGCCGACGACGAAGGACTTCGAAATCATGGAACTGACGGCGCGGTGGCTGGGCAGTGAAACCGGGCAGGCGTTCATTGCGGATGCGCAGGGGGCTGTGTCGGCCCGGCTGCGTGCGGACAGGGATGCCCGCATGAAGGAACAGGCGGGCCGGTTGCGCCCGCAGATGAAATAACAACAAGCGTAATAGAGAGACGAACGATGGTTGCCTTTTATTTCCCCGATAACAAAATCCAACTGAACCCGGCTTACCTCGAGCCGCTGGGCCTGCGCAACTACACGGTGCAGAACGGCGTTTTGCAGGCGGATTCGGAACTGGACGCAAAGCAGATCAGGGCCATCGAGGATGAGGGTTTCGTGCGGGCGGATACGCATTGGTATGGCATATGGCCTGCGCCGCAGCTTGATGCGCGGCCCGGGCTGGTGCGCGCCATGGGGCAGGCTCCCAGCACTATCATCGCGCCGGAGCATGATGGCGGGCGGCTTATTGTGTCGTTCATGCGCGCGGTGACGCAGACGGAAAAACGTGCGGCGTCGGCGCTCGGTTTCGTGATGACGATGGCAGAGGCGCCCAAAGGGCGTGTGGCAGAAGCGCCGAAGGCGCCGTCTGTCAGCTAAGAAAAATCAGCCGAACGGATTGTGGCGGGGGGCAGCTTCGCGGCGCAGGGGCGAGACGCCCGCATCGCGGCGCGCGTGTTGCATGCCTGCTTCGCGGTGTGTGTGTTGTATACCCGCTTCGCGGTGTGTGTGTTGTATACCCGCTTCGCGGCGGCCCATTTCACGGTCAACATTGCGGGCGTATTCGATGCTGAGGGCCATGCGCATGGCGGTGAGCCAGCCTGCGGCGAAGCTGCCGACGCCGATGGCGCCGCTGGTGGCGGCGAAGGTGACAGTGCCGAAGGGCAGGGACGCGAGGCCGATGGCGCCGATGGTGAGGCCGCCCAGCGCCAGCGTGGTGGTGGCCAGCGCGTAGCCAACGGTTTTGGCGGCGCGCCAGTCGGACATGGCGGCCAATTGTTCATAGGTCAGGCCGCGCAGGCTTGCGGCGTGGAAATCGGTACGGCTGGTGAGGCGCTGGGTCATCGGCTTCTTTTCATAATTACGTCAAGTTGCGTCTTAAATGGCGCAAACGCATGGAAAAAGCCAATTATTTTTTGAAAGAAGCCGGAAATCGGCTCAGGGCGTGGGCTGGGCGCCCGGTTTGGGGGCGGCGTGGCCGGCCTTGAGCATGTTGCCGGCGAGGCTGAAGCAGTGCCGCGCGACCACGGCCATGCCCAGCAGGGCCACGATGCCGGCCCCGCCCATGGAGGCGGCGATGGCGGAGATGCCGCCGTAGAGGCCGATGTTCATGACGTCCCTGCGGGCGTTGTCCTTTGCGGTCTGTAGGGCGCCGCTGTTCAGCCCCTTGTCTGCGAAACCCTGTGATGCGCTGGCGCGGCTGGCGATTTTCATGGTCGGTATATCCTTAAGCGTTCATATGGGCGAGGGCGGTTTCGCCGAGCACGGTCATCTGGTCCTCGAAATCGTCGAAGAAGCCGTAACGGTCGCGCAGTTCAGCGATGAGGGATTTGGGCGGGTTGCCTTTGCCGGTGGCGATGATTTCGCCGTAGTCTTCGGGGTCGAAGGGTTCGCCCGAATTGCAGGCTTCTTTGTAGGCGGCGTATTTGCTGAAGCCGACGCGGGTGTAGACGTAGACGGTTTCGCCGTATTCATCATCCCCGAGCACGAGGTCTATCATGGCGACGCGGTCGTCGACCTTGCCGGCCAGCAGGTCGCGGGTGAAGCTTTCGAGGGATTGCTGCGGTTGTGCCTGCTGATGGGTCATGACGTCACGCGAAGGGGTTGTGCTTAGGGGTTGCGGGCGCGGCTTTCGCCGGGGTGCCGAGCCGGCGGTCGATGCTGCGGTTACTGAGGAATTTCTGGATGCCCATTTTTGCGGCCATGGCACAGGTGACGAGGCAGATGCCCATGATAGGCAAGGCAAGCGCCGGGGCTACCAGCCCGGCCATCTGGGCCAGCGCGATGCCGCCTGCAAGGTTGCCGTAAGTGCCGATGCTCATGCGTGCGACGCGGATGCTGAAATCGTTTTCTTTTTTTTCGGAAAGCAGGGCTTCACGGCCCATCAGGTTGAGGTCCCTGTCATCGAAACCGAATGTACGGCTGCCCCTGACGGCGAGTTTCAAATAAAGCTCCTGCGCTATTTCACCGGATTATGTCAGATTCCGGTTAAGCGATTGTTACCGTGCCGCCGCGTTGCGGGCACTTTCACGGGATGGAGGCGTCGTTTTTTTGCTTATTTCGGGGCGGCGGACATCGACTCGATGCGCTGGGCGACGAGTTTGCGATCGCTTTTGTGCTGGCGGGCGATGAAGTGCGAACCGGCCGAGGCGATTGTGAATATAGCGGCACAGCCACCGGCGAATGCAAAACCCAAAGCGGTGGGGCCACCCGTGGCCAACGCAACACCACCGCCCATGATGCCGATCATGGGGACGACCATTCCGACCTCGATCGCCAGATCGTTCATGTTCTCTGCCTGCGAATCCAGGGTTGTGGTGAGCTTGTTCAGCTGATCTACGCCCAGCGTTTCAAAATCCTTCATATCAGGACGCGCGATGCGGTTGAAAATGCGTTGCGCCAGTGATGCCTGTTTCATTTGAATCGCTTCCTGAGTTTTCGTTCTGTGCAAAGACTATACTTATATTTTATGAAAAATACAAATTCTCCGACTTGCAGCGCTTTAACCATTTCCTTGTCATCTGGGTCCGCAAGGCCATATAACCCCCGCATGACCGTAGTGACCTTCCAAGACATTCGCGACGCACGACTGGGGCAGGACGACCAGACCGTCCTGTCCAGTGCTGCCGACATTATCGCCGAGGCGCGGGAAGGGCGCATGTTCATTCTGGTGGACGACGAGGACCGGGAGAACGAGGGCGACCTTATCATTCCCGCGCAGATGGCGACGCCGGCGATGGTGAATTTCATGGCGACGCACGGGCGCGGCCTGATTTGCCTTGCGATGGAAAAACCGATGATCGACCGGCTGGGCCTTTCGATGATGGTGAGCCGCAACCGCGAGGCGTTTTCGACGGCGTTCACCGTTTCCATCGAGGCGCGCGAGGGCGTGACCACGGGTATTTCGGCGCCGGACCGGGCGCGGACCATTCAGGTGGGCATCGACCCCGAGGCGTCGGCGCAGGATATCGTGACGCCGGGGCATATTTTCCCGCTTCAGGCGGTGGATGGCGGTGTGCTGGTGCGCGCGGGCCATACGGAAGCCGCGGTGGACATCGCGCGCATGGCGGGTTTGCGCCCGGCGGGGGTTATCTGCGAAATCATGAAGGATGACGGGACGATGGCGCGGTTGCCGGACCTCGTGGCCTTTGCGCAGAAGCACAACATCAAGGTGGGCACCATTGCCGACCTTATCGCCTTCCGCCTGCGGACCGAGAAGCTGGTCGAGCGCATGAGCGAGCAGGTGATTGAATCGAAGCACGGCGGTACCTACCGCATGCTGACCTACCGCAACCGCCTGAACGGGGCGGAAGCTTACGCGCTGGTGAAGAATGCACCCGCACAAGACGGTCCCACGCTGGTGCGCATGCATGCGATGAACATTGCGAGCGACGTGCTGGGCGCCGGCGATTCGGCGCTGCATCAGGCGATGGACGCCATCGGCCGCGAGGGTGCGGGCGTGGTGGTGTTGCTGAAAGGCATGGAGGCGGGTGCGGACGAGCGCCAGACGCTGCGCAGCTACGGCATCGGGGCGCAGATTTTGTGCGACATAGGCGTTCAGAACATGATTTTGTTGACCCATTCGGCCAAGCACGTCATTGGTCTTGGCGGCTTCGGGCTTAACATCGTTGAACAACGGGCATTATGAAGGTCAATAAAGAGAAGGTTGCGCCTGAGCGCTTGGTTCCGGTTCAGGGGGGTGGACGCGCGCTGGTCATCGAGGCGCGGTTCTATACCGAAATCGCGGACGGGCTGTATGACGGCGCGGCGCGCGTGCTGGAAGCCGCGGGCATGACGGTGGAGCGCGTGGACGTGCCGGGCAGCCTTGAGATTCCGGCGGCGTTGCAGATGGCGGCGCAGACCGGCAAATACGATGCGTTCGTGGTGACGGGCTGCGTCATCCGCGGTGAGACCTATCACTTCGAAATCGTGTGCAATGAAAGCGCGCGGGGCGTGAACGACGTGGTTTTGCGCCACAATGTGCCGCTGGGCAACGCCATCCTGACCGTGGACAGCATCGAACAGGCGCAGGAACGCGCGGACCCGGACCGGCTTGATAAAGGCGGGGACGCGGCGCGCGCGGCCACGCGCATGCTGGCCCTGAAACGCGGGTGGGCGCAATGATGAACACCAAGCAACCCAAGCTTCGCGCGTCGCAGAAGGCGCGCAACACGGCGGCACGCCTTGTGGCGGTGCAGTGCGTTTACGACATGATTTTGACCGGGCATTCGGCCAGCGAGACGCTGTCGGGTTACCGCGACCACCGGCATGGCAAGACGCTTGAGGACATCGACTTCGTTCCGGCGGATCTTGAGCTGCTGACGAAAATCGTGCGCGGGGTGGCTGATCGCCGCGTGGATCTGGTGGACATGTTGTCTGCCGCCATGGATACGCGCACGGGGCAGACGCAGCCGGAGGCGCTTTTGCGTTCGGTTCTGTTGTGCGGGGCTTATGAGATGCTAGCGCATGCGGAGATCGACGCGAAGCTCATCATCGCGGAGTATCTTGCTGTTTGCCAAGGGTTTTTCGAGGATTCGGAGACCAAGCTGGCACACGCGCTGCTGGACCGCCTGAACAAGAATTTGCGCGGTTAAGCCGGTTTCGTCCGGCATTTTATCCATTTATTACGAGCCGTTAACTATTCCGGGGCGATACTGGGGTTATTCGCTGCATTGCAGTGGATTTCTTTTGGCATTTGCACTTGGGGATACGCGATTTGAAAAAGGTTCTGCTTCCTGTTCTGGCCTTGCTGCTGCTCGCAGGCGGTGGCGGCGGCGCGTATTTCTACATGGGCAAGACCGAAGCGCAGGCTTCCACCGGCGAAGCGCCGAAGGAAGAAGCCAAGGCGGAAGGCGAAGGCGCCAAGATTACCTATGTCGCCATGGAGCCCATCATCCTGCCGGTTATCGGCCGCGACGGCATCAGCCAGACCATTTCGATGGTGGTGTCCTTGCAGGTGGGTGACGAGTCCAAGGCGGATGAAGTGAAGTCGAAGCTGCCGAAGCTGGCCGATGCGTTCCTGTCGGACATGTACGGCACGCTGTCGCAGAAAGCATCGATGGAAAGCGGCGTTATCAAGGTTTCGCAACTGAAGTCCCGTCTTGTCGAAATCACCAACAAGGTGATGGGCAAGGACATGGTTGACGGGGTTCTGCTTCAGGTTCTCCAGCAGCACCCGGTGTAAAATTAACTTCGTGTTGTTTGCAAAAAGCCCGCCTTGCGCGGGCTTTTTTGTTTTGGGGGCTGCAGCCGCTGCCCCCAAGGCCGCCGCGCAAAGCGCGGCTCCCCCGCTCGCTGCGCTTACGCTTCGCGGGCCCTCAATGGGCCAATGGCAGGGCCGGCGGTATTAAGGAATGTACGGTGGATATGTCGCGCCGCGTCTTGCCAAGGGGGTGTGCGTGTGGTCCCCTTTTCGCGCCCTGGTTTCACCGGGGTTTAAAAAACAAGGAAATGGGGAACCATGACACAGGAGCAAACCATCGTACTGGCATGCGGCGCATTGTCGTTGCTGTACGGCGTTATTACGGCTTCCGGCGTGCTGAAAGGCGATGCCGGCAATGACCGCATGAAAGAGATTGCAGCAGCCATCCAGGAGGGCGCAGCCGCCTATCTGAACCGGCAATACACCACTATCGGGCTTGTCGGCGTCGTCGTCGGCGTCGGCCTTGGCATGCTGCTGGGCTGGCATGTCGCCAGCGGGTTTGCCATCGGCGCCGTTCTTTCGGGCGCTGCCGGTTACATAGGCATGAACATTTCCGTCCGCGCCAACGTGCGCACGACTCAGGCCGCGACCAAGGGCCTGCAGGAAGCCATGGGCGTCGCCTTCAAGGCGGGCGCGGTTACGGGCCTGCTGGTGGTGGGCCTGGGCCTGCTGGGCGTTGCCGGGTATTACTTCTACATGCTGTCGGAAGGCGCCGAATCGCGCTTTGCGCTTGAAGGGCTTGTGGGTCTGGGCTTCGGCGCTTCGCTGATTTCCATTTTCGCGCGTCTGGGCGGCGGCATCTTCACCAAGGGCGCCGACGTGGGCGCCGACCTTGTGGGCAAGGTGGAAGCCGGTATTCCCGAGGACGACCCGCGCAACCCGGCGGTGATTGCCGACAACGTGGGCGACAACGTGGGCGACTGCGCCGGCATGGCCGCCGATTTGTTCGAGACCTACGCCGTGACGGTGGTTGCGACCATGCTGATCGCGTTCAGCGTGTTCAGCGCCGAGGTGGCGCCGCAGATGATGATGTTCCCCCTGCTGCTTGGCGGCGTGGGCATTGTCGCTTCGACCATCGGTACGTTCTTCGTTCGCCTGAGCCCCGGTTCCCGCAACGTGATGGGCGCCTTGTATAAAGGGCTTATCGTTTCGGGCGTTCTGGCGCTGGGCGCGATTGCCTGGTACCTGAACAAGAAAATCGGCCTCGAGACGCAATTCCCGCTGCAGGAACGCGGCACGTTCATCACGGGTGAGAACCTGTTGTGGTGTGCGGGCATCGGCCTTGGCGTTACGGCGCTTATCGTCTGGATTACCGAATACTACACCGGCACGGCTTACCGCCCGGTGCGTTCGGTGGCGCAGGCTTCGGCCACGGGTCACGGCACCAACGTGATTCAGGGGCTGGCCGTTTCGATGGAAGCCACCGCGCTTCCGGTCATCGTCATCTGCGCCGGTATCTTCATGGCGTACGACCAGGCGGGCCTGTACGGCATCGCCATGGCGGCGACCACGATGCTGTCGCTGGCGGGCATGATTGTCGCCCTCGACGCGTTCGGTCCGGTTACCGACAACGCCGGCGGCATCGCCGAAATGGCGGAACTGCCGAGCGACATCCGCGAGACCACCGACACGCTGGACGCCGTGGGTAACACGACGAAGGCCGTGACGAAGGGTTACGCCATCGGTTCTGCCGGTCTGGCGGCGCTGGTGCTGTTCGCAGCCTATACCGAGGAGCTGAAGCATTACCTGCCGCAGCTTACGGTCAACTTCTCGCTGGAGGACCCGTTCGTCATCATCGGGTTGTTCATGGGCGGGTTGCTGCCTTACCTGTTCGGGGCTTTGTCCATGACGGCCGTCGGCCGCGCCGCCGGTTCGGTGGTGGTGGAAGTGCGCCGCCAGTTCAAGGAAATCCCCGGCATCATGGAAGGTAAGGCCAAGCCCGACTATTCCCGCGCGGTGGACATGCTGACGAAATCGGCCATCGGTGAGATGGTGGTTCCGTCGCTGTTGCCCATCGCGGCGCCGGTTGCGCTGTTCTACATCGTGAAGTGGGTCGCAGGCGACGCCACCGCCGGCTTCCAGGCCGTCGGCGCGCTGCTTATCGGCACCATCATCACGGGGCTGTTCGTCGCCATTTCGATGACGTCGGGCGGCGGTGCGTGGGACAACGCGAAGAAGTACATCGAGGAAGGCCACCATGGCGGCAAGGGTTCGGACGCGCACAAGGCGGCCGTGACCGGCGACACCGTGGGCGACCCGTACAAGGATACGGCAGGCCCGGCGGTTAACCCGCTGATCAAGATTGCCAACATCGTGGCGATTTTGCTGGTCGCCATCGTCGCCAAGACGATGGGCTGACCGCCGGTTAACCAAAGAATGAGGAAGCCCCGCGCAAGCGGGGCTTTTTCTTTGCCTGCGGGGTAAATTTGACGTATTCCATGCTCAATCCTTACCATAACCCGATTTTCCGAAGGGGTAACGGCATGCGCGTATTGTTGGTTGAGAGTGATTCCGCGGCGGCAGCGTCCATCGAGCTGATGCTGAAGGCGGAGGGCATGAACGTTTACACCACCGACCTTGGCGAAGAGGGGGTGGACCTTGCGAAGATGTACGACTACGACGCCATCGTGATGGAGCTGAACCTGCCGGACATCAGCGGGTTCGAGATGCTGCGCCGGATACGCGCGGGGCGGGTGAAGACGCCGGTCATCATCTGCAGCGGCACCAGCGAGGTGCACGACAAGGTGTGCGGGCTGGGCATGGGGGCGGATGATTTCATCGCCAAGCCGTTTTTCAGGGACGAGCTGGTGGCGCGGCTGCATGCCGTTTCGCGCCGGGCGCAGGGGCACAGCCATAGCGTGATCGTGACGGGCGACATGGTGATGAACCTTGATGCGCGAACTGTCGCGGTGGGCGGCAGGACGGTGATGCTGACGGGCCGGGAATACCAGATGCTGGAACTGCTGACGCTGCGCAAAGGCCAGACGATGAGCAAGGAGCATTTCCTGAACCACCTGTATGGCGGGATGGACATGCCGGAGGAAAAAATCGTCGACGTGTTCATCAGCAAGCTGCGCAAGAAGCTGAACGACGCCGCGACGCGCGCGGGTATCGAGGGCGGTGTGCCGTATCTGGAAACGGTGTGGGGGAAGGGGTATGTGCTGAAGAACCCCGAGATGGATGAGGGCGTGCCGGAAACGATCGTGCGCACGGGGTCGCGCGGTAAGGCGCTGCCGGATAAAGGCCCGCTGGATAAAGGGCCTATCGGGCCGTTCGTGCCGGAGGATCGGCTGGCCACTTCATTCACCGTGCTGACACACGGGCGCACGCGCGTTTCGGTGGAAGCGGGCATGATGGATGTGAACGGGAAGCAGGTGACGCTGGGCGCTGCCGGGTGGTTCCTGATGGAACGGGCGCTGGCGGTGCCGCTGGCGCGGGTAACGTATGAGGAGCACCTTGAGGCGTTCAGGAAGGCGGCAAGCACCGTCGGCGGCCTTGACCGGATGCGCCGGGCCGCCGGCAATTTGAGCACGCGCCTGAGGGAGGCGCAGTCGGACATATTGTTTTTTGCGGGGGCGGATGATTTCGCGGTGATACCCGCTGACATGGACATGATGCCGAGCGTGAAGGCGGCATTCAGCGACGCCAGCGCGGAGGAAACAGGATCGCGCAGGATTGCGATGGAATTCAACCGTGGCGGGTTGCAGATTACGGTGGATGCGGACCCGGCGCAGTGGGCGGATGTTTCGGTCAACGGACGGGCGCTTTCTTCGCTGCGGGGGCAGTCCATCGCGGTGGTGGCGGCGTTCGTGGCGGCGCATGACCACAGCACGCCGCTGGCGGTGGCCGATGTGCGCACCAGCCTTGCGGACGTTACGGGGGTTGAGCTGGCGGACGCGACATTGAAGACGTATATCCGCACCGCGCATCGCGTGTTGCGCGAGGCGGGATATAAAGACCTGCCGCAGACGCTGAGCTTCAGCTAAAACGAAAACGCCGGCTTGTGGCCGGTGTTTTCATTCGTGTCGGATTTCAGCCGTATCAGATTTCGCCGGGAACGCCGCCGCCGCCGGATTTGTTGAAGCGGCCGAGGTTGCCGAGCAATTGCTGGGCGATGGTCATGTCGTGGCCGCTGGTGGGCGTGGTGCGGCGGACGAGGGGCACGTCGACGGTGCCGTTATCGACCTTGCGGAGCGAGGTCATGGTGCCGTCTTCGGCGAATTTCACTTCGTAGACCGTGCGGTCGGTGATTTTGGGATCGAGGAAGGCGGTTTTTTCGGTTTTCTGGCCGACGTAATACCACGTGTTGTCATCGAACACGGCGGTGGTGGTGGGGGTGCCCAAAGCCTGCAACACGTCGGTGCGGGTGGCGGTGGCGGGGACCTTTGCGAGGTCTTCATCCGTCAGGAAGACGCCGTTGGTGGCTTTGGTGGGCGCGCAGGCAGCGAGGCTGAGTGCGGCGGTCAGGGCGAGGAGCGTGTTTTTCATGACGTTAACCTTTGTGGATTTTCTTGTGCCGGGTCAAGTCTGCTTTATAAGTGGGGCATGTTTGCGCTTTTGAAAAGGCAGAAATTGGATGTGGCGCCGCTGTTCGAAGCGGCGCTTCTGGCGTCCCGCAACCCGGTTTTGTACCGCGATTACGGGGTGCCGGACACATTCGACGGGCG
>JAMIFL010000169.1:0-13615 GCA_035906295.1 Alphaproteobacteria bacterium | reverse complement strand
ATGGGTTTGGCTGCCGTCGTCACCTGCAGCCATTCGGCCAGCGGGCTTGCGGGTACATGGTCGCCGCGCGCGATGGCGGTGCGGACGGCAAGGCGTTCTTCGAAATCCGCGGGCAGGGCGTGTTTCGGGTCCTGCGGCTGCGCCATGCGGCGGCCCAGCGCGGCCCACGGGCTGTCTTGCGTCAGCAGCGCGTGCATTTCGTCATGCTTGGCTTTGCGCAGGGCGGTCTTGGCCCACGGCGTCGCGGCGGAAACGCCGGATTTGATGGCCGCGGCCATGCCGTCGAACAGCCCCACGAAGGACGCGCGGAAATCAAGCCCCACCGGCAGGTCCGCCAGCAGCGTGTAGGCCAGCGTCAGCCGCCCGTCGCGGCGGGACACGGTTTCGACATGCCGCGCCAGAACGGCGGGGTGGATAAGGCGCATATACTGCATGCCGTAGCGTGTTTCCGGCGTGCGGGCGGCGATGATGGGCTCGCAGAAGGTGGCGACCTGCGCGTCGCTCCAGTCTTTATAAAGCGCGGTATCGCACTGCGCGATGTCGATGAGCCGCTGCGCCGCTTGCGAATACCCTTGATCAAGCCCGGGGCGGTGGCCGCGGATGAAATAGTCGAAATCATCGGCCATGCGCCGGCGCAGGGCCTCGCCGTCGCCATGCGCCAGAAGCTGGCGGTAGCCGGACAGCAGCGTGTCGGCCAGCCTGTCGCGCATGATTTCGAAATACCGGCCATGCACCACGTCGCGCCACAGGTCGTGGCGGGCGATGTAGCGGTGCAGTTCGGCGCGGTTGAGGGCGGCTTCATGGTCGGTGCGTTCGGCCAGGTGTCGGTCCAGCAGGCGTAGGCGGTCGAGGCGTTCCTGATTGTACCGGTTGGCTTCGTGCGGGTGGACCCATGCGCTGCGCGGCACCTTGTCCAGCAGGCGGCTGAACCGTTCCGGGCGCCCGGCGCGCAGGCGCAAACCCGCCGCCGCGCGCGTCGAACGCGCCAGCTTGCGGCCCAGCCATGCGGCAGGCGGACCGAACAGGAATAGCAACCCTTGGCCAATCTGGCGTTCCAGCCAGGAGGTCTGGTACATGAAGCCCCTAAGGATACCGGTGAAAAATTTTCCATAAAATACATATGACGAAGAAGGGTGTCCAGTTTTTTAATCCTTGTGTTTCCGGCCCGTTTCCGGCTAAAAACGGCACCAACTGCCGGACACCCCTGGAGGTCCGGTTTAACCATTACGCTTAAGGAAACGTCATCATGGCAAAATCACACATCCAAATGACGGCTGACAAACGCGAGGGGTCAGGCAAGGGGACCGCCCGCGCTGTTCGCCGCACGAACCGCATTCCCGCCGTCATTTACGGCGACAACAAAGCCCCGGTGCTCATCAGCATCGACGAGAAGGCTATCACCAACGAATACTACAAGGGCCACATCTTCACGGCTTTGTGCGACCTGTCGGTCGGTTCGGACAAGCACCTGGTGCTGACCCGCGATCTGCAGCTCGACCCGGTTTCCGACCGTATCCTGCACGCCGACTTCCTGCGCGTGACCGAGCGTACGATCATCCGCGTCGAAGTCCCCGTCCACTTCTCCGGTCAGGAAACCTCCCCGGCCCTGAAGGGCGGCGCGGTGCTGACCGTCGTCAACCACGAAGTGCCGCTGATGTGCCCGGCCAACGCCATTCCCGATGAAATCACCATCGACCTGGCCGACCACCCGATGGGCCACTCCTTCAAACTGTCGGACGTCAAACTCCCGAACGGCGTGAAATCCGCCGTTCAGGACGCCGATTCCTTCACCATCGCCACGCTGGCCGCCCCGCGTGTTGAAGAGGAAGTCGCCTCCGATGCACCGTCCGCAACCGAAGTGCCGGCAAGCCAGGTTGCTTCCGACGCCGAAGTCGCCGCCAAGAAAGAAGACAAGAAGAAGTAATCTTCTTCCTTTCCCGGAAGGGTTCACATGTTATCCAGAATGCGCGCCGCCCTGCGAAGAAGCCCTTCCGGGGCGGCTGCGTCTTATGCGTGGCTTATCGTGGGTCTCGGCAACCCGGGCCGCGAGTACGAAGGCAACCGCCACAACATCGGCTTCATGGCCGTGGACCGCATCGCGGGCGACTACAATTTCGGGCCGTGGAAAAACAAGTATTCCGCCGAAATCTGCGAAGGCGCCATCGAAGGCCAGCGCATCATGCTGATGAAGCCGCAGACCTACATGAACCTGTCGGGCAAGTCGGTCGCGGAAGCGGCGCGCTTTTATAAAATCCCGCATGCCAACATCATCGTCCTGCACGACGAGCTGGACCTGCCGCTGGGCCGCGTGCGTACGAAAACGGGCGGCGGCGCGGCGGGCCATAACGGCCTCAAATCCATCGACGCCGATACGGGCGACCAGAATTACCGCCGCGTGCGCCTTGGCATCGGCCACCCGGGCGACAAGGCGCGCGTGTCGGGTTACGTGCTGTCCGACTTCATGGACAAGGAACGTGACCTCGTGGACATACTGTGCGCCGCCGTCTCGCGCCAGATTGAACTGTTGCTGACCGGCGACGAGTCCGGTTTCATGACCAAAATCTCTGAAGAAACGAAAGTGAAATAACATGGGTTTCAATTGCGGTATCGTGGGCCTGCCCAACGTTGGTAAATCGACGCTGTTCAACGCGCTGACGGCGACGGCCGCGGCGCAGGCCGCCAACTTCCCCTTCTGCACCATCGAACCCAACGTGGGCCGCGTGGCCGTGCCGGACGTGCGCCTCGATACGCTGGCGCAACTGGGCCAGAGCCAGAAAGTGGTGCCGTCCCAGCTTGAGTTCGTGGATATCGCGGGCCTCGTGAAAGGCGCAAGCCAGGGGCAGGGCCTCGGCAACCAGTTCCTCGCCAACATCCGCGAGACGGACGCCATCCTGCACGTCCTGCGCTGCTTCGAGGACGCGGACATCGTCCACGTCGAAGGCTCGACCGACCCCATCCGCGACGCGGACGTCATCGAAACCGAACTGATGCTGGCCGACATGGAAAGCATCGACAAGCAGATGAACAACATGGCCAAGAAAGCCAAGGGCGGCGACAAGCACGCGGGCGAGATGATGGCCGTGATGGAACCCATCAAGAAGGCGCTGGAAGCGGGCAGGCCTGCCCGTACCGTGCAGTTCGACGAAACCCAGAAACCGCTGGTGAAGCTGTTGCAGCTCATCACCTCCAAGCCGCAGTTGTACATCGCCAACGTCAAGGAAGCGGACGCCGCCAGCGGTAACGAGTGGACGAAGAAGGTCGAAGCCCGCGCGAAAGCCGAAGGCACCGTCGCCGTCGTCATCTGCGCCCAGATTGAATCCGAAATCGCGCAGATGTCGGACGCGGGCGAGAAGAAGGAATTCCTCGAAGCGTCGGGTTTAAGCGAGGCGGGCCTCGATAAAATCATCCGCGCCGGCCACACCATGCTGGGCCTCCAGACCTACTTCACGGTCGGCCCCAAGGAAGCGCGCGCATGGACCGTGCGCACCGGCGCCAAGGCCCCGGAAGCAGCAGGCGTCATCCACACCGACTTCGAGCGCGGCTTCATCAAGGCCGAAGTCATCGCCTTCGCCGACTACGTCGCCTGCAAGGGCGAAAGCGGCGCCAAGGAACAGGGCAGGATGCGTCAGGAAGGCAAGGAATACGTCGTGAAAGACGGTGACGTGATGCTCTTCCGCTTCAACGTCTAGTCCGCGATTATTTCTTCCTGGCCGTATCATTACCTTCAGGACCGCTGCGTGCGCCGCCCGGCGGACGGCCTGTTCCGCAGTATCCTTTTTGTGCGTACTTGTAAAATTATCGCATAACGCCAACCTGTGGGCGCATTCGAAAAATGCAATTCATGCGTAACCCAAGGAAGGAACAATCATGACTGAGAAATTCAAATACAAGCGGCTGGACAAAAACGATGCGGCTGTTCTTCTGGTCGACCACCAGACCGGCCTTACGAATCTCGTGAAGGATTTTTCGCCGGACGATTTTAAGAACAACGTTCTGGCGCTGGCGGATTGCGCAAAATATTTCAACCTGCCCACCATCCTGACAACCAGCTTCGAAGACGGCCCGAACGGCCCGCTGGTGCCGGAACTGAAGGAACTGTTCCCGACGGCGCCGTACATTGCGCGCCCCGGCCAGATCAATGCGTGGGATAATGAAGACTTCGTCAAGGCGGTCAAGGCGACAGGCAAGAAGCAACTGATCATTGCAGGTGTCGTGACGGAAGTGTGCGTGACGTTCCCCGCGCTGGCGGCTATCGAGGCCGGTTATGACGTGTTCGTGATTGCGGACGCATCCGGCACCTTCAACCACACGACGCGCGAAGCGGCGTGGCTGCGCATGGAATCCGCGGGCGTTCAATTGCTGACATGGTTTGCCGCGGCGGGCGAACTGCACCGCGACTGGCGCAACGGTATCGAAGGGCTGGCGACCATCTTCTCGAACCACCTTCCCGCATATAAGTGCCTGATCGGCAGCTACGAAGCGGCCCTGAACGCGGCGAAGAGAGCCGCCTGATTTAATATTGTCGGGAAGGGTGTTGCACCCTTCCCGATTTTATTTTGTGCAGGCATGACCGGGCATGAAATGAACATGGCCCCCGGCGCCAAATCCAAAACCGCCCGGCTGCCGGTCACTTCGGCGTTGCGCTTCGCAGCGCTGTTTTTTTGATAGTGTCGTTTTTCAGGCCCCATTCATGCATGGCCATGAGTATGGGCTGGAGCGACTGGCCCAGCGGGGTCAGTGAATATTCCACCCGCGGGGGAATTTCTTTGTAATCCTTGCGGATGATGAGGCCCCGCGCTTCCATTTCCCGCAATTGCTTGGTCAGCGTGCGGTGCGTGACGCCTTTCAGTTCCCGCTGCAACTGGTTGAACCGTTTCGGCCCTTCCAGCAATTGGTGGATGGTCATGACCTTCCAGCGCCCTGATACGGCCTCAAGCGTTATTTCAACGGGGCAGAAAACCTGCTTTTTGTTAGGCATTGCAACGCTCCTTTACGGTATCCTAAATGTGCGTACTTGCAAAAGTATCGTATAGGTTCAAATTATCATTATAGCCACGAAATGGAAGGCCATAAAAGAAAGGCCATGAAAGAAAGGAAGGCCAAAATGACCAATAAGAAAATCATGCGCGTCAAACGCGGCACCGGAGGCCACTGGGTGGGCGACGGGTTCCCCGTCAGCACCATGTTCTCGTACTTCGAGGACGGCGCCGACATCAGCCCGTTCCTGCTGCTGGACTATGCGGGTCCCGCCGAGTTCGAACCCTCCGACAAGCCGCGCGGTGTTGAAAAGCACCCGCACCGCGGGTTCGAAACCGTCACCATCGTCTATCAGGGCGAGGTGGAGCATAAGGACAGCGCGGGCAACGCGGGCAAAATCGGCCCCGGCGACGTGCAGTGGATGACCGCGGCAAGCGGCATTCTGCACGAAGAGATGCACGGCATGGATTTCACGAAGAAGGGCGGCACGCTGGAGATGATCCAGCTCTGGGTCAACCTGCCTGCGAAGGACAAGATGACCAAGCCCGGCTATCAGGAAATCCTGAGCCGCGACATCCCGGTTGTCGACCTGCCCGACGGCGCGGGCCGCGTGCGCCTGATTGCCGGTGATTATGCCGGCACGAAAGGCCGCGCCCGTACCTTCACGCCCGTGAACCTGTGGGACATGCGCGTGAAACCGGGGGCTAAGCTGGACCTGCCTATCCCGGAAGGCCACACCGCGATGGCGCTGGTGTTGATGGGTAAGGTGAAGGCCGACGGCGACACGCTGGCCGAACGCGAACTGGCGGTGTTCACCACCACCGGCGACGGCATCACGCTGGAAGCGGTGGAGGAATCCGCCATCCTGCTGATGAGTGGCGAGCCTATCGACGAGCCGGTCGTCGGCCGCGGGCCGTTCGTGATGAACACGGCGGATGAAATCCGCACCGCGATGAACGATTACGCCGCGGGGCGGTTCTAAGGATAAAAAAGGCCCGGAAAAACCGGGCCTTTTTCATGTGTGCATGGGGGTCATGCATTAGAGGTGAAGCGCGCTTTTAAGCGCGGTCTGCTGTGCGAGACCGGCGAAGATTTTCGCGTGCATGTCGGATGAGAAATAATCGCGGCGTTCGATGCTTTGCAGAATATCGTCCACCTTGTCGGAGCCCAGCGCCTTGCGCGCGACGCCGAGCTGGTATTCATCAAGCCCCTGCGCGTGGGCGATGACGGCGGCGTTTTGCCCCGCGCCCTGCACGATGTAGGTGCCCATGTGAATCTCGCCGCCGGTCAGGTTGCGTTTGCGCGCGGCTTCGTTGCCCGCTTCCAGCGACGTTTTGTAGACGAAGTATGACCCGGTCTTGAGGTCGAGCAGGATGGGGCCGGGGAATACGTGTTCCCGGCTGATGGCGACGGTCGGTGCCGGGCGCGCGCCCAGGTCATGGTCGGCCTTCGGCGTCACGCGCACGGCGGCCTCGTCGGCGATGCGCCCGATGCGGGCGGCAAGCCATGCGGCATCGGTGTAAATTTCGCGCGTTTTATTATTGAAATTCAAGGCGTTGGACATCAAATCGCTCCCAAGGAAATGCTTATGGGACGATTGTAGGGGCAAAATCTTAATGCCCGCTAAACGGGCATGGATTTTGATTTCAGGAATTCACCGCGTCTTCGTACAGCTTGTGCAACTGGCGGGTGACGGGGCCGACCGTGAACGTCTTGGTGTTGATTTTGCCCACCGGGGTGATTTCGGCGGCGGTGCCGGTCAGGAACACCTCGTCCGCGGCCATCAGGTCGTCGAGCGTAATCTGTGTTTCCTCGACCTTGATGCCCACGTCTTTTGCCAGCCCCATGACGGTCTGGCGCGTGATGCCGTTGAGGAAACAGTCAGGCACCGGCGTTTTGAGAACGCCGTCCTTTACGATGAACAAATTGGCGCCCGAGGATTCGGCGACGAGGCCGCGGTAATCCAGCATCAGCGCGTCGTTGTACCCGGCCTTTTCAGCCTCGTGCCGCGCCAGCGTGCCGATCATGTAAAGGCCTGCGGCCTTTGATTCGGTGGGTGCGGTGTTGGGGGCGGGCTTGGCCCATTTGGACTGGACCAGCGAAATGCCCTTTTCCAGCAGTTCCGGCGAATAGTATTTGCCCCAGTGCCAGCAGGCGATGGCCACGTGCACCTTGGTGCCGTTACCGGCGATGCCCATCATCTCGGCCCCGCGCCATGCGGCGGGACGTAAGTAAGCGTCGGACAGGTTGTTGGCCTTCAGGACCTCCATGCACGCGGCGTCGAGCGTGGCGACGTCGAACGGTACCTCCATGTCGAGGATTTGCGCGGAACGGTGCAGGCGTTCGTTGTGTTCGGTCAGCTTGAACGGCTTGCCGTTATAGGCGCGGATGCCTTCGAACACGCTGGAGGCGTAGTGCAGGCCATGGGTCAGGAAGTGGAATTTCGCGTCCTTCCACGGCACCATCTGGCCGTTATACCAGATGAAACCGTCACGTTGGTCGAAGGGAATGGTCGCCATAGAACACCTCTTTGTTTGGCCCTTTGCAGGGGTTATCATCAATGGAACAATCATTTGAGGATGACAAGAGGCATTGCACAATGCCCCTTAACCACATGAACACGCTGGCGAAACCGCATATTCTGGTCGTGGACGACGACGACCGCATCCGCGCGCTGCTGACCCGTTACCTGGGCCAGCAGGGGTACTGGGTGTCCGCCGCGGCCGACGCCGTGGCCGCCCGCGCCCAGATGAACATGCTGCGCTTCGACCTCGCCATCCTCGACGTCATGATGCCGGGGGAAAGCGGGCTGGAGCTGGCCCGCCATATTCGCAAGACGCGTGAACTGCCCATCCTGATGCTGACCGCCATGGGCGAGATTACCGACCGCATCGCCGGGCTTGAAGCGGGGGCGGATGATTATCTGCCCAAACCCTTCGAGCCGCGCGAATTGCTGTTGCGCATCGCCGCCATTCTGCGCCGCGCCGCGCCGGTGGAAAAACCGGCTTCGCCCACGCGCCTCGCCATCGGCCCGTGGATTTTCGACGTGCCCGCCCGCTGCCTGTATGACGCCGACGGGCAGGCCGTGGCGCTGACCAACAACGAAGTGGCGCTTTTGAGTATTCTCGCCGAGAAGCCGGGCCTGCCGGTGCGGCGCGAGGCGCTGGCCGCGAGCCTTGGCCTCAGCGGCGGCAGCGACCGCACCATCGACGTGCAGGTCACGCGACTGCGCCGCAAGCTGAACGACGACCCCAAGCTGCCCATGATGGTGCAGACCGTGCGCGGGCAGGGCTACCTGCTGCGCGCAAGCGTGGAAGGGGCCGCCGAATGACGCGCCTGCGCCTGCGCAACCTGATGCCGCGCGGCCTGTTCGGGCGCACCGTGCTTATCATCATCCTGCCGGTGCTGCTGGTGCAGGCATTGTCCACCTACATCTTCTTCGACCGGCACTGGACGCGCATGACCGAACGGCTGGGATACGCCGTGGCCGGTGAAATCGCCGCCGTCAGCGACCAGATCGAGGCATCCCCGCGCGACCGCAAAACCGTCGAAATCCTCAAGGGCCTGATGGCCAAGCACCTCGACGTGCTGGTCACTTACAACAGGGGGGAGACGAACGCGGCGCTACAGGTCAACGCCGGCACCGGCCCGGGGCTGGAGGATACGCTGGCCCGCGCGTTGCAGACGCAGGTGCGCCGCCCCTTCGCGGTGGACGTGAACCTCGACCGTAAAATGATAACCGTGGTGGTGCAGTTGAAGGACGGCATCCTGCACATCACCATGCCGCAGCGGCGGATGTACGATTCATCCGGGTACATCTTCATCCTGTGGCTCAACGGCCTTGCGCTTATATTCTTCCTCATCGCCATCATCTTCATGCGCAACCAGATACGGCCTATCCGCCGTCTCGCCATCGCGGCGGAGCGTTTCGGCAAGGGCGCGCATGTGCAGTCGTTCAAGGCGTCGGGCGCGCGCGAAGTGCGCCGCGCGACCGAGGCGTTCTTCAGCATGAAGGACCGCATCACCCGCACCGTGCAGCAGCGCACCGCCATGCTGGCTGGCGTAAGCCACGATTTGCGCACCCCGCTGACCCGCATGAAGCTGCAGCTTGAAATGATGGGCCGGAACCCCGACACCGACGCCCTGCGCGCCGACATTCAGGACATGGAAGCGATGGTGGAAGGGTACCTCGCCTTCATGCGCGGGGAGGGGGATGAGACGTCGCAGCGCGTGGACATGGTGCCGCTGCTGTCCCGCATCTGCATGAACGCGCAGCGGCAGGGCTTTGCCGCAAGCCTGCAGGGCGAAGCGGCGCTGATGCTGGAAATCCGCCCCAACGCGCTGGAGCGTGCACTGACCAACATTGTCGAAAACGCGCGAAAATACGCCCACACGGCGGTGCTGACGCTGGCGGAGGATGACCAGAACGGCTGGGCCCTGCTGACCATCGACGACGACGGCCCCGGCATTCCGCCCGAGAAATACGACGACGTGTTCAAGCCCTTCTACCGTCTTGAAACGTCACGCAGCCAGAAAACCGGGGGGCTGGGCCTCGGCATGGCCATCGCGCAGGACATCATCCTGAGCCATGGCGGGCGCATCGGGCTGGACAAAAGCCCCGCGGGCGGCCTGCGGGTCGTTATTCAGTTACCGCTATAATCTAAAAGAGACGCCCGCCGTTGGGCACCGGCTTCGCCGGGTGGACGAGGGTGACGAAACCCTGTTCGTCGGGAAAACCGAGGATGAGGATTTCGGACATGAACGGCCCGACCTGACGCGGCGGGAAATTGACCACCGCCGCAACCTGCTGGCCGATGAGCGACTCTGCCGGGTGGTTCTGCGTGATCTGGGCTGAGGTTTTCTTGATGCCGATGGCGTCGCCGAAATCGACCCAGACCTTGAAGGCGGGTTTGCGCGCCTCCGGAAACGGCTGGACGTCCGTGACGGTGCCGACACGAACGTCCAGTTTAAGAAAATCGTCGATCGTGACGGGCGGCGCGATGGCGCTGTTGTCCGTCACGCTCATGTTAAGCGGCTTTGCGTTTCGCAGCGGCCTTGATCGTCTTCTTGGCGACGTTGGTCGTCTGTTCGGCGGCTTCCTTCGCGGTGGAAGCGGCGGCGGCGACGTCACGGTCGAACGCGGCCTTGAATTCGGTCAGCGTGGCGGACACGCGGCGGTTGATGATTTCAGCAGCCTCTTCGCCCGACTTGGCGATGATGTCCGACACTTCGCGCGCGTTGCGGATGGTCGTCTCGTACGATTTGCGCATCATGTCGGCCTGACGCTGGACTTTTTGTTCCGGCGTGCCTTCCGACATCAGCGAGGTCGCGATGGTGGAGTTGTCCTGAACCATGCGGCCCAGCAGTTCGGCCTGGCGGGACATGGCCTGCTGAACGCCTTCCATGCCCAGTTGCATGGCGTCGGTCATGGCCTGGAAGTTTTTGCGCTGCGTTTCCATCAGCAGCTTGAGGTCGAACGCGGGAGCCGCGCTCAGGCCTTGTTTGGGCATCATTTGTTTAATCATCGACGGATCGAAAAAGGAACGGACCATAAGGGGCCTCCGGTAAAAATGCTGCGCTACACAATACTTGGGTTAACACAATCACAAATAGTTAATGCCGTAAAGGGTTTTGTTAACCTTTATGAACGGCGCGGCATTTCGCCCTTAGTTTTTCCTTAACCCGCCTCTGACAGAATAGGGGCGTAAAGACTTGGGATCAGCCGGCATTCGACGCCGGTTTTCGTTGTGAAGGCCATGAAGATCACCGCACGAAAAGGCACCCGCACGGGCGCCGCTGCGAAACCCGCCCGCCCGCTGATTACGGGCCGCGCGGGGCGTAGCGGGCTTACGCAGTTGATGGTGTTTTTGAACGGTCTCATCCTCACCATCACCGCCTTCGTGACGCTTACTGTATTCATAAGCCAGATGCGCCGCGACGACATGGGCGAAATCACCCGCCAGATCCGCGAAGCCATGACCGGCAGTTTCTCGCAGATGGCGACCGCCATGGATGCGGCGAGCCGCGTGCTGGACCTGTCGTCCACCAATGCGGGCGTCGCGCGGGACATCCATTCCATCATTCCCAACAGCGACCTGTTCGACGGTATGGCCGCCTTCGATTCCAACGGCAGAGACGGCTGGAAGATGAGCGTTATTTACGGCGCGTTCAGGCAGCAGCCGGGTCTCCAGTTGCTCGCCCGCGTCCGCGCCGACACTACCATGCTGGTCGACAGCGACGAGGAGGGAGCCGAGAAGCTTTCCCCCAGCGCGCATATCGAAGGTCTCAGCGCGCGCGACCTCGTGGTCCTGCGCCCCATCGTGCGTGACGGCAAGGTGGTGCGCATCATCGCCGGCGCCACGCGCCCCGGCATGGCGCTCGAAAAATCGAATTTGCTGGTGGACGAATCCATCCGCCGCCTCATCATGCGTGACGCCAATACCGGCGCGCGCGTCCTCCAGCTCGACCGCCGCGACCGGCAGGACGGAGAAAAATCCTTCCTGCCCTTGCATGTCAGCGCCGAAAGCTGGACCGCGCCTTTGGGTAACGCCAGCTTCGACGTCGCCATCGAAATGCGCGAGAACATGCGCATGGCCTTCATCAGCCATGTGCCGTTCCTGCTGCTGCTGTTCGGCCTGACGCTGACCATGATCGGCACACTGTATGTGCGCAACAACCACCGCCAGTCTTTGCGCCTCGCGGCCATGAACCACGCGCTGGCGTCGAAAAACCTTGAGCTTAAAAACCAGATTGATGAATCGGGTCGCCTGTATGAATCCATGCAGCGTTCCGAACGCGAATACCGCGGCGTCATCGACGCCGTGTCGGACATTATTTTCGAAACCGACGGGGCGGGGAACCTGCTGTTCGTCAACGCGACGTGGGAAAAGGTCACGGGCTTTTCCATCCAGCACTCGCTGGGCCGCGACCTGTTCGACATGCTGCACCCGGCAGACCACGACAACATGCGCCGCGGCTTCCTGAACCTGACCCGCAACCAGGGCAGCGAGCACCGCGGCATAACGCGCCTGCAAACCGCCGACGGCAAGTTCCGCGCGGTCGAGCTTTCCTTCTCCATGACCCGCACCGACAACATGCGCTCCACCCGCGTGGTCGGCACCATCACGGACGTGGAGGAACGCCGCCGGGCCGAACGTGCCTTGGCCGAAACCGAAAAGAAATACCGCACCATCGTCGAAAACGCGGCGGGTGGTATCTATCAGGTTGCGGCCGATGGCCAGATTCTCTCGGCCAACCCGTCGCTGGCCCGCATTCTCGGCTTCAACGGATATTCCGACCTCGTGCGCGGTATTCCTGACATCGCCAAAATCTACGTCGACCCGCGCGACCGCCTGCGGTATGAACGCGACCTCGAAAACTTCGGCTATATCCGCAACCACGAAGCAAAAATCAAACGCACCGACGGCACCGAAGTCTGGGTCTCCGAAAACGCCCGCACCGTTAAGGATGACGACGGCAAGATTCTCTACTACGAAGGGTCCATCGAAGACATTACCCAGCGCAAAGAGGCCGAGAAGGGCCTGTACGAAGCCAAGCTGCAATCGGATTTGGCCAACCGCGCGAAATCCGAATTCCTTGCCAACATGTCGCATGAGCTGCGCACGCCGCTGAACGCCATCATCGGTTTCTCCGAAATCATCCACAATCAGGCCATGGGCCCGGTGGGCATGCCTGCTTATGCCGATTATGCCGGCGACATCAACGACTCGGGCAAACGCCTGCTGACCATCATCAACGACATCCTCGACATTTCCCGCATCGAGGCGGGTGGCCGTACCCTGAACGAAACCCTGTTCCAGATGAACCGCACCGTCGCCACCTGCGTGAGTCTGCTGGGCAGCAAGGCGGAAGCGGGCCGCGTCACCGTCATCAACAACCTGCACGACGACATGCCGAAAATCATCGGCGAGGAACTGGCGTTCAAGCAGATGATCATGAACGTCGTTTCCAACGCCGTGAAGTTCACCCCGCCGGATGGCCGCGTCACCATCGATTGCGACTACGCGGGCCCGGGCAACGACCTGCGCCTGTCCATCACCGACACCGGCATCGGCATGGATGAGAAGGAAATCGAAGTCGCCATGTCGCCCTTCGGGCAGGTTGAAAGCGCGTTCTCGCGCTCCAATTCCGGCACGGGACTGGGCCTGACGCTGGTCCACGCGCTCATCACCATGCACGAAGGCCGGTTCGAACTGGTCAGCCGCAAGGGCGTGGGCACTACCGCGACCCTCATCATCCCGGCCCGTCGCGTGGCGCAGCCGCAGCAGAAAGCGCCCGAACAGGCGCCGACCAACGTGACCCAGTTCCGCGTCCGCGGCGATAGCTGATTAAAGCGCCGTCTTCTCCGGCAATTCGTCCGCCGGGGTTGCCATGACCCGTTTGCATACATCATACGAAAACCCGGCCCGCGCCAGCGCGGCCAAATCCTTCTGCGGTTCACGCACGCGCGTGGCGTAGGGGCCGAGGCGCTTGCGGCGGGCGTAGATATAGGCCGCCGACAAATCGTCATGCTCCGGCGGCGCCTCGGGCGTTTCCACCCCTTTCATTTTAAGCCGCATGGATACGGCGCGTTCAGGCAGCCCCCGGCGGCGCAGGGAGCCCGCCAGCGCGCTGGCGT
>JAMIFL010000168.1:0-10743 GCA_035906295.1 Alphaproteobacteria bacterium | reverse complement strand
ATGCCCGCGCTGAACACCAGCATGAAACACAGCATGCCGACCAGAATCTGCACCGGCATGGACAGCACGAACACCTGCATCTGCGGCATCAGCCGCGAAAGAATGCCCATGGCGATGTAAATCATCATCGTCACCAGCATGAACGGAATGGAAAAATGAAACCCGATGGCGAACGCGTTGGTGACGGACGTGGTCATGGTTTCCGCCATGTCCCCCGCCATCTGCACCCCCACCGTGCCCGGCGGGAAAGTGCGGTAGGAATCGATGATGGCGCTCAGCAGCAAATGATGCAGGTTCGTCACGAACAGCAGCACCGCCCCCGAAATGGACAAAAGCGCCCCCATGACGGAGCCTTGGGTGGCGAAAGCCGGGTTGAAGATTTGTGCGTTCGCAAGCCCGATATGCATGGATAGCAGCATGCCCGCCGTATCCAGCGCCGCCATGAACACGCGGGCCACCCCGCCGATGAACGCGCCCAGCACGAATTCTCCCACCAGCAGCGCCAGAAACGCGGGGCCGCCCGTGCTGAATTCCGGCAGCATGGGCGCCGCGATGGGCGTGACCACCACCGAGAACGCCAGCGCGAACAGCAGGCGCACCCGTTCCGGCACGAACCCATCGCCGATGCCCGGCATGATCATCATGGCCGTCCCCACGCGCACGAACACGAGCATGAACGCGTAGACCTGCGAAACGGCCAGTGATTGCAGCAGGGATTCCATGGCCTCAAGATTACCTGAAGCGCAGCCCCCGGGCGAAACGAAAATGGTGAAAAGAAAACTTGTTTTTCATAAAGGTGAAATGGCTTAATACGGCCCCATGGACACCCCCGCACCCCTGACCTCGCCCCTCGCGCTGGAAAGCGATACCGCAACCCTGCTCGGCACTTACCGGACGGTGGCTGAGGCCGCGCGCCTGTTCGCGGCGCGCACCGGCGGCCAGCCGCTGGACGGGCTGGTCAACGCCTTCAACCTCAACGCCCAGCGCGGCACGGGCCTTGCGAAAGACCCCGACATTTTCCACGCCGAAGCCTATGGCCGCAGCCTCAACGCCCATTTCGTGGCCCTCGCCCGCACGCACGAGGCACTCTGCCACCAGCGCGTTTTGATGGACCATGCCCTGCCCGGCATAACCATTCCGCCGCTGGCCCATTCCGGGCTGGACCGTGAAATCGAACGCATGTACGAAACCGCCAGCTTCATGGGCCACGCCGCCATGCACAACCTGCGCGACACCGGCGACATTCTGGAAGCGCCCGACCACATCGCCGAAGCCATCGGCACCATCATGGACGACCTTGAAACCCATCAGGACGCGACCATCCCCGCCCCGCGCACCGGCCCCGAAGCCGCGGGCCTGCTGGCCCATTTCTCCGCCGCCACCGCCAACGCCTATGCCGGCCTTGTCCGTACCGAACTGGACGAGCTGCGCCTCGAACTCGGCTACTACACCGACATTTACGGCACCGGCAAAAACCCGCGCCGCCCTTTGCACGGAATCGTGCGCATCTTCGACCGCGACGACTATGCCGACATCGCCGCAAAACAAATCCGCCTGACCGAACTCAACCAGCACCGCCGCCTGATGTTCGTCCGCTGGTCCATCGCCGGCCAGCCCAAGTCAAATACAGTCAACTAGCGAAAATGGCCCATTGAGGGCCCGCGCAGCGTAAGCGAAGCGAGCGGGGGCAGCGCGAAGCGCGACAAGGGGGCGGCAGTTGAGCCCCCCAAAAAAATGGGCCATTGAGGCCCCGCGCAGCATAAGCGAAGCGAGCCGGGGCAGCGCGAAGCGCGACAAGGGGGCGGCAGTTGAGCCCCCTTAATTCAAGGGCATCCCGATAATCTGGTCCGCCAGCGCCCGGGTGAATTCCGAAAGCTCGCTGCCCATATACGGCAGCATGGCGAACAACGTGAAGAAAATGGCCAGGATTTTCGGCACGAAGGTCAGCGTCATTTCCTGAATTTGCGTCAGCGCCTGGAACAGGCCCACGATAACCCCGACCAGAAGGCCGACGATCATCACCGGCGCGCCGATTTTCAGCGTCAGCCAGATTGCCTGCTGGGCATAGTCAAGAATGATGGCCTGATCCATATGGATGATGGTACTCCAACGCCCTTGAAGGCACCACGCTTAAAAATTTGCTGCTTTGACATAAAGGAAATAGAATACCCCCATGCAAACTACCGATATTCGGAACCACTACGCCGCTTTTCGCCGCATGGACGCGCACCCGCGCGAACATCTCGAATTACTGCGCATGGATGAAGAAGCCCCGGGCCTGAAAACCCTGTGTGAAACCCTGTTTGCCGGCCGCACGCCCGCGGGCCGCCACGCCGCCTACGAACGCGGGATTGACGATATAAATCTGCTTATCACCGACAACCTCTCCGCCATGCTGGATGAGGAAAAACGCTTCACGCACATGACCCACGGCGCCCACCGCGCCATGACCGACATGCACGATCAGGAAGAAAACCCCCGCCGC
Source organism: Alphaproteobacteria bacterium (assembly GCA_035906295.1). GTDB lineage: Bacteria > Pseudomonadota > Alphaproteobacteria > Micavibrionales > UBA1664 > UBA6145. Next base: position 8,258 of record JAMIFL010000168.1, on the reverse strand, counting down.
CGCGGCCCGCGCCCGGCCTTTACCAATGCCATCAAGGCCGCCCTTACCCGCCCCCGCGCCGACCAGATTGAAACCATCCTGCGCACCTCCCATCTGGCCGAACGCGCGATTCAGGAAATGTCCATGGGCCGCAGCATCCCCGGCGTGCCGCAGCCGGATGATTCCACCGTCCAGATTGATTATTACCACGGCACCTTTCGCCGCGCGCTCGACACCGCCGGCGAAAGCGCCGACCGCTACCTCCAGACGCGCGAACATTACACCCACGAAATGGCCCGCATGATGCTGACCGACGCCACCGGCCTCATGGCCCGCGCGATTTATGACGTGGCCTGCGCAGCCCTGCGTAAAGACCACAGCCCCGAGACGATCGCCCGCATCAAAACCGCCCAGATTTACGCCCGCCGCTCCGCCGCCTTCGCGCTGCGCCTGCGCCCGGGCCTGTCGGCCAGCCTCGCGGGCCTTACCTACAGGCCCGCGGCCCTGAACGGCCCCCACCCCTATCTGTCGCTGGTCAAACCCTGATGACGCAAAACCTGCCCGCCCTGCGCCGCCGCCTCAATGCCATGGCCGCACGGCGCGAATGCGCGCAAACCCTCGCCCGCGACCTCGTCAAAGGCACATGGGACGACGACATTCTAAGCGACTACACCAAAATCTATTTCGAAGACGCCGCCCGCCGCCGCAGCCGCCGCGCCTTGCTGGCAGGCTCCACACAGGAATGGATAAACTGGAAAGGCGAACAGGTGGCCCACACCACCGCCCTCATCCGCCTCGAACGCCAGCGCCCGGTGGCAAGCCGGCTCGAAGCCCTGTGGACCATGACCCCCGTGGCCGAAATCCTGACCCGCGCGGATACCGCGGCCATCGACGAACTGGCGCAGCAATGCCGCCAGACCATCGCCGGAATCCATGAACAGACCCCCATCCCGCGCGACGACCTTCAGGCCATGCTGGACAACGCCTGCGCGGAAGACCACAGCCCCCTGCTCCGGCAAATCAACACCGCCGATAAATTCAACGCCTTTGCGGGGGGCCGCCACAAATCCAGCTTCGACGCCAACATCAGCACCGCCGACGCCATCATCCGCGGCAATGAAAGCGAAATGGCAGCCACAATCCTGCTCGTGAACCTGACGTTGAAACGCAGCAAAAACGCCCGCGCGCGCATTTCCGCCATGGCTGATTTACGCCGCATCGGCCGCTATGCCCGCGCCGAACTCAGCGCCGCCGGAACGATGATGCAGGTCGCATCCGAACAGGTTGACACCATGCAGGCGCTGGCCAGCCGCCAAAACGAAAGCCGCGGGTCGAAACCGGCGGCTTTGGCCATTCACTGATTGTCGAAAGCAGCCGTCAGATCGGCATGCGCATGATGTCCTGATACGATGCGATAAGGCGGTCGCGCACTGCCATCACGGTCTGCAGCGTCATTTCGGCTTCCGTCACCGCCTGCACCACGTCGGTCAGTTCGGCCTTGCCCAGCACCGCCTGCGCCGAAACCGCTTCCGACGTCTTCTGCGTGGTCACGACCTGGTCGATCGTGGCCTTCATCAGGTTGCCGAACGAAAACCCGTCATCCCCCTCGCCGCCCGTGCCCTTGTCGGCAATCTTGGCGGTGTTGAGGTAGGCGCCAATCGCTTGTGAAACTTTATCGACCATGGATAATCTCCGTATCTCTCAATTATATGGCGTTTCTTACCCGCGCAACAAGTCCAGCGTGCGGTTCAGCATGCCCCGCGCAATTTCGACCATGCCGAGATTGGCCTCATAGGACCGCTGCGCCTCGCGCATGTCCATCACTTCGATAAGGGTGTTGATGTTCGGCAGCTTGACGTAGCCGTTGGCGTCGGCACCCGGGTGGTCCGGCTGGAATTTCAGGCGGAACGGCGAACGCATGTCTTCCCTGATGCCGCCGTTCTGCACGATTTCCGCACCCAGTTCCTTATCCATCGCGTTCTTGAACGTAATGGTCTTGCGGCGGTACGGCTCGGCGTTCGGGCCGGTCGCGGCGGTGTCGGCGTTGGCGATGTTCTGCGAAATGACGCGCAGGCGGTCGCCCTGTGCGTGCATGCCGGAAGCGGCGATACCGATGGCGTTCATGATTTGCATGGCGTGTCTCCTCTCCTACCCGTTAACGTCCGCCCTGAACGACAAGGCGAAGCATGCCTGCGTTGCGGCGGTAAAGGTCGGTTGCGATCTGGTATTGCGTGGCGTTGCTGTTGGCGCGGAACAGTTGTTCTTCGATGACGACGCCGTTTTCATCCGGGCTTGCCTCGTAAATCTTGCGTTGCTTGGCTTCGTCGCCGCTGATGCCCGCGCCCGCGGCGCCGATACCGAAATGCTTGGAATCCGTGGCCTGCAGGCGCACCGGCGTCATATCCACCGCCCCCGCCTTTTCAGCCGAACGGCCAAGGAAGGATTTGAAATCCGCAGCCTTCAGCGTCATCGGCTGGTAATCGGGCGTATCCGCGTTGGCGACGTTCTGCGCGATGACGCGCTGGTTCTGGTCAAGCCAGTCCATTTTCGCCATAATGCCTTTGAAAAGGCCGATATTACCGAGCATCATTTGTTTTTCTCGCTCTTTTGAATTCCACCTGTACCGGGTATTGCGAAAACCGTGCCAAACACCGAAGACCCCGAAAACGAACGCGACCCGCTGGTCCCCCTCAATGCCGAGGCGCTGCCCAGACGCATGACCGCCGTGGCCCTGAAGGACCGCAGCGCGCAGGGCATGGTGCCGCAGGTTTCCGCCGCCGGGCGCGGCGCCGTGGCCCGGCAAATCCTTGAAATCGCTTATCAAAACGGCGTAAAAGTGCGGGAAGACGCAAACCTCGCCGAGCTGCTGGCCAAATTCGAACTCGACAGCCCCATCCCCACCGAGGCCCTGATGGCCGTGGGGGAAATTCTCGCCTACGTCTATCAGGCCAACGGCGAACCCAACCCGTTCGACGCCATCCTGAAAGAGGAACTGGCAAAACCCCTGCTGGAGGATGACGCGAAATGATTCCCCGCCCCCCCTCGAAACCCCAGCCCGGTTTGCAGGTCCGCCTCGAAACCCTCGTCGCCAACCTTGAGAAAGCCGATCAGGCCGTGCGCGACGGCTATCGCATCAACCTGGCCCTGCTCGACCAGGAATCCCTCGCCATCGCAAAAGCCCTGAAAGCGAAGCCGGACCGCGCCCTCCACCCCCTGCTGCAAAAGGCCGTCTCGAATCTCGAACGCCTGACCGCCACGCTGGAAACCCGCGTAGCCGACCTCAAAAACCGCACCGAATGAAACAACGTGCCGAGATACGACACGCGGTGACATAACGCGCGCGCCCTGCGCATAACGTCCCGTCCCGTATGGACGTAGGGTTCAAAAGCCTGCACCATGGCGGCATGGGCATGTCCGATTATATGCAGTTCGTGTTTGCGCTGGCCTTCGTGCTGGCGCTCATGGGCCTGTGTGCGCATCTGGCCCGCAAGGCGGGCTGGGGCAACCTGCCCGGCGCGCGCGGCCGGGGCCAGCGCCTCGCCGTCCTCGAAATCCGCCCCATCGACGCGCGCCACAAAATGGTGCTGGTCAGTTGCGACGACCGGCAGCATCTGGTGCTGCTGGGCCCGCAGGCCCCCACCGTCATCGCCGCGAACATAACGCCGCCCGTCAAGGAAGCCGAGCCGACATGAAAATAACGCCCCTGCGCAAATGCCTCATTTTGTTTGCCTGCCTTCTCGGCGCGGGCCTCATCCTCGGCGCGCCCATCGCCATGGCGCAGCAGCTCTCGCTCGACATGGGCAGCGACGACGGCTCGCTCGCTGGCCGCGTGGTCCAGTTGCTGGCGCTGCTGACCATCCTGTCCATCGCCCCCTCCATCCTCATCATGATGACGTCGTTCACCCGCATCATCATCGTGCTGTCTTTCCTGCGCACCGCGCTGGGCGTGCAGCAGACGCCGCCCAACACAGTCATCATGTCGCTGGCGCTGTTCCTCACCTTCTTCATCATGGCCCCGACCCTGACCACCGCCTACGAACAGGGCATCCAGCCTTTGCTTAATCAGGACATCGACGAAGCCACCGCCATCGACCGCGCGAGCGAGCCGTTCAAGGCCTTCATGCTCAAACACACCCGCGACAACGACCTCAGCCTCTTCATTGAAATGAGCAAGGTAACGCCCCCCGCGACCGCCATGGAAACGCCCCTTCAGGTCGTCATCCCCGCCTTCATGATTTCGGAACTGCGCCGCGCCTTTGAAATCGGCTTCATGCTGTTCCTGCCCTTCCTCATCATCGACATGGTGACCGCCTCCATCCTCATGTCCATGGGTATGATGATGCTGCCGCCGGTCATGATTTCCCTGCCGTTCAAAATCATCTTCTTCGTGCTGGTTGACGGCTGGCACCTCGTGGTCGGCAGCCTCGTCCGCAGCTTCGATACGGCGCTGCCCAGCGTCGGCGCCGTTACAGGCGGTTAAGCAGCGGCTTTACAGGCGGTCGAACCGCGGTGTTACAGACGGTTGAACGGCGGAGTTATAGCGGGCTGAGCCGCTGTATTACAGGGGGCTGAGCCGCCCGCGCAGCCCCAGCCGCACCGATTGCAGCGTCCAGCGATACCGGCGCAGGTTGTCGTTCACATTGGTCCCCGCAAGCCCGTGCAGCAGCCGCGCGCGGCCCGTATCCATCACGTCCGTCCGGTCCAGCATGTCACGCACCCCCGCGCGCGACGCGCGCACCGTATAGGCGTTGGCGATGCGTGCGCCCAAATCGGGCACCGCCTTGGCGAACGGCCAGTGGCCGTGCACGCACAGCCACAAATCCCGCAGCCGCCGGTCCGTCTGCCCCATGGCGGACGCGTCGTCCTCAAGGTCGATGAAATGAATGCGCTGCCCGTCCCATGTCAGGTTCTTGGGGTAGGGCTGGCCGTGGTATTCCCCCGCTTCGTGCAGGACCGCAAGCGCAATGCCCGCCGCTTCTGAAAGCATCCATGACGGCGTCTTACGCCGCAGCATGTCCCACAGCGAGCGTCCGGTATCACTCAAAACCATGCCCGTGCCGCTTTGGGCCAGCACGTGCGGCACCGGGTGCCCGGCGGCGCCCAGCCGGCGCAGGCGCGATGCCTCGAACGCAAGCGCCGCTACCCGGTCGAAAATATAGGTACAGCGCAAAACCCCCGGCGTATCCGCGCCCTCAAGCCGCCGCTGCACCGTGGGTCCATACGGAAACCCCTTCTGCGTCGCGGTCTTGACCCACACTTTGCGCAGGTCGTTCTCAAGCGCGAACGTGCGCGGCCATGGCGGCGGCATGCGCAAAACCGCCATCACCCCCGGCGGCAGGTACGATTGTCCCCACGGCCCCTGCAGGCTTGCCAGCCTGTCGGCTTCCGTCTTATGGGTGGGGGGGGTATACGCGCTCATATCGGGCCAGACCATACGCCATGCCCCGCCCCATCACCAGACCAATTTCTATAATCAAAAACAAGTTTCTGGACTTGTTTTATAAAACGCATTAAATTCAGTCGCATGAGCAACCCAGCCTATCAGGCCGCCCGCGCCACCAAAAGCCGCGAAAAGATACTGAGCGCCGCCCTCGGCCTCTTCGTCGAACGCGGCTTCGAACCCGTGGGCCTGAAGGACATTGCCAAGGCGGCAAAGGTTTCCACCGCCACCGTCTACAAACACTACCCGCAAAAGGAATTGCTGCTGGAAGGCGCGGCCAGCCTGCTGGCCGAAATGCGCGACGAAAGCCACGCCGCCAACAGCCAGCCCGTCGCGCAGGCCCTGCGCGCCCTCGGCCAGTCCTACGCCCGCAGGCTCGATAACCCCATGCTGCTCGGCCTTATCCGCATGGGCATCCTGCTGAAGGAACAGGTCCCGGGCCTCGGCCAGTCGGTCAACGATGCATGGCGTCGCCCCTTCATCACCCGCCTCGACGCCGTGCTCGATCAGGGCATCGCCGAAGGTATCTGGCGCATCACCGACCGCGCCGTCGCCACCCGCCAGTTCTTCGGCCTGCTGACCGACGCGCTGCTCTGGCCCCGCCTGTTCGCCATGACCGAAGCCACCGTCCCCGCCTACCGCGACACCGTGGTTGAAGAAGCGCTTAAAACCTTCACCGCCCGCTATCAGGCCCCGGCGGCTGACCAGAACCAAGCCGTTGAAAATAAATAGTTTTCATTTTTCCCTGACCAGAAATTCAGCCCAATAAAAAACAGCCCCCAAAGGCCGTTTCCCACACCCGCCCCGAACTGACCAGTTTTCTACTGCGCCGGTTTCCCTGCGTTTTCAGCAGGTTGCGCCGGTGCGGGCGCCACAGGGGCGGCCTTCTGGTCAGGAACCGCCGGGGCCTGCCCCTGCTTGTATTTTTCCAGCACCGTCTTGAACATATCGACCTCCGAAACGAGTTTCAGCAGCGTTTCGCGGTCGGCCAGCGCCGCCGTCTGGGCGATGCGGGTCACAAGCTGGAAGGGCTGGTTCAAATCCGTCAGGCGCATGATGTCGCCATACGATACGCGCAGTTGCTCCAGCCGCACGGTATCGCCCGCAAGGTTCAGCGCCAGCGCCTCGTTCAGCACCAGTTGCGCCTGTTCCAGCGTCGGCGCCCTGGTGGCCGAAAGGTTGGACGCCTTCACCAGCCTGTCCAGCGCCTCCGCCGCCACCGGCCAGCGCTGCGCACTCCACGCAATGTCGGCTTTCAGGCCCAGCGTCTCCGTATCCTCCGGCAGCGTCGCCAGCTCGGCCAGCGCGTCGTCCGTGCGTTTCAGTTCGCCCTTGGCCTTGGCCCGCAGCAGGGCCAGCCGGCGGATATGCTCCGCCGGTATGCCCGCCGAAGCATCGGCCCGCGCCAGCGCGCGGTTCAAAACCGCCAGCGCCATGTCCGGCTGGTCGTTCAGGATACGGATGGCCGCCGCCCGTTCCGCGTATTTCAGCGCGTCCGACAGGCTGGCCGTGCGTTCCACCAGCGGGTCTATCATGTCCGCCGCCCGGTCCAGCAGGTCGATGGCCACCATCTGGTCGGCGATGGTCATGGTAATGGCCTCACCGTCCCCGCCCGCGGGCATCAGTTCGGCGAAATCGGCGGCCACCGCGGCGGCCTCGATGGGGGTCATCTTCTCTTTGCTTTTACCCGAATACAGTTCGCGGAACGCCTTCTGCATCACCGCCACGATTTTTTCGCGCTCATTCTGGTCGTCTGAAAGCGTCGCGGCATTGCGCAAAATGGTCAGGCCCCGGCGCTGTTCGCCGTTGGTGACGTATAAAAGGCCCAGCCGCTGGGAAATCTGGGTTTCAAGGTCGTCCCCCCGCCAGCCGTAACGGAACCGTTCCAGCTTGGCCACCGCGTCGTCGCGCGTGATGGTCCTGGACGAAAGCCCCCGTTCCACCAGCGCCATGGTCGCCCGCACCGGATACGGCCCGAACCGCCCGTCCGAAGCCTTGCGATAGCTGGCGATGGCCGCCTCGTCGTCCCCGCGCAACTGCGCGATGCGGCCCTTGTAGAACGCGATGATCGTATCCCGGTCCGGCGTAAGCGACAGCTCCGACGCTTTTTCATACGCCTCCAGCATCGCCTCGGCCTGCGAGACGTCGCCCCGCGCCAGCTCCGCATCCATCATATCCGGCATCATCATGGCCTGGATGCGGGCGGGATAGGTGTCCAGAATGTCCAGCCCCTGCGGTGTAATCGCCTTTTCAGCCCCCGTCATGTCGCCGCTGCGCGCCATCACGTACGCGCGCCACAACCCCATTTCGTCCAGCTTTTGCAGCGACGGCGCGGCCAGCGCCGCCTTGGCGTCATCGACCTGCCCGCGCAGCGCCGAAACGGCCCCGCGCAGCGCCTGGAATTCGCCTGAATCCACCAGCGCCGGCATATACCCCTGCGCCATGCCGATAAAGCCTTCCGCCTCTTCCGGCAGGCCCTGCGCCAGCATGAACTTGGCGCCGTTCAAAATCTCCGGCAGCTTCCGGTCTTCCGGCATGCTAGCGACCCGGTCGTCGATGCTGCGGCGCATTTCAAGGTAATGCGCAGGCCCGCCCAGCGCCCAGCGTTCGAAATCGAACACCGTGCTCGGCCCCTGCGCGCCCGCGCCGTCTGCGCGGCGCGTAACCGGGCGCGCCGCACCGCGCGGCCCGATGGAAGTAATGCGCAAACCGCCCTGCCGCCCCACCGTCACCTCGTTCGGCAGCACCGCCACGCGCACACCGTCCGCCTTGGGCCGCAGCACCGCGCCCACGATGGCGGGGATGACGTCGAAATCCACGTAAACGCTCATGTCGTTCA
>JAMIFL010000167.1:0-15838 GCA_035906295.1 Alphaproteobacteria bacterium | reverse complement strand
GGTGTTGTAACGCAGCGTGCCGACCTTGACGTCGCTGGCGCCCGGGCAGGTGTCAGTGTCGTCGCCCATCTGGATGCCGCCGCCGACATGCAGCACGGATTTGGGCTGGCCGGTAACGGTCCCGATGGCAACCCTGCCGGTGTTGTACGCGCTGAAGACCGGCAGGTAGGACGTGCCGTTATGCCCGTACACCTGCATGAGCGCATTGTTGAAGGCAGACCCCTGCGTGCCGGAAACGGAAGCGTGAAGGGTAAGCAGGCGCGTATCGCTGTTCGTCCCGCCGAGGATGTTGAACGAGGTCGTGGCATCGTTATCGTAGTTTCCGAACGACGCCTTGCCCTGCGTGGACCCAAGATTGACGCCGCCGGCAACCGTCAGACGCGCGTTCGGCGTAGCCGTGCCAACGCCCAGGCGATGATTGGTCGCGTCCCAGAACAATTGCTGGCCCGCCGTGGTGGAGGACGAGGCGAAGCTGCCCGCCGTGGCGCCTGCGAATTGCAGGTACCCGGCCCCGCCGTTGCTGCTGCCGCCCGCACCCGTGCCAACCGCCGTCCATGCGGACGCGGTTTTCACATACAGCGTGTTCAGGTCGGTATCGTAAACGATAAGGCCGGTGGCGGGCGTGGCGATGGCCGTGCGTTCCACCGTGGTCATGCGCGGGAACAGCACGCCGCGCGTGGTGGAGGTGATGTCGAGAATGGCCGTGGCGTCCGGCGTGGCGGTGCCGAGCCCCAGCGCGCCGTTACCCGTCAGGCGCAGTTTTTCGCTGCGCGTGGTGCCGGACATGGTTTCGAAGGTGATAGCGGTGGACGTATCCGTGGTGGACCAGAGCGTCTCAGCCTTGAAGAACATGATGGCGCGGTTGTTCTGCCACGCTGCGCCGTTATAACCGCCCGCGCCGAAGGAGAAGAGGTTGTCGCCGGCATTCGGCGGCAGCGGCACGGCGAAGGTGCCGCGCGATTTGAGCGCGAGGAACCCGCCCGAACTTGTGGCGTTTTCTGCGTGTGAAACCTGCAGCGTGGTCTGGTTGGAATTGGTGCCGACGATTTCGATTCCGCGGGCGGGCGTGGACGTGCCGATGCCGAGGCGCTTGGTCGCCTTATCCCAGAAGAACGCGGCCTCGCCAGCCAGCGAGCCGTTGTCGTTATATTGCACCGCGCCTGTAAGGCCGGAAGCCGCGACCGAAGACCCCACCGGGGCCGCGGCCACCGTAACCGCCTTCAGTACCAGTGCGTCGGTACCCGTTTTGCCCGTGACGTCCACGGTGAAGCCCGGCATGGTGGCGGCGCCGACGCCGAGGCGCGAGGCGGTCTTGTCCCACACCATGTTGGCGGCGCCCTCAAGCGCGCTGCCGCCGTCGTTGAAGATGACCTGTTTATCAGAGCCCGCGCTGGTGACCGGCGCGTCGTTCGTACAGGTAATGGTGGTGCCGTTGCTGGTACACCATTTGCCGGAGGTGAGCGTGCCGACTTTCGGGTCCACCTCGGCCAGCACCGGCTCGTCCGCCGTGCAGACGACCTTGGAACCGTCCGTCGTGCACCATTTGCCCGAGGTCAGCGTACCGACCTTGGGGTCCAGTTCGGTGTAGGAGCTATCCAGAATGGTGACGAAACTGCCCGCCCCCGTGCACAGGCGGAAGCTGCCCGCATTATAAACAATCATGCCGGTCTTGGCCGCCGTGCACACGGCATCGGTGCCGAGGCGCACGCCACCCGCCACGTCGAGGCGCGCGACCGGCGTGGAACCGGCGGCGATGCTCAGACGGTCGTTGGCCTTGTCCCAGAAGAAGGTGGATTCACCGTCGAACGCGCCGGACGTGGCGAACTGGATATACCCGTCGGAGCCGGTGGGCGAACCGCCGCCACCGCCGCCGCCGTTGGTAGGCTCGCCCACCATGAAGAACACGCGGTCTTCCGTGGCCAGTTGCGCCAGCGTTTTGCCGTCACACCCGTTGGCGTTGGTCCACCCCGCCGTGTTGGTGGTGGACGTATGCGACCCCGCCGGCAGGCCCGAGAACGTGACCTGCATGCCAAGCCCGTTGGCCCCGCCCGAGAAGGCGTAGGTGTAGCTGGTGCCGGTGGACGTCTGCATGAACAGGAAGCGCTGAGTTCCCGAAACGCCGCAATCGATGGCGTCCGGCACGTCCACGATCATGGACCCGCCGCCGCCCGCGGACGCGCCGCCCACGAAGTTATAGGCGCGGTTTTCCGCGTAAAGCTGGTTGATGCCCTTGGCGTCGCAACCCGTTTCCGCCGTGGTTTTGTTGGAGAACGTTTTGTCCGCGTTGAACCAGACCGAACGGTCGCCCGCGTCATAGATGTTGCGGTAGTAATATTTGCCGTCCGTATACGGCCCGTAGGTCAGGTAATAAATGGTCGGGTGCCCCGGCGCGCCGCAGTTCACCGCATCCGGCCAGCCATCCACCATGGAAGAACCGAGACCCGCGGCGGAACCGACGTTCAGCCAGGTCAGGCCGTCGTAAATCTGCAGCTTGTTGGTCTGGCTGTTGAACACCATAAGGCCGGTGGCCGGGGTGGAAATATTCGCAATCTGCGTGGTCGAAAGGCGCGGCGGCAGGAAACCGCCGACGGTGGAGGTAATGTCCAGCGCGGCGGACGCGTTGGGGCTGATGGTGCCGATACCGACATTGTTGCCCCCTGCGTTGATGAACAGCGTGCTGGTATCGAACGCCGCATCGCCCGTCACTTTCAGCGTACCCGAAAGCACCGTGTTGCCCACCACGTCCAGCGTGCCTTCCAGCAGCGAGGCGCCGGTGGCGCGCAGCGTGCCGTCCACATCAAGCGTGTATTGCGGCGCATTGGTGCCGAGGCCGAGGCGATGGTTGCTCTCGTCGTAATGGAAGTTGGTGGGGTCGGCAGCCAGGTCGGCGTTCTTCTTGAACTGAACCGAGCCGGTGACACCCGCCGGGTTAACCGCGGCAGGCCCCACGTCCACGATGTTCTTGGCGACCCAGCGGTTCGACCCGCTGTCCCACACCAGCACGTCGTTGTCGTTGGGCGACGGCACTTCCACGTCGCCGATATCGTCGAGATTTTCGATGGACGACACCGACGACCAGATACCGTCGACGCAAAGCTGCATCTTCTTAATGCTGTTGTCGTAGCGGATGGTGCCGTTATTGGCGCCCGCAGCATCACACGCCGCCTGCGCGCCGATTTTGATGGCGCCCGCGACATCCAGCATGGATTTCGGCGCCAGCGTACCGACACCGACGAGGTTGAGCGTCGAGTCCACGAAGAACGTGTTGGTATCCACCACCATGTCGCCGATGACGGTGAGGCTGTCGCGCAGCGTCGCCGCGTTCGTCACGTCCAGCGTGCCGATGATGCCCGCATTGCCGGTGACGGAAAGATTGCCCTGCGCCGCGACGTCGCCCGTAGTGGCGCCCACCGTGAACTTGCCGCCGCCTACGTCGACATTGCCGTCCACCGTAAGCGCGCCGCCGATGGCGGTATCGCCCGACGTGCCGGAAACCGTGAACTTGTCGGTGTTGACCAGCAGGTCCTTGGCGATGAGGACGTTGTCCGCGAACGTCGCCTCGCCGGTCACGCCCAGCTTGGCGTTCATGTTGGCGTCACCGGAAACGCCCAGCGTGCCCGCAATCAGCGTGTCGCCGGAAGACGCGGAAATGGTGAACTTACCGTTGTTGACGTCGAAATTGCCGACCACCCCGGCATCGCCGCCGACAGTGATGTTGCCGCTGATATTGGTATTGCCCTGCACGTCCAGTTTCTGGGTGGGCGTGTCGGTGCCTATGCCGACATTATTGGTGGCCGTCTTCAGGTGGACGTTGGTGCCGTCAAGCTTCCACACATCCGACCCCGCCGGAATCCACGCCGTGCCGTTGCACACTTCCAGCGTTTTGATGGCCGCGTCGTCGTTATAACGGATGGCCCCCTCTTCCGCCGTGGTGCAGGTGCCGACCCCGGCCTGGAACGCGGCGTCGAGCTTGAGGCCGCCGCTCAACGTCACAAGGTCCGTCTTCGCGGCCAGCGTATCGGTGGTGATGCCGACGAAATCGCCGATGCCCGTGTCGCGGTCGATGCTGATGACCGGCGCGGACGGCGCGCCCGACTGGGTGGAGGGTTTGAGTTCCGCCTTGGTCGGGTCGGAAAGGTTGAGCGACCACAGCCCGCCCGACGAAGCCGATGCTTCCGAATAATTGTATTCCTGCACAAGGTCGTCCCCGATGCGGACGACATCCATGATGTTGTCGGTGGTGTAGGTCGGGCACGGCGTGTTGAATTCACGGTCCGGGCCGGACGAAATGACCGCGATGACCGGCTGAAGCGTCGCTTTATTGGTGGCGTTGTCGTCCCCGCCGATACGGTTGGTGGAGGCGTGGGTGGAACCGTGGTCCCACACGCAATAACCGTATTTCATGCCCCACGGGTCAGTCAGGGACAGGCCGAGGCTTTCGGTACCGTTCGACCCGTCCGGCAGGAAACCGCCGTTCAGCGGCGCAGTTTCGCCCGTAGCGGCAGGCACGAAGGCCGAGGGCTCGACGAAATTGTCGTTATCCGGGTCGCCGCCCGAAACGCCGGCCACGGCGGCGTTGATGATGATGCGCGCGTTCATCATCAACTGGGTTTCGGCGATGTTCTTTTGCGTCACGCGGGTAATGGTGGTGACAGGGCCGGTCAGCGTCTGCATGCCGACCGCGGCCAGAACGCCCGTCAGCGCCACCGCGCCGAACAGAAGCGCGAAGACGTTCCCGCGCGACGGCGGCTGCACAAGCGGGTTTGCGGGAATGAATATGTTACGCGCGCGAATCAGAAGACGCGTCAAAACGCGTGCCGCACCCTCGCCAGGCGAAGCTGCCAATCCGGGACCGGTGCTTGAAACGACCGATTCTCGGCCATTTTCAGGTGACTTATACAAGCGTTGCTCCCCACGCGCATGGGATGGCCGTTAACCATCCTTAATCTATCATAAGGGGCGAAACGTTAACAGGACATTGAGACGTAAGCGGTTTAAATTGTCCTGTATTTTCAGTAATTTGGGAGCAGCGCAGCAGTTTTCAGAAAGCTGTGTACAAAAACCCTATCAGGTTAGGGAAAATTAACATTTAACCATAAGAAAAGGCGGCGCTCCTTACGGAAACGCCGCCCTGAATATTTTTACATTGAGTTCTAAAACTTACTCAGCGTCCGGCGCCCCGCGTTTCAGCGAAAGCGGGCGGGGTTTGCGTTGCACGCCCTCCTCCTCGCCGCCTGCGGCAGGGGTTTCATTACCGGGCTGGGCCGCCGGCTGGGAAGACGCCTCGACCGGCGCCGCGTTTTCCTGCGGACGGCGAATCTGGACCGGGCGCGAACCGCCACCTGCACCGCCGCCTGCATTATTGCCGCCTGCATCGCGCGGACCGCGATTGCCGTCACGCTCGCCACGGTTGCCGTCGCGGCCACCCTGCTGGCGGTTGGCGCGGTTGTCGTCGTCCCCGTCAATGTCCGGGCCGCCCTGGCGGCGGGAAGCGCGGTGGGACGGAATGGGGATAGGCTCGTTGCCCTGACTCTTGCGGTCGGACACTGCGAGTTCGATTTCGAGGCGGGCCGCGACCTTGCGCAGCTCATGCACGGCTTCCTGTAAGGCTTCGCGCGCGCCGGCTTCGCTGGATTTGCCGCGCCAGGCTTCATACGTGGCGATGCAGGCGTCGGAAGCATCTTTCAGGCGTTGCTTGATTTCATCCATGGGAATGGTCTTTCGGTCGGATGTGGGGGGAGACAGGCGCCACATTAACCGCGGCGCCTGTCAAAGGCAAGGTGAAAGCCTGTGTTATTGGGCGGTCCAGCCGCCGTCGATGGTGTAGGCGGCCCCCGTCAGCATCTTCGCTGAATCCGAACACAGGAAGACGATGAGGTCGCCCACCTCCTCCGGCGTCACGAATTCATTGGACGGCTGCTTGCCCTGCAACAGGCGCTCGCGCGCCTTGTCCTGCGCGATACCCTCCTTTGCTGCGATATCGTCGATCTGTTTCTTGATAAGCGGCGTCAGCACGAAGCCGGGGCAGATGGCGTTGCAGGTAATCGGCTCCTTCGCCGTCTCAAGCCCCACAACCTTGGTCAGCCCCACGAGGCCGTGCTTGGCCGAAACATACGCCGCCTTGTTTTCCGAGGCGACAAGTCCGTGGACCGACGCGATGTTCACGATGCGTCCGAACCCGTTTTTGCGCATCAGCGGCAGCACTTCCTTGATGGCGACGAACGGCGCGGTCAGCATCAGCGCCAGGATGAAATCCCACTTATCCTGCGGAAACTCAGCCACCGGCGCCGTGTGCTGGATACCGGCGTTGTTGACGAGGATATCGACGCTGCCGGCCTTGGCCGCGGCGTCCGCGATCATGCCCTTCACGCCCTCGGGCTTGGACAGGTCGGCGCCGTTGTACCACGCCTTCACGCCGTAATCCTTCTCAAGCCCGGCGCGCTCTTTTTCAATCGCGTCGGCCTCGCCGAAACCGTTGATGATGACGTTGGCCCCCTGCCCCGCCAGCGCCTTGGCGATGGCAAGGCCGATACCGCTGGTGGAGCCGGTGACGAGGGCGTTCTTACCTTTAAGCTGCGTAGTCATATGCGTTTCCTTTTTTGTGAATCTTTTGAATCGGTTGCTGCGTTTTTCAGGCGTTTATGCGCATCGAGAAAATCGTCCTGCACGTTCAGGCTGGCGCGGTGGCCGATGTCCTTTTTATGGGCTTTCAGCCACGCCTCCGCCCGTTCGCGCCCCTGCTCCTTCAGGAACAGGAAGAAATCCCAGCGCGGGTTCATCTTGCTCGATGCGTCCATCTGCTTGATGTCGAACGTGGCCGCCACCATGTGCATGCGCACGTCGCGGTATTTTTGCGGATCGAGCCGGTGTTCGTGCATCAGCTTGGAGACGAAATTGATGGCCCGCATCTCCGATATCAGCGAGGAATTGAAGCTGATTTCGTTCAGCCGGTTGACGATTTCATACGCCGTGCGCGGCGTGTCTTCGCGGAACAGCGGGTTTATCTGCACCAGCAGCACGTCGCTGACATCCGTATTGTAAATCAGCGGGTAGATGACCGGGTTGCCCATGTACCCGCCGTCCCAGTACGGCTCGCCGTCGATTTCCACCGCCTGGAACAGCGTGGGAATGCACGCCGACGCCAGCAGCGCGTCCACGCTCAGTTCCTTGCAGTGGAACACCCGCGCATGGCCCGAACGCACCGCCGTGGCGGTCACGAACAACTGCATGCCGTGCGGCTTGCGCAGCGCGTCGACATCGACATGCTGCATTAAAATCTCTTTCAGCGGGTTCAGGTTCAGCGGGTTGAGCTGGTAGGGCGAAAAGGTCTGCGTCAGGTAATTGAACGCGGCATAAAGCGGGGAGTTTTCAAGGTTGAAGCTTTCCTGAAGCAGCCCCGCCGGCACCCCCATGGACGGCAGCATCATCATGCCCGCCATCGACACGTCGGCCCAGAACGCCTCAAGCGCGGCCTTGGCGCCCGCCCGCCCGCCCCGGGCGAACCCCGCCACCAGCACCGCCCCGTTCATCGCCCCGGCGGACGTACCGCTGATACCCTGTATGGCGAGGTCGTCTTCCTCCAGCAGCCGGTCCAGCACGCCCCATGTGAACGCGCCGTGCGCGCCCCCGCCCTGCAGGGCAAGGTTCAGCTTTATGGGGGAATGCCGGGCCTTAGACCGGCTTTTTGAAGAAGCTCGCGGCCGCGTCGGCTGAAGCTTTCTTACGTTTGATTTCGGCTTCAACGCGGACAATCTCCTCTTTCAGCTCGGTGATATAGTCGTGAAGCTCGTCCACCGACAGGGCGTCGAGTTTTTTTGGTTGTGGCTTTGCTTTTTGGGGAACAAAATCATCGTCAATCATGCCACGAATGTATCATGCCTTTCGGGAGGGGCAAGAATGCGGGCCATAGAAATCGCCGGTAAGGGCGGCAGCGCCGACGCGCTGCGTTTGACGGAACGGGAACTGGTGCTGGCCATGGGGCCTGACCAGGTCATCATCCGCGTGGTCGCCGCCGGCGTGAACCGCGCCGACATCATGCAGCGCCGCGGCCAGTACGACCCGCCGGAAGGCGTGACCGACATTCCCGGCCTCGAAGTCTCGGGCGTGGTGGAGGCGGTGGGCGCCAACGTCACCCGCTACAAGCCCGGCGATTATGTATGCGCCCTGCTGCCCGGCGGCGGGTATGCCGAATACGTGGTGGCCCATCAGGCCCTGTGCCACGAAGTACCGCCTAACATGTCCGTGGTGGACGCGGCAGCCCTGCCCGAGGCGCTGTTCACCGTCTGGAACAACGTTTTCCTGCGCGGGCGCCTCAGGCCCGGCGAAAGCCTGCTCATCCACGGCGGCACCTCCGGCATCGGCGTCATGGCGACGCAGATGGCCTACCAGTGCGGCTCGCAGGTTTACGTCACCACCGGCGACGCGGGCAAAAAACGCCTGTGCATCAAGCTGGGCGCCCGCATGGCCATCGACCGGGGCCTGGAAAACTATGTCGAAGCCCTGCGCCGGGTGGTGCCCGAAGGCATCGACGTGGTGCTCGACATGTCGGGCGGACAGGTTTTAACGCAGGATATGGACATCATGGCCCCCGATGGCCGCCACGTCAGCATCGCCCACATGAACGGCAAGACCGCCACCATCGACATCCCGACCATGATGCGCAAGCGGCTGGTGCTCACCGGCTCCACCCTGCGGGGCCGCCCCCTGCACGAGCTGGCCGCCATCGGCGAGGACCTCGACCTGAAAATCTGGCCCATGATCACTAACGGCAGGATAAAACCCGTTATCGCCAAGACCTTCCCGCTGGAAGACGCCCCGGCGGCCCATAAATACATGGAATCGGGCAAGCATCAGGGCAAAATCCTGCTCACGGTCTTATAAATCTTAATAATTTCTGGCAATCCCGCCCGGATTGGGTATATTGCCGCCGTTTTAGCACAAGAAAATAGGATGGGAAAATGAACGCCCCGCTGATGCCGAAAGCCACCGCCGTGTGGTTCATTGAAAACACCATGATGACCTTCGACCAGATCGCGGCCTTCTGCGGCCTGCACCCGCTCGAAGTTCAGGCCCTCGCTGACGAGGAAGGCCAGAAAATCACCGGCCAGAGCCCGCTTCAGCAGCGCCTGGTCACGCCGGAAGAAATCAAGAAAGCCGAAGCGGACAGCGCCTACCGCATGAAGGGTATCCAGACCGACCTGCCGGAGCCGAAGCAACGCTCCAAGGGCCCGCGCTACACCCCCATCGCCAAGCGTCAGGACAAGCCGGACGCCATCGCATGGCTAATCAAGCACCATGCGGAACTGAACGACAACGTCATCGGCCGCCTCGTGGGCACCACGCGCAACACCATCCAGTCGGTGCGCGACAAGACCCACCCGAATTCGGCCAACTTCCAGCCGCGCAGTCCCGTCGAACTGGGCCTGTGCACCTATCAGGAATTCGACAAGGCCGTCCAGAAAGCGCGCAAGCAGCTTGAGAAGGAAGGCAAATGGAAGCCGCAGGCCGAAGAAGCCCCGGTCGAAGAAACGAAGCAGAAAGACACCGGCTTCGACTTCACCAACTTCCTGCGCGGCACTGGCTCCTGAGCCCACCGCACAAACCAATAAAAAAGGCCCCTCAACGGGGCCTTTTTTATTTCTCTTAGACAAGAGTGAAGCTCTTCATTTCAACTGGGCCATTGAGGCCCCGCGCAGCGCCAGCGTAGCGAGCCGGGGGAGCGCGTCAGCGCGACTGGGGGGCGGCAGTTGAGCCCCCCAATAAATCACGCCGTACCCGACTGCCGCTGGTTCACCTCGTCCATGAGGTCGTCGCGGATGCCGGAGAGAATATCCTTGATCATCAGTTTCTGGCGTTTGAGCTGGCGGACGTAACTGTCATTGGCGGAAGGCAGATTTTCTTCCCGTTCAATGAGGGCGGACAGCATGGAATGTTTACGGTTTAATGCATCAAGGCGCTCTTGCGGCATCATGTCATCTCCTTCGAAGCAAGTTCGTTTTTTGGACCCGATTTATACAGCTGAATGATTATTAAAGTAGCACGCAGACCGGCGTTTCGCCAGCCTGAGCCGGAATTTTTGGTGACCGGCGGCTAACTATCTCAATTCATGCTGATTATTAATTGTGCGATGCCGTTGGTAAACGATGCGTTAAAACATTCCGGAAAACGTAAACGAACATAAAAAAAGAACCGCCCTCTGTTTTAAGGAGGGCGGCTCATCACACTGACAAGGGTTTATGGAGAACCAGAAAGACCGTGTGAGGCGATCGTTTCATAAGTTCAACTTACGCCCGATTCCTTAACGGACTCTGAATCCCGTTTCACATTGCTGTTTAATTCATCACCAGTATTCGTGGACGAGGCTGAGGCCCGGCGCGTACCGGCGCGCGATGCGCGTTTCCAGCGGCATCAGGTAATCGCGGCCGAAACGCGTGTACTGGCTTAACACCAGCGAATGCTCCGCGCCCTTGCCCGCCGCATGCGCGAACAGGCGGCAGAACAGGCGGCGGCCATATCGCTGCCCCTTCGCGTCCTTCGCCGTTTCTATGTATGCAAGATAGGTCGCCCGCGGCAATACCCACAGCTTCGCGGCGGCCACGACCTGCATGTCCCCGGCCCTTTGCAGCAACAGGTATTCGTATTCATGGGACGATGCGGCGCGCATGATGCCGTCGCCGAAACGCCCGTCCAGCGACGGTGCGTACTGCATGACGAAATTGAATTCACTGACCGCGCGGGTCACGACCTTGCCCATGGGGGCCGAGCCTAGCGGCCCCGCCCCTGCAATTGCAAATTTGTCAGACGTCGAAACGCACGCCCTGCGCCAGCGGCAGCTTGGCGGAATAGTTCACGGTCTGGGTCTGCCGGCGCATATAGGCCTTCCATGAGTCGGAACCGGACTCGCGGCCCCCGCCCGTTTCCTTCTCGCCCCCGAACGCACCGCCGATTTCCGCGCCCGAAGGCCCGATATTGACGTTGGCGATGCCGCAATCCGACCCCACGGCGGACACGAATATTTCAGCCTCGCGCATATCCGTCGTGAAGATGCAGGAGGAAAGCCCCTGCGGCACCGCGTTGTGCATGTTGAGCGCCGCGTCGAACAGCCGGTATTTCATGACGTACAAAACCGGCGCGAAGGTTTCGCGCCGCACCACGTCGCTCTGCGTCGGCATGGCGACCAGCGCGGGCGTGACGTAATGGCCGCTCCCCGAAACATGCACGGGCGCACCGCCGGTGAGGATTGTTCCACCCTCCTGCTCCGCCTGCCGCAGGGCTTCGCGCATCGCGTCGTAGGATTGCTGGTCGATAAGCGGCCCCACAAGTGTGGCCGCGTCCATCGGGTTGCCGACGCGGATATTGCCGTAAGCTTTCTTGAGGGCTGCGAGCAGCCGGTCATGCACGTCCTCGTGCACGATAAGGCGGCGCAGGCTGGTGCAACGCTGCCCCGCCGTTCCCACCGCGCCGAACACGATGGCGCGCACGGCCATTTCAAGGTCCGCCGACGGTGTGACGATCATGGCGTTGTTGCCGCCCAGTTCCAGCAGGCAGCGCCCCAGCCTTCCGGCCACGATTTCCGCAACCGAACGCCCCATGGCGCCACTGCCGGTAGCGGACACGAGCGCCACGTTTTCATGCGCACACAACGCCTGTCCCACCCCGCGCCCGCCGATAAGGACCTGCAACAAACCCTTGGGCGCGTCATGCCCCTGGTCGCGGAAACGCGCCAGTGCGCGCTCGAACACGGCCTGGCAGGCCAGCGCCGTCAGCGGCGTTTTTTCGGACGGTTTCCAGATGACGCTGTCCCCGCACACGAACGCCAATGCTGCGTTCCACGCCCACACCGCGACGGGGAAATTGAACGCGGAAATAACCGCGACTGTCCCCAGCGGATGCCACATTTCGCGCATGTGGTGCCCGGGCCGTTCGGACGGCATGGTCAGGCCGTACAACTGGCGCGACAGGCCCACCGCGAAATCGCAGATGTCTATCATCTCCTGCACTTCGCCGAGCCCTTCGGAAAAGATTTTGCCCGTCTCGTACGTGACAAGGCGGCCAAGGTCTTCCTTGGCCTTGCGCAGCTCCTCGCCCAGCAGGCGCACCAGCTCGCCGCGTATGGGCGCAGGCACCAGCCGCCATTGCGCGAACGCGGTTTCGGCGGCGTCCACGAAGGCGGGCACGTCTTCCGCATCGGCCATGGGCACGGTTGCAATCAGGCTGCCGTCGATGGGGGAAGTGGCGCTCATATCGCCCTTAAGGCCGCCGAGGCCGAAAGACTTGAGAAGGATGTGATACTCGCTCATATGCTCAATCGGCTCCCGTACCTATGGTTTGCCCGGTCATGGCGGAGGATTCCGCGCTGGCCAGGAACAAAATCATTTTTGCAATTTCGTCTGCGTCCAGCGTGCGCGCCTGCGCCTGCCGCGCCAACCCCATATTCATTGCGGTTTTGCCCGTGCCCGTGGCGGCATGCAGCATGGGCGTATCCGTAAGCCCCGCCCCCACCGCGTTGATGCGCACGCCCGACTGCGCCAGCGGCCGCGCCAGCGAACGGGCCATACGCTCCACCCCCGCCGCCGCCGCGACATGCGGCAGCATGTTGGGCAGGGCTGAAAACGACCGGTCGTTCGCCAGCAGCACCATGCTGCCCAGAATGTCGCGCCCGCGGTCGTGCAGGTCGGCCATGACCTTAGCGGCGGCCTGCACGCACAGGAATGTCCCTTTGAGGTTGGTTCTGACAATGCGGTCGAAATCAGCCTCGCGCAGTTCCGCGAACGGGCTGCGCAGGGCCGCGCCCGCCGCCGTGACCACGCTGTCCAGCGTGCCGAAATGCTCCGCCGCATATTGCATGATGGCCTGCACCTGCCGCGCATCGCCCACGTCGCACACGACCGGCGTCGCGCGCTTGGCGAATTCGCGGGGAATAGCCTCGACCACGGAGGTCAGGCCCGCCTCGTTGATGTCGGCCAGCAGCACCTGCGCGCCTTCTTCAAGGAAGCCCGCCGCGCTGGCAAGCCCGATGCCGCTGGCGGCACCGGTTACGACCACGACCCGATTGGCAAAGCGCATCGACAAAAAGCGTCTCTTTTCCTGTTGGCAAATACAAACGGCAAGGACAGAATACCCCTATGCGTAAGACTTACAAAGCCGGATTGCATGGATTGATGCTGCTGTGCATGGCCGTATGGGCCGTAACGGCTTTAGCCGTACTGACCGTGACGGCCACCCCCGCCCGCGCCCAGGAAGGCGCCGGCATGAATACCGAAAAAAACCGCGCCCAGCTCGTCCAGTTTGCGGCCAACAACATGTCGTTCGACACGCAGGTCAGCACGGCCGCGCGCTTCATGTATCGCCGGCAAATCAACAGTTGCAACACCATCGAACAATTCGTCCGTCAGGTCCCCACCCCCTATGGCTTCATCGCCTTCCCGGCGGTGGAAACGAATGACAGTTTCCCCATCCCCGCCAGCGGTATCTGGGCGGAACACGTGAAAATCCGCGGCTGCGGCAAAATCTGGCAAATCAACATGCTGGCGGTGGCCCGCAACCAGAAGCGCCCCATGCTGCTGGCGCTGTTGCCCGGCGACACGCTGTCCGACCCCTCGGCCCAGCGCTCGGCGGAACATATCGCCGCCATCGCCATCTCCCGCACCGACGCCACCTGCGCCGCCACCGCCACGCCCACCTACACCCGCGTACTCGGCTTCCGCCAGCCCAACGGCACGATGGACAAGACCGATGCTTCCTTAGGCTGGTACGAAGAATGGACCTTCGATTTCTGCCAGAAAACCGCAACCACGCAGGTTGTGTTCATGCCCGACGGCTCCGGCGGATACGACATCAAGGCCCGCGTGCTGGGCGCAACGCCCCCGCAGGTGCCGCAATCCAAACCGCTGACCCCCGCAACACCCGCCCCGGCCCAACCCGCCGCCGACCCTGCCCTGACCGGCAACCTCACCCGCTAAACAAAAGACCCGCCAAAGGCGGGTCTTTTTTTACCTAGGCGCTCCCCAATAACTGGCCCATTGAGGGCCCGCGCAGCGCAAGCGAAGCGAGCGGGGGGAGCCGCGTGCAACGCGGCGGCGTGGGGGGCGGCGGCTGCAGCCCCCCACCAACCTACGCCGCCATATCCATCGGCACTTTCTGCGTTTCGCGCGGCGCCGCCCTGAACGGCTGCGGCGACCCCATGGGGGCCGGGGCGCTCGTCACGCTCGCAGCACGGCCACGGCCGCCGAACAGCTTGCCGAACCAGCCTTCGGCTGCGGCCTGCACCTGTTGCAGCGGGCTGCGCGGGCGGCGCCCGCCCGTGCCGTCCTTGGCCTTGGCGATGGCAGCTTCAATGATGATGGCGGCGGCGTTGATGTTGCAGCTCGGCTCAAGCCCGGAGAAGCCGGGGCTGGAATTCGCCTCGCACACCGTGAAGCCGTTCTCGTCGAACAGCAGGTCGATACCGGTGATTTCAAGCCGCAATTGCTGCGCGACCTGAAGGGCCAGCTTTTCGATTTCCGGCGTAATGGGGTGCGGTTTGCCCGACCCCCCGCGCGAGATGTTGGATTTGAACGACGTCGAATTGGACGTGCGCTCCATCACCGCATGCACCTTGTTGCGCACGACGAACACGCGCAGGTCGCGCCCGAAGCTGCTGTTCACGTATTTTTGGAAAATGACGTGCTGCTGCGCGCCCGCTTCCAGCAGGATGTCAATCAGGTCCTTGAACTGGTCGCGGCTTTCCGACAGGAAAACCCCGCCCCCGCGCGTGCCCTTCAGCGTTTTCACCACCAGCGGGAAACCCAGTTGCTGCTCGATCATGTCGAGGTCGGGCGGGTATTTGCCCAGCATGGTGCGCGGCACCGGAATGCCGTGCGCCGCCAGCACCTGCAGCGTGTGCAGCTTGTCGGCCACCGTTTCCACCACGCGCGGCGTGTTCAGGAACGGCACGCCCAGGCGCTCGTAAAAGCGCATGACGGAATAGCCGGTATAGGTGGTTTCAGTGCCGGTGCGGGGAATGATGACGTCCGGCATGCCGAGGACCTTGCCCTCGTACATCGCGCGCCATTCGCCGGTGGAATCGACCAGCAGGTCGATGGCGTCCGGGTTCATGACGGAGTAATTGATGCCGCGCTTTTCTGCCTCGTCGCAGATGCGCAAGATTTCCTTGGCTTCGGGATACCCTTCTTCCAGCGGTCCGTGGAAAAACAACCATATTTTCATGGAGTTACCTTCTTTTTGGTTTTTAAGGGGGGTTCGGATGAAAGGGGTTGTGACACATTTTTGTCACAATTCAAGTAGCAACCCCCGCGCCACAATGCAACCCCTCCGCATGCTTCCCCCCACAAACGGCGGAAAACAGGGCTTTGTTCCCTGACCGGAGTCCGGTTTTCAAAATCTTAATTTGGGCAAAACAGTGGCGGCGGCTTTCCTTGATTTTGTGCCGGCCGTCTGGTGCCAATGGGCTGCATCAGCGGTTTGGCGTCAGAACCCGGCGCCCGGCTCTTTCAGGTACGCCTCTTCCTCCGGCGTCGATACCCGCCCCAGCATTGCGTTCCGGTGCGGGAAACGCCCGAACCTTGCAATCACGTCCCGGTGGCGCACGGCATAGTCGTAACCCAGCGGGTCGTCCTTCTTCATCACCCCGAACAGCGCCACCGCCTGTTCCTGGTCGCCCAGGCTCTCTGAATGCTCGTAAGGCAGGTACAGGAAGCGCCGGCGCTGCGGAGGCATCAGCACGTCGACACGCGTCGCCAAGGCGTGCCGTGCCACGCCCAGCGCCTTGGCGTCGGTCGAAAACGCGCGCGACTGGTCGCGGAACAAGTTGCGGGGAAACTGGTCCAGAAGCACGCAA
>JAMIFL010000166.1:0-4204 GCA_035906295.1 Alphaproteobacteria bacterium | reverse complement strand
GTCGGCGGGGCGCTTCAACCTCGACGATTACATCGCGTATGTCATGGAATTCATCCGCCACCTTGGGCCTGACGTGCACGTCATCGCCGTGTGCCAGCCCGCCGTGCCTGTGTTCGCGGCGGCCTGCCTCATGAACAAGGCGAAGGATTCCAAAGGTCCCGCCTCCATCATCCTCATGGGCGGGCCTATCGACCCGCGCGTGTCCAAAACCGCTGTGACCGAGCTTGCCGAACAGCGCCCGCTGAAATGGTTCGAGCAATCCGTCACCACGGACGTGCCGTTCTACTATCCCGGCGCGCATCGCCGGGTTTACCCGGGCTTCCTGCAACTCAGCGGGTTCATGTCCATGAACCTCGACCGGCATCTGGGTTCGCACCTCAAATTCTTCCAGCACCTCGTGCAGAACGACGGCAGCTCGGCTGACTCGCACCGCAAGTTTTATAACGAATACCTTGCCGTCATGGATCTTCCGGCGGAATTCTACCTCCAGACCGTCGAAATCGTGTTCCAGAAACACCTGCTGCCGAAACGCCAGATGAAATGGCGCGACCCGGAAACGGACATCCTGCACGACGTCGACCCGCATGACGTCAACAAGACCGCCATCCTCACCATCGAAGGCGAGCTGGACGACATTTCCGCCCACGGCCAGACGCTGGCGGCGCACGACCTCACGCCCAACCTGCCCATGTCCAAGCACTACCACCACATGCAGAAGCAGGTGGGGCATTACGGCATCTTCAACGGCCGCAAATGGCGCGAACAGATCATGCCGCGCGTGCGCAACTTCATCCGTCAGCTGGACAAAGACGTGGATGCCGTTCCGGCCACCGACCTTGCCGCCATTCCTGACATCAAGGCCCCGCACTGGAAGGCGTAAGGCGCAGGTTCTCCTCCGTGACGACGCTTCGCTCCGTTCCTGCCCCCGCGAATGATACGCTGGGGGCGACTTACGCCCGGGCCGCAAACCCCGCCATGTCGCTTTTGTTCGTGGTGCCGGAACAGGAGCGCGCCAACACCCTGTTCCACATGCTGCTGCAAACCGGCGCCCTGCCCGCATCGGCTACGGATGTGGACGAGGCCACGGCCTATCCCGAACTGCATGCGCTGGTCAGCCTGCTTGACGCTTATGGCGTCACGGTCATACGCGGGCTGGAAACCGGGGCGGATTCATTCACCGACTTTATCGACGGCATCGCCGAAAGCACCCAGATGCGCCGCGAGCAGGCTTTCGCGTTTCTTACCAACACGGCGGCGGGCGAGGTTTTCAGCGAGGCCGCGACGCAGTTCTACGCCACCACGCCGCAGCAGACCGACCTTTTGCGCCTGCACCACGACATGACCAACCTGGCCGAACGCTTCGGCGACGGCTGGCTCGAGGTCAAAAGCTTTCACGACAATGCGCGGCTATTGCCCCATACGCTGGATCAGGCCCTTGCCTACGCGCAGGCGCCGCATTTCGAAATCAGCACCAGCGACGCGTCGTTCATGATCGGCCTCGGCCCCGAAAAAGAGAATTTCCGCGGCCTCAGCCTTGCCGGCAGCATCTACCAGTTCTGCAAGCCGGTTTGAAAACTTGCGCTTCGGGGCGGCGCTCGCCTAGCCTCGGGTGATGACCATCACCCCCGATTTTGCCGCCGCAGGCGCGCCGCTGAGTTTCGTGCCCGCGCAGTTCGTGCAGAACCTGCATATGCGTTTCCACGCATTCGACGAAGCGCAGACGGATTTCAGCACCCTGGCCAGCGACATCGACGCGCTGCCCTTCCAGCCGCGCGACCGGCATTTCCGGCAGTCGCTGCGCCCGCTGTACCGCAGCTTCCTGAAGGCTGCGGTGGACAGCACGCTGTTCATCGCGTTCTGCGCCAAAAACATCAAGTTCATGAAAATGGCGACCGACCGCATCAAGGCGCAGATGGAGCGCGAGCTTGGCCTTCACGCCAGCACGTTTTCGGATCCGGCGCATCTGAACCGCGAAATGGACTATTTCCGCGACCAGATGTTCACCCGCGTGGACGGCATTTACGCGATGATGTCGGCGGAAACGCCGGGCGTGCGCATGGCGCGCTATCACGGCGACCCCTTCTCCGCCACGTTCCTGACCGAACGCCGCCTGCGGCGGGCGGATTTCAACGACTGGCTGGAATTCAACTTCCTGACCCGCAACCGCATGCCGCTGGGGCTTTACCCGGTGTCGGATTACGTGGCGGCGCATATCAACGGCAATGCCCGGTCCACCCACCGGGGCAACGACATCATCGCGCGGCTGCGGGCAAATGACCCGGAAACCAAGCTGAACGCCAACTTTCCCGGCTTGAGCCTTGACGCGGAACCCAAGACCCAAGCACAATTGGCGCGCGCACGGCAGGGGATCGCCGCACATGCTTTTCACCAACCTGATATCACGGCACGCGTCATCGAAACCGGCGGCAAAACCCGAAGGGGCAAAACCGGCGGGGCTGGACCGCGTGCGCCTCGTCCGCTCGGGTAACGCGCGGCGGGTGGGTCTGCGCGTGGACCCTGCGCGCGGCGATATCTGCCTTGTCTGCCCGCGCCGCGCTTCGGAAAGAACCGCATGGCAGTTCGCGCTCGACAACCGCGCGTGGATAGACCGGCACCTCGCCAAGATGGAACAGCCGGTCGCCTTCACCGACGGCGCGGTCATTCCCGTTTTCGGCATCGAGCGCACCATACGCGTGGTCAAAGGCACGTCACGCGTCACCAGTTTCGAACTGACGGACGGCGCGCTCATCGTCACCACCACGCGGCCCGACCCCGCCACCAATATCCGCCGCTACCTGTACCAGTTGATGGAAGACACGGCGTGGACTCTGGCACGCGCCAAGGCCGCCAGCATCGACCGGCCCGTGGTGGCCATCCAACTGCGCGATACGCGCACGCGCTGGGGGAGCTGTTCGCCCGACGGGCGGCTGATGCTGTGCTGGCGCCTCGTGTTCGCGCCCATGCATGTCATCGATTACGTGGTGGCGCATGAATGCGCGCACCTGAAACACATGAACCATTCCAAGCGGTTCTGGCTGCTGTGCGAGGGGCTGTCGGAGCAGATGGAACCCGCCCGCGACTGGCTGGACTTCAACGGGAACAGTCTTCTGCGCTTCGGTTCGCCCGGATGAAATCCACCGCGCCCTGAAGGATGTTTTGCGCTGCCAGCGCATCCACCGCGCGGTCGCGTTTTTCAAACGTCAGGTGCATGTCTTCCGCCATGATGCGGCGGGCGGCGTCGGATGACAGGCGCTCATCCCATACTGCCCACCACAGGCCCAGGCGCGGGCCCATCATGGCCATGTAATCGCGCACGGACTGGCAGCGCGGGCCTTCGCGGCCCCCTGCCTCCAGCGGCCAGCCGACGATGACGCCTTCGACGCCGTAATCGGCAATCACCTTTTTAAGCGCCGTCACGTCCGCCTCGAACTTCGCGCGGGTGATGGTTTTCAGGGGCGTCACCACGGTCTGGCCGGGGTCGGACAGGGCCAGCCCCAGCGTTTTCGCGCCGTGGTCCAGCCCCAGCAGGCGCGCATCACGCGGGGCGCCGTTCCAACCGGCTTCAAGATATTGCAGGCCCTGATGTTGCAAGAGTGGCGGTTTCATTATAGATGTTGTGGACCATGACCATCGATAACGCAACCGTGACCAAGATCGCCTCCCTCGCCCGCATCCGCGTGGAAGAAGGCGAAAAAGCCAAATACGCTGCCCAGATCGGCGGCATCATGAAGTGGATCGAGCAACTGGACGCCGTGAACACCGACGGTATCGAGCCGCTGGCCAATGTCACGGAAATCGCCCTGACCCTGCGCCCGGACGTGGCGGATGACGGCAACAAGCAGGACGACATCCTCGCCAACGCGCCGGAAGCCACCAGCGGCTTCTTCGCCGTGCCCAAAATCGTGGAATAAAAGAACCTTACAAATTGTAGGGAACCAATTTTCCTCCTGCCCGTTTGTCCTACGCAAACCCACAACAGGAGGCAGCTTCATGCAATTCAAATCCCTTTTCCTGGCCGGCGCGGCCATCGTCACCCTCGGCACCGTCATTGCAGGCGGCGCGCAGGCTGAACCCGTTTACACCACCCGCCAGGTCGGCCCCACCGTGACCACCACCACGGGTCAGGAAGTCGTGAACCAGAGCTACACCGCCGTCGGCACCCGTAAGGTCGGCATGGTTGGCTACCGCGCCTACCCGATGCAGG
>JAMIFL010000165.1:0-6630 GCA_035906295.1 Alphaproteobacteria bacterium | reverse complement strand
TGTCCTGCCACGCATCGTAAATACCGGCGGTTGCAAGGTCGTAATCAGCGCCGAACCGGTCGCGGATCTGCTGGTCGAACACGGGGTTTTTCTGAAACCACTGTGCGGGCTGCGTTTCCTCGAACCAGAATTGCAGTATGGCGGCCTTGGTGTCTTTCATAAATCAAGTCCAATAACTCATATTAGTTAAAAACAAACAATTTCAATGCATTAAAATTATTTTTCCAAAACAACGAAAGAAAAAATCAAAATACCTGAGCCGCAGTTATTCACAGCCACGCATTAATCTGACTATTCACACCATGAGGCCTTTTACTGTCCAGTACACCCGTCATATAGCCTGACTTGTGAACATCTCTGTGCATGGTATCGGTCAAATCCTGAACAGAAAACCCCTTTGTCCGCCTCGGGTTTTCGTAAAAAAGCCGCCAACAGTCACTTTTTTGTGACCTTTGCAGCCCCCGGCTGCGACAAAAAACTGCGCCATTACAGGGGCTAGGGGGATTGATGTTTGAAATAAAAAATCCCATATGTTCGGGAACAAAAAAACACACGCCTTTCGGGGACCAACCCCGCCGCGCGTTTTCCGGTCGGGGTCACCACATATGCAATCTCTTCGTATCCTGCTTCTTTTGGGCGCAACCTCGCTTGCTCTGACGGCATGCGACTTCCTGAAAAAAGATGACGGCAATGGCGCTGATGGCGCCCCCGCGGCCGAAGGCCAGTCGGGCGACGCCCCGCAGGCCCCCCCGGCCCTGCCCGTCACGGTGGCCAAGCCCCTGACCCGCGAGGTTGAGGAATTCCGCGAATTCTCAGGCCGGTTCGAAGCCATTAACACGGTTGAAATCCGTTCCCGCGTATCCGGCTACCTCAATCAGGTGCAGTTCACCGACGGCGCCATCGTGAAAAAAGGCGACAACCTCTTCGTCATCGACCCCCGCCCCTTCGAGGCGACCCTGCGCCAGCGCGAGGCTGATCGCGCCGTGGCGTCAAGCCAGGTGACCACCGCCGAAAACGACTTCCAGCGCGCCGACACCCTGTTCAAATCGGGCGATGTCTCGGCAGCCCTGCTCGACCAGCGCCGCGCCGCGCGTGACGCCGCCAAGGCGCAGGTCGCCTCGGCGCAGGCCGCTGTCGATGCCGCGCGCCTCGACCTCACCTACACCCGCATCACCGCGCCCGTCACGGGCCGTATCTCCCGCTACCTCGTAAGCCCGGGCAACCTGGTCAATCAGGGGCAGGACGTGCTGACCACCATCGTCTCGCTCGACCCCATCTACTTCTATTTCGACGTGGATGAGCAGACCTACGTCGACTACGCCCGCCGCACCTCCAGCGACGCCCCGACTGACATTCCGGTCGCCGTAGGCCTTGGCGACGAAACCGACTTCCCCCACGCGGGCCGCGTCGACTTCATCGACAACGCCATCAGCGCCCAGACCGGCACCATGCGCGGCCGCGCCGTGCTGGATAACCCCAGCAACGTCCTGACCCCCGGCATGTTCGGGCGCGCCCGCTTCCGCACCAGCGGCGCCGCCACCGGCATCCTCATCCCGGATGAAGCCATCATCACCGACCAGTCGCGCAAGCTCGTCTACGTCGTCAACGACCGGAACGTGGTCGAAACCCGCACCATCGAACCCGGCCAGATGGACAAGGGCCTGCGCGTCATCAAAAAAGGCCTGCAGGGCGATGAATGGGTCATCATCAACGGCCTGCAGCGCGCCCGCGAAGGCGGCACCGTGGCCCCGCAGCAATCCTCCATCAAATCGCAGGAAGCCTCCGGCACGCTGACCACCCCCTCGGTGTCGCAGGCCGAACACACGCCCGAGGAAATCTCGAAATGCGAAAAAGCCGAACCCACCGACCCGAAAACCCTGACCGCCCCCGGCGGCATGGGCGGTTCCGAGGAACAGCAGGCCCCGGATGAGGGCGAAGCCCCCGCTGACGGCGAACAGCAACAGCAAGACGAAGCCTCCAAGGACGCAGCACAATGAAATTCGGGCACTTCTTCGTCGAACGGCCGATCTTCGCGGCCGTGATGTCCATCATCATGGTGATGGTGGGCGGTATCGCTTACGTCAACCTGCCCATCGCCCAGTATCCCGAGGTGGTGCCCCCGACGGTCGTCGTCTCCGCCTCCTACCCCGGCGCTAATTCCCTCACCGTGGCCGAAACCGTGGCCAACCCGCTGGAAGCCGCCATCAACGGCGTGGAGAACATGATCTACATGTCCTCCAACTCCGCCGACGACGGCTCGATGGGCCTGACCATCACGTTCAAAATCGGCACCGACCTCGATTTGGCGCAGGTGCAGGTCCAGAACCGCATCAACTCGGCCCTGCCCCGCCTGCCGGAGGAAGTGCGCCGCCTCGGCGTCAACGCCAACAAATCCTCGCCCGACTTCCTGATGGTCGTGCACATGCTCTCGCCCGACAACTCGCTCGACCAGCTCTACATCTCCAACTACACCTCCCTGCGCGTCCGGGATGAGCTGACCCGCATCGAAGGCGTGGGCGAGGCCCGCATCTTCGGCGAACGCGAATACGCCATCCGCATCTGGCTCGACCCCGACAAGATGTCCACGCTGGGCCTGACCGCCGGCGACGTCGTGGGCGCCCTGCGCGCGCAGAACATTCAGGTTTCGGGCGGCTCGCTGGGCCAGCCCCCGGTTCCCGGCGACAACGCCTTCCAGTACACCGTCACCACGCAGGGGCGCTTCAATTCGCCCGACCAGTTCAAACAGGTCATCGTCAAGAATGCCGACGGCAAAATCACCAACCTGTCCGAAGTCGCCCGCGTCGAACTGGGTGCCAAGTCCTACGGCCTGAATTCCTACCTCGACGGCAAGCAGGCCGTCGCCATCGGTATCTTCCAGCGCCCCGGTTCCAACGCGCTTGAAACCGCCGACAACGTCATCGCCAAGATGGACGAACTGCAAAAGAACTTCCCCAAGGGCCTTGAATACACGGTCGTCTACAACCCGACCGAGTACATCTCCGAATCCATCGACGCCGTCTACCACACCATCTTCGAAGCCATCGTTCTGGTGGTCATCGTCATTCTGGTGTTCCTGCAATCGTGGCGCGCCGCCCTTATTCCCATTCTCGCCATCCCGGTCTCCCTCATCGGCACCTTCGCCATCATGTCCGCCTTCGGCTTTTCGCTGAACCTGCTGACGCTGTTCGGCCTCGTGCTGGCCATCGGCATCGTGGTGGACGACGCCATCGTCGTGGTCGAAAACATCGAACGCCACATGGCCGAAGGAAAAACCCCGAAAGAGGCCGCGCGCCTGACGCTGGACGAAGTGGGCGGCGCCGTCGTCGCCATCGCCCTCGTGCTGTGCGCGGTGTTCATCCCGACCGCCTTCATCCCCGGCATGTCGGGCCAGTTCTATAAACAGTTCGCCATGACCATCGCGGTCGCCACGGTCATTTCGGCCGTCAACTCCCTGACCCTGTCGCCCGCCGTCGCAGCCCTTTTGCTGCGTTCGCACGAAGAAGGCGAACACCACAAAAAAACGCTGGGCCAGATTGTTTTCGGCGGCTTTGCAAACGCCTTCAACCGCGGCTTCAATAAAATGAGCAACGGTTACGCCCGCGTCGTCGGCTGGGTCGTGCGCGGCAGCTTCCTCATGCTCATCATCTATGGTGCGCTGGTGGCCGCCACCGTGTTCTACATCAACAAGGTGCCCACCGGCTTCATTCCCATGCAGGATCAGGGCTACGGCATCGTGGTCATCCAGTTGCCGGACGGCGCCTCGCTCTCCCGCACGGACGACGTGGTCAAACGCGCCATGAAAATCATGACCGACACGCCGGGCGTGGAAAACGCCGTCGGCTTCTCGGGGCTTTCGGGCGCGACCTTCACCATCGCCTCCAACGCCGCCGCCATCTTCGCCCGCTTCAAGGACTACGATAAGCGCCTCGACGCAGGCCCCTCGGAATCCATGGGCGCTATCATCGGTGCGCTGAACCAGAATCTCGGCGCCATCGAAGACGCCTTCATCATCGTCATCCCGCCGCCGCCGGTGCGCGGCATCGGCAACGCCGGCGGTTATAAGATGATGATCGAGGACAAGGGCGGCGTGGGCCAGCCCGCGCTGATGGAAGCCGCGGGCGGCCTCATCGGCCAGGCCAACCAGACGACGGGCCTGAAGGCGGTCTACACCACCTTCACCGCCAACTCGCCGCAGGTCTTCCTCGACATCGACCGCGTCAAGGCGCAGATGCTGGGCATCCCGCTGGCCAACGTGTTCGAGACGCTGCAGGTCTATCTCGGCTCAGCCTACGTCAACGACTTCAACGCTTTCGGCCGCGTCTATCAGGTCACCGCGCAGGCCGACCAGTCCTACCGCCTGCGGCCCGAGGATATTTCCGGCCTCAAGACGCGCAACAACGCGGGCGAATTCGTCCCCCTCGGCACGCTGGTGAAAATCCGCGAGACGACGGGCCCGAACCTCATCCAGCGTTACAACCAGTCCGTCGCCATCGCCGTGTCCGGCGACACGTCCCCCGGCTTCTCGTCCGGCGACGCCCTCGTCGCCATGGAAAAGGTCGCGGAATCGCTGCCCCCGGGCGTGGGCTGGGAATGGACCGAACTGGCCCTCCAGCAGAAAGAGGCGGGCAACGCCGCCATGTACATCTTCGCGCTGTCGGTGGTGTTCGTGTTCCTCGTGCTGTCGGCCATGTATGAAAGCTGGACCCTGCCCATCGCCATCATCCTCATCGTTCCCATGTCGGTGCTGGCCGCCCTCATCGGGGTCGACTTCCGCGCGATGGACAACAACATCCTGACCCAGATCGGCCTTGTGGTGCTCATAGGCCTTGCCGCCAAGAACGCCATTCTGATCGTGGAATTCGCCCGCCACCGGCAGGAACACGGCGAAACCATGCTCGAAGCCGTGGTCGAAGCCTCGCGCCAGCGCCTGCGTCCCATTCTCATGACGTCCTTCGCGTTCATTCTGGGTGTGGTGCCCCTCGTCATCGCCACCGGCCCGGGTGCCGAGATGCGCCAGTCCATGGGCACCGCGGTGTTCTCAGGGATGCTGGGCGTGACGTTCTTCGGCCTGCTGCTGACGCCGGTGTTCTACGGCCTCATCCAGCGCCTGACGGGCCGCACCGGCCCGCAGAAGCCGCTGCACGTCGTGGCCGAGGAAGACGACCCGTGGGCCAAGGAATGCGCCCGCACGAAGGCCGAACATGAAGCCGCCGCCCACAAGAAATCCGGCGACGTCGAACCCTTCGAATAACGGCTCCCCATGTCCGGCGCGCCCCTCCTGACCCTGCCCTTCGCGTATGAACGCGAAGGCCCGCGGTTCGAGGGGAACGCCATCCGCTACCCGGAGTCGCTGGTCCGCCACTTCCTGAAAACCTATACGAAGCGGGGCCAGCGCGTGTTCGACCCCTTCGCGGGCCTCGGCACCACCCTGTTCGTGGCGGAAGAAATGGGCCGCATCCCCTTCGGTATCGAGGCCGACGAACAGCGCCACGCATGGTCCGCGGGCCAGTTGAAGCACTGGCAGAACCTGCTGCACGCCGACGCCGCGAAACTGCCCCGTCTGGGCCTGCCGAAAATGGATTTCTGCATCACCTCGCCGCCTTTCATGGCGAAAACGCATAAATGGAACCCCCTGCACGCCGGCAACCCGAAACATGCCGGGTACGACACCTACCTGCGCCAGATGGCCCGCATCTTCGCCCACGTGGCCGCCCGGATGCGTCCGGGGGGGCTGGTGGTGGTGCAGGTCGATAACATCGCCCCGGCTGCTTCTGGCCGCCCCTACACGCCCCTCGTGCGCGACATGGGCAACGCGCTGGCAAAAAGCATGACCCAGACCGACGAAATCATCGTCCAGTGGGACAAGCCGCGCGGCGATTACACCCACACTCACTGCCTCGTCTTCAAAGCATAAATTGCATCCGGCCCGGTAGCTGGCTATCAATGCGTTATGGATAAAAGAGATCTCTTCGAAGCCAACGCCCTGATTGAATCCATCACGGATTCCAAAACCGCCTTCTTCGAGGCTGCCGAGGCGTCCCGTCTCATGGCATTGCTGCCGGTGACGCCCGCCAAAAGCGGCTTTTCGCTGAGCCTGCCGTGGATATCCAACATCTTCAACGCCTACAGCCCCGGCATCGGCAATGTCGGCCTGAAGGACGACAAAAAGAACAAGGAATTCAAGTTCAACCAGCCGGTCGTCTACCGTGTCGGCGGCTACAACGTCATCCACAACACCGGCGAAATGCTGATCGAACACATGTGGGCGCACACGCGGGAAGACGCGACGGGCCAGTCCTGCCTGCTCAGCTACGACGAAGCCACCAAGGCGCCCGAAAAACTCGAACTTGCGGTCGATAAAACCTACGAATTCCTGTTCTTCAGCTATGTAAGCCAGGACTGGCAGCCGTGGAAAACGCCGAAGGCGCCCACGCCCTGAAGGCACGGTCCTTGCATATCCTTTCCGCACGAAAGGAGATGCCAATGACCAGCCTGCCCATAAAACTGACCGACGTAAAAGCCCTGAGCCTGCCCCCGGGCGCCATCGTAAAACTGGAGCGCGCGCAAAGCATGCCCGACTTCAAGGCGATGCTTGCCGATGCGAAGGCGGCGGCGTCCAGCCCCGCCAAT
>JAMIFL010000164.1:0-7909 GCA_035906295.1 Alphaproteobacteria bacterium | reverse complement strand
GTCAGGAACACGGGGCTGGCCAGCGCCGGGTCCACCTTCATGCGCTGCATGGCCAGCGGAATGGCGATGCCGAAGAACCCGGCGGCCACGAGGTTCAGCGTCATCGCCATGGCGATGACCACGCCCAGCATCATGTCGTCGAACCGCCACCACGCGATAAGCCCTGTGACCACCGCGAACGTCACCCCGTTCAAAAGCCCGACCAGCGCCTCCTTGCTGATGGTGCGCATCATGTTGGTGCGCGAAAGCTCCTTCATCGCAAGCGCCCGCACCGCGACGGTCAGCGTCTGCGTACCAGCGTTGCCGCCCATGCCCGCCACGATGGGCATCAAAATCGCCAGCGCCACGATTTTCTCGATGGTCCCCTCGAACAGGCCCACCACGCTGGACGCGATGAACGCCGTGACAAGGTTGATGGCAAGCCACCAGCGGCGCGACGCCGCCGTGGAAAGCACGCCGCTGTGCAGGTCGGACTCGCCGACGCCGCCAAGGCGCAGAATATCCTCCTGCGCTTCTTCCTCGATGATGTCGACCACGTCGTCGACGCTCAGTATCCCGATGATGCGGTTGTCCGCGTCCACCACCGGGGCGGATGTCAGCCCCTCGCGCTGGAACAGGCGGGCCACGTCTTCCTGGTCGGTCTCGGCGGGAATGGCGTGGACGGTGTCCAGCGCCAGGTCCTCGATTTTCACCGACCGCCGCGACCTGAGGATTCGGTCCAGCGGAATTTCCCCGACCACGTGGTACAGCGGGTCGATGACGAACACGACGGTGAAACTGTCGGGCAAATCGTCGTCCTGCGCCTCGCGCATGTAGTCGATGGTCTTGCCCACCGTCCAGAACCGGGGAATGGCCACGAAATCGTGGCTCATCAAACGGCCCGCGGACTCGTCGGGGTAAGACAGGCTTTCTTCCACCGCCTCCCGGTCCCCCGCGGAAAGCTTGAGCAATATGTCCTTCTGGATGCGCGGGCTCAGGTCTTCGATAAGGTGCACAGCCTCGTCGCTGTCCAGCGTCGAAATCAGGCGGGCCACGCGCCCCGGCGCCATTTCCTCAAGCGTCTGGCGCGCCAGCTCCGGCGCCAGCCACGAAAACACCTCCGCCATGAACACATGCGGAAAACGGTCGATGAGGAACGCGCGGTCCTGCGGCCCGATTTTGGAAAGAAGGTCGGCGCGGTCCGCCGGTCCCAGCACTTCGAGGAACACGCGCACATCGTCGTCCCGACCGTCGTCCAGCGCGGTCAGGATGCTTTCGATGGCGTCGTCCGAAAGGGAGGCGTCGACCACGATGTCGCTGTCCTGTGCGGCAGGGTGGGCAAACAGACTTTGTTGTTGTTCCTCGCTTGGGGACGCGTCCGGGCGGACGTCGTCTTTATCCATGTGCCCCTTTTATACGCGACGTTACCGCGAAGGCCAGAAAAGAAATCCGGCATCGAAAAATTTGACACGCATGCTCGAATTAGGAATAATATCCTTATTCAACGCCACAGGTGCATCCGCGCCCGTGGCGTTTTTTACGCCGAAAGAAAAGCCATGACCTTCACATTCAATAAACCCTTCGCACCCGACACCGATACGGATGAACAGGATACGCGCATCATCAGGCAGGTTCTCAACCGTCACGGCTATTACACGCCAAATGAGAAAACCGGCATAACCGGCATTCCCGACGCGACTGTATTTGCAGGCTTGAAGCAATTTCAGGCAGATAAAGGATTGCCTGTCACAGGCAAGATGAAACCAGGCGACGGAACCGTTAAGGCGTTGAACGAGGCCGATTCAACGCGCCCGGAAGGCAAATATATCTGGCGAACCGCAGGCGATGAAAAAGTACGCGAGGAACATGCCCAATTAGAAAGCATGATACGTGATTGGCGTGAAACGCCATTTCCTGGCGAGGAAAAAAACTGCCGCTGTTGGGCGGAGCGTAAAAAACGCACAGAATTTATAAAACAGGCCGTGACCAGCGTAGTTGATGATGCTTTCACTTGGGATTGGATAGATTTTTTCCATCATTTTTGGGTAGGGGAAGGCAAAGAAGTTTCACTGGAAGAAATAGGCTGTCTATTAATCGTGATTAATTATTCCAAGGCAGAGATTTTTCCTAAGCTTGAACAGCAAATAATAGCGTTAGCGTCAGAAATTATTGAAGGTGATTTGAGTTATGAAACAAAAAATTCATATGATTTTGGCTCTGTTATATTGCCTGTAGGCAGCGCCGTTGTAAGAAGTTCAACTATTGGTGAAGTCAAGCAAGACGGTGAATATCTTCTTGTCAATGCAAACGTGCATTATGAGTTTGAAGATGTTTTTACTGATGTGATGAGCGTGCGTCAGGGTATATTGGGAACGTCTTCAAAAGATCACCCTAAATTTAAAGATTATGAATGGACGGAAATAAAAGGAACGCCTTATAAAATCATTGGCGAATGGGAAACGAAGTTAACAGCGGTAATCCAACAGAAAAAATGAAGAAGGGCCTTTTCATTTTTATTGTTTTTTTTGCCGTTGCCACGGCATTTGAATTTGTACCGGCTGTAAAACAGGCGCGCTATTTTATTCCAGAAGACGTTTATTTCGGCAAAACCTGTGATTGCCAGTGCGTGGCGGCAAGCCGTCCATGGTACGGCACATTTAATTATTGGTGGTGGCTGTGCCTGTTTGTCGTACCTTTGGTGTTGTTCTTCGCCAGCCCTGAGTTGTCTTCCAGAAAAAAAATGATGACGTTTTTCATCGCCTCAGGGCTTTGCTACGTCTGCCTCAACCTAGCCGTTCACGCATCGTGGGAAATAAGAAATGGCCCGTTCACTGTTATGACTGCTCCCAACGTCCCTTGGCAGAAAGCATGGGATATGAACTGTGCCAGCAACGCGGATGGTGCCAGCCGCGTTGCCTTCCGAATGTTTGGCTGGCTGCCTGCGGGATTGTATGCAGGCTTCTGTTACATGATTTTGTCGCAGCTGCGACGTTCCCCGAAGAAACACCCGGTTTGAGCATCCCTTCGGGGAAATCTTAAAGCGTTACTCCGCGCCTTCCGACAGCACCTGCGCGCTGACCGACGCCATGGCGGCGACGTTCACGAGGCCGCGCGGCGTGGCCGCGGCGGTCACGATGTGCACGGGTTTGGCGATGCCCAGCAGGAACGGGCCGACGGCCACGCCCTCGGTCATCACCTTCACGGCGTTGTAAGTGATGTTGGCGGCTTCCACCGTCGGGAACACCAGCAGGTTGGCCGCGCCCTTCATCGCCGAATTCGGCATCACGATTTTGCGGATGTCCTCGCTCAGCGCGGCGTCGGCGTGCATTTCGCCTTCCACCTCCATGTCCGGCGCGCGGCGGCGCAGGTCCTGGACTGCCATGCGCATCTTGATGGCGCTGGGGTGGTTATGCGTGCCGAAATTGGAATGCGATACCAGCGCGGCTTTCGGCTCCACGCCGAAACGGCGCATTTCCTCGCCCGCCAGCAGCGTCATTTCGACAATCTGCCCGATGGACGGGTTCGGGTTCACATGCGTGTCGCAGAAGAACACCGTGCGGTTGGGCATAATCAAACCTACGCAGGCGGCGGCGGTTTCAACGCCGGGGCGTAGGCCGATAATGTCCTGCACCAGCTTCATGTGCTCGTGGTACTGGCCGATGACGCCGCAGATCATGGCGTCCGCCTCGTCACGGTGCACCATAAGCGCCGCGATGACCGTGGGGTTGGTGCGCACCGTAAGCTTGGCCACATCGGGGGTCACCCCTTTGCGTTCCATGATCTGGTGGTACAGGTTCCAGTAATCGCGGTAGCGCGGATCGTCTTCAGGGTCGACGAGGTCGAAATCGCGCTCCGCCTGAAGGCGCAGGCGCAGTTTCTTGATGCGCATGGCCACGACCTTTTCCCGGCCGATGAGGATGGGGCGGGCGAGCTTGTCGTCCACCAGCGTCTGCGCGGCCTGAAGCACGCGGTCTTCTTCGCCTTCAGCATACACCACCCGCTTCGCCGCCGCCTTGGAGCGGGAGAAGAGGGGCCGCATCAGCATGTTGGAACGATACGTGTGCTGCGTCAGTTGGTCGCGGTACGCATCCCAGTCCTTGATGGGGCGTGCGGCGACGCCCGAATCCATCGCGGCCTTCGCCACGGCCATCGGCACGTTGACGATGAGGCGCGGGTCGAACGGTTTCGGGATAAGGTAATCAGGCCCGAAGGTCAGGTTCTCTTCCCCGTAAATGGCGGTCACTTCGTGCGTCGCTTCTTCCATCGCAAGGTCGGCGATGGCCTTGACGCAGGCGACCTTCATTTCCTCGTTGATTGCGGTGGCGCCCACGTCCAGCGCGCCGCGGAACAGGAACGGGAAGCACAGAACGTTGTTCACCTGGTTGGTGTAATCCGAACGCCCCGTGCACACGATGGCGTCGGGTTTCACCTCGCGCACCAGTTCCGGCATGATTTCCGGCGTCGGGTTGGCCAGCGCCATCACCAGCGGTGCGGCGGCCATGGATTTCACCATTTCAGGCTTCAGCACGCCCGGGCCGGACAGGCCGAGGAACACGTCGGCGTCGGCAATCGCGTCCACCAGCGTGCGCGCGTTGGTCTCAACCGCATACGCTTCCTTGTACGGGTCCATGCCTTCCGTGCGGCCTTTATAGATAACGCCGTTCTTGTCGGTGACCGTGATGTTGTCTTTCGGCAGGCCAAGCTGCACCAGCATGTTCAGGCACGCGATGGCCGAAGCCCCCGCGCCCGAAGCGACAAGGCGGATTTCGGACATCTTGCGCCCCGAATAACGAATCCAGTTCGTGAACGCGGCGCCGACGATGATGGCCGTGCCGTGCTGGTCGTCGTGGAACACCGGGATTTTCATGCGCTCGCGCAACCGGCGTTCGATTTCGAAGCACTCAGGCGCCTTGAAGTCTTCAAGGTTGATGCCGCCAAAGGTCGGCTCCAGCGATGCGATGATGTCGACCAGCTTGTCGACGTTCGTTTCGTCGATTTCGATGTCGAAGGAATCGATGTCCGCGAATTTCTTGAACAGGGCCGACTTGCCCTCCATCACCGGCTTCGATGCCAAAGCCCCGATATTGCCGAGGCCCAGAACGGCGGTGCCGTTGGAAATGACCGCCACGAAATTGCCGCGGGATGTGTAATCGAGCGCCTTCAGCGGGTCCGCCGCGATGGCCTCGCACGCGGCGGCGACGCCGGGCGAATACGCCAGCGACAAATCGCGCTGGGTGGTCATCGGCTTCGTGACCTTGATGGCCAGTTTGCCGGGTGTCGGTTTCAGGTGGTATTCGAGGGCTGCGTCGCGCAGTGGCTGATCCATGGGAGTCCTAAGGGGGTCGTTGGAACCTGGAAGGACGCGCGGTAAACGTGCCCGCCCAGGCGTGCCTGTCTAAAGAGAGTGATGGTGCGGTCGAGAAGACTCGAACTTCCACGGGTTGCCCCACAGCGACCTCAACGCTGCGCGTCTACCATTCCGCCACGACCGCATATCACACCTTAGACCGCGTGGATGTAACAAATCCCCCCGGAGGTGGCAACACGCTTACACGGTGCATTGCACCAAGGGAAGAAGAAAATATCGAATAACGTGGGAAACTTACCGCGGGCGGACCGGGAATTTAAGGAACGTCGCCGGTTTTCGCCCGAAGAACATTTCTTCCCTGTGGCGCTTGAGGCCGTGCGCAATGTCGTTGAAGCACCCCGCCATGCTGGTGCAGCGCCCGCCCATCAGCGGGCAGTACCGTTCCATGGCCCCTATGGCGTTCAGCACCACGGCGTCCATCCGGCGCTCCGGCGCGTTGACCACCAGCTCCGCCTGATAGGCGGTGATGGTCGCCTGCAACTCCACCATCATCTGCGAGGCGGGGTCGAACGTGGCGAAGGTGTCGGCGCTCGGTTCCGCCTCGCGGGCCAGCGTCAGGTGATTCTGGTACATGCCGTTGGCATCCCACAGCACGTTCCTGAGCGGCTCAAGCGTGCCCGCCTGTTTCAGCGCCGCTTCCACGCCCGATGCGGGCAGGTGCGCCATGGCCGCGGCGCAGTAAAACGCCTGGCTTATATCCTGCGGCCCGCTGAGATACGGCACGCAATGGTGCTGGCTGATGCGAAACGCGGTCACGATGTCGCACAGGGTCTGGTGCCGGTCGTTCAGCGGCGTCGCGCGCAACCCGTGCGACAGCAGGTGATAAAGCCCCGGCATAACGCCCACCCGGAGCGATGCGGCATCAAGGCTTTCGTAAATCTGGTTCTCAAGCGCGGGGCGGTCTAGGAAGGCGAACGGGTCGTGGGCATCGGACATGGGGGTCTTTTTGCATAACCGCGTGACTCTGCGCAAGTTTTGGGTTTTATTCTGAATCGCCGAATATGCCCTGATAAGGAAGAAACGATGGGCCTTGCCGACAGAATTCGTACTCAGCCCGCGGCGCAGCCTGTGGCCAACAAAAACGACCCCATGGCCGTCCTCTACGGTCAGGTGGCGGAACATCTGCACGCCGTGGGCACGGCCATCGCCGCCGACGCCGAAAACGTCAAGGCGGGCCAGCGCCCCATAGCCATCCGCCGCCTGCGCCCGAATGCGATTGCCGACATCCAGCGCTCCGGCGAGGAAGAGGAAACCGCCCGCATCTTCGGCTGCGCGCACGGCCAGTTCGGCCGCATGCACCGCCAGAATTTCGACGCCGGCATGACCGAATCGCTCTTCCGCCTCAACGGCTCCGTTTCGCTGCTCGAAGTCATCATCGGCGCGATTGACCAGCACGACGCCGAAGGCGACCACGCAAGGGCCACGATGGACGAAACCCTCTCGCGCTGCCTCAACCTCGTCACCAACTGCATCTACGCCCGCGCCTATGCCCAGCGGGGCCTGCACATTCTGGCCGTCACCGGCGGCCCTGTCGCCGCCAGGTACGAAAAGGCGCTGCCCCAGCTCATCACCGCCGCCCGCGAAAACGCGCGCAAATACTGCCAGTCATGGTCGTCCGTCGTGTTCGACGAAGGCCACTTCCTCGCCACCGCCGACGCCATGCCCGTGCCTGAAATGCCCATGACCGTCTCGCACAGCCTTAACCGCGACCCGGGCCGCGTCATCAACGGCATGTGGCTTACGACCGACATGCACGACGCCATGATTCAGCATCTTGTCCGCCTGCAGGCCGGTGGTAGATAACTTGGCCTCATGACCGAATGGCGGCACAGCCCCGAACCCGTAGCCTATGACGACGCGACCAGCTTCATGGAAACCCGCGTCGGCGAAATAGCGCGCGGCGAATCGGATGAATCGGTCTGGCTGCTGGAACACCCGCCGCTGTACACCGCCGGCACCTCGGCCAAGGCGGCCGACCTGCTCAACGCGCGCTTTCCCGTGCATGAAACGGGCAGGGGGGGCGAATACACCTATCACGGCCCCGGCCAGCGCGTGGCCTATGTCATGCTCAATTTGCGCGAACGCCAGCCCGAACCCGATTTGAAAAAATACGTCTGGCAGTTGGAGGAATGGATTATCCGCACCCTCAGCCTGTTCGGCGTCAAAGGCGAACGCCGCGAAGGCCGCGTCGGCATCTGGGTTGTCCATCCCCGCGGCGGGTTGGCGGGCGGCGCCGCGGAATCAATGACCGAATCGAAAATCGCCGCCATCGGCGTGCGC
The DNA here is from genome assembly GCA_035906295.1 of Alphaproteobacteria bacterium. GTDB lineage: Bacteria > Pseudomonadota > Alphaproteobacteria > Micavibrionales > UBA1664 > UBA6145. The sequence continues at coordinate 282 of JAMIFL010000164.1, read as the reverse complement.
GTGCGCCACTGGGTCACGTTCCACGGCATCGCCATCAACAACACGGTGGATCTGGCGCACTACACCGGCATCGTACCCTGCGGCATCAACGATTACGGCGTTACGTCGCTCGCAGCCTTGGGCAAGCGGGTGTCGATGGAAGACCTCGACTCAGCGCTCAGGGCATCCTTCGACGGCGTCTTCGGCCCCAGCGCATAATCGCTCACCGCCACCAATACGCTTTCCAGAACCGCCTGCATCCGCCCGAATTTCCGTTCGTCGAGGTGGATGAGGTCTGGCCGC
>JAMIFL010000163.1:0-5906 GCA_035906295.1 Alphaproteobacteria bacterium | reverse complement strand
AACAGGCCCAAGATACCCACCACGTCGTGGATGAGGGCCAGCAAGGCCCCTACCCCGTACTGCCAGTTGAAGCGCAGCCAGATGTAGCTTTGAATGCCGAAAATGGCGATCATCACGGCGATGAGGCCCGCGATTTTCAGTTCCTGCCCGACCTGGGGGCCGACATATTCGGTGCGGCGGTAGTCGACAGCACCGCCTTCGAAGGTTTTATCCAGCGTGGCGCGGACCTTGTCGATGGCGGCTTTCTGCACATCGGGGCCGCCGTCCTGCTGGGCCAGACGAATCATGAGGGCGCGGGTGGAGCCGAATTCCTGGATGGAGACTTCGCCCAGACCAAGACCGCTGAGTTCCTCGCGCAGATGGGGGAGGTTCGGGTCGGCGGGGGCGGCGACTTCCATCAGCGTGCCGCCGGTGAAGTCGATGCCGAAATTCAGGCCCTTGATGGACAGGCAGGCGGCGGAACCGAGGATGATGACGATGCTTGCGAACAGCGCGTAGAAGCGGTGCCCGAAGAAATTGAGCTTGGTGTCGTGGGGAACGAGGGGAAGGAGCTTGATAATCATGTGTCTTGGTCCTTATCCCGCGATGGTCTTGGGGCGGGCGTAGCGCAGCCATGTCAGCACCATGGCGTGGGTCAGCATGAGCGAGCAGAAATACGAGGTGAAGACACCGATGCTGGTCGTCACGGCGAAGCCCTTGATGGGGCCGGTGCCGAAGGAGAACAGGATCAGCGCCGAAATCAGCGCGCTCAGGTTGGAATCGAGAATGGTGATGCGGGCGCGTTCGTAGCCGATGTCGATGGCGGCGATGGGGCTGCGGCCCGCGCGCAGCTCTTCCTTGATGCGTTCATAGACCAGCACGTTACCGTCCACCGCGAGGCCGATGGCCAGAACCAGACCGGCGATGCCCGGCAGGGTCAGGGTTGCCTGAAGCATGGAAAGGCCGCCCATGATCATGGTGACGTTGAGGATGATGGCGATGGAGGCGAACAGGCCGAACAGGCCGTAAACGCAGATGACGAACACGATGACGAAGAGCATGCCGATGAGGCAGGCCTTTTTGCCCGCTTCGACGGAATCGGACCCCAGCGTGGGGCCGACGGTGCGTTCTTCAACGATTTTCAGGGGCGCGGGCAGCGCGCCTGCGCGCAGCAGGAGCGACAGGTCGCTGGTTTCCTGCACGGTGAACTGGCCGGAAATCTGCGCGGAGCCGCCGCAGATGGGTTCGTTGATGACGGGGGCGGAGATGACCGTATCGTCCAGCACGATGGCGAAGGGGCGGTTGACGTTCTGGGTCGTCACGTCGCAGAAGCGCTTGGCGCCAACGGCGTTGAGCGAGAAATTGACGATAGGCTGGCCGCTTTGGCCGAAGCTGGGTTGCGCGTTGGTGAGCATGTCGCCGGTGATGATGGCGCGCTTGGTGACCGCCATCTGCTGGCCGGGGAATTGCTGCATGGGCAGCAACTGGGCGTTCATGCCCGCGCGGCCCGTGCGGGAGGCGTCCGTATCCACCATGTGGAAGCCGAGCTTGGCGGTTTTGCCCAGCAGGGCTTTCACGCGTTCGGGGTCGTCGAGGCCGGGAAGCTGGACCACGATGCGGTTGTCGCCCTGACGGGCGATGACGGGTTCGCGGGTGCCGGTTTCGTCAACCCGGCGGCGGACGATTTCGATGGACTGGTCGATGGCATGGTCCTTGACCTGTTTCAGCTTCAGTTCCGAGAAGGCGGCGGTGATGGTGCCGTGGCCGTCGTCGGACAAATCGAGGTTCGGGTCGGTTTTACGGATGCCGGATTTGGCGTCGTCGATGTCGGTCGGGTTACGCAGGACGACGATGAAGCCCTGCGGCGTCATGCGCAGGGAGGTGTAACCGATTTTGCGGGTGCGCAGTTCGGCGCGGGCCGCCTGCATGGCGTTGTCGGCCTGATCGCGGATGGCGACGTCGAGGCCGACTTCCAGCATGAGGTGCGAACCGCCCTGCAGGTCGAGGCCGAGGTTGACCGTGCGCGACGGAACCCAGGACGGGACCTTTGCCTGCCATGCCGCCGCCTGCTCCTTGGAAAGCAGGTTGGGCGCGGCATAGGCGATGGCGCCCAGGCACACGACCAGGATGAACAGGATTTTCCAGAGCGGAATGCGAATCATGGACGCCAGACGCCTTATTTAAAAAGATTGGTTACTTGGTTTCCGCCGCGGTTGCGACCGGACGGGCGGACAGGGTGTAGCGCAGGGCTGTCACCTTGTTGCCGTTACCGAGGTCGACTTCGACTTCGGAGTCGCTGGTCAGGCGGGTGATGGTGCCGATAAGGCCGCCGCCGGTGACGACGCGGTCGCCCACTTTCAGGGCGGAGAGCATGGCCTGCTGCTGTTTCAGGCGCTTTTGCTGCGGGCGGATGAGCAGCACGTAGAAGAGCACGAACATCAGCGCGATCATGCCCATGTTGGTCATGAAGGTGTTGCCCGCGGTCGGCACATCGGCGGCAGGAACGACAGCGTCAGCGGAAGCTGCGGCAGCGGTCGTGGCTTCGTTGGCGGCAGCGAGGGCCTGGGAAATCAGCATGTTCATAGTCTCCGTCAGAAATTTCGACGGTACTATAAAGAGACAACCGGCAAACGCAAGGCTGGCCGCGGGGCCGGGATTTAAAGGGTTTTACGCCCAGGCGAGGAGTTTGTTGATGTCCGGCTCCATGTCCATCGATTCCTCGGCCACGTTGGGCAGCAGGGGGACGAAGCGGACGGGCATGAGTTCCTGGCTGGTGAATTCGTTTTCAGAGACGCGGGTGTATTTGATGAGGGTCTGGGCGGTGCCGTCAGGCCCCACCGGGATGCACATGATGCCGCCGATGGAGAGCTGGAACAGCAGGTCCTGCGGCACTTCGCCGTGGGCGCCGGCGGTGACGATGATACGGTCGAACGGGGCCTGCACGGGCCAGCCCTTCATGCCGTCACCGACCATGGTGGTGATGTTGCGCAGGTTCAGGTTGCGGAAGCGTTCTTCTGCAATGTCCATCAGCGGGCGGTGGCGTTCCATGCTGTAAACGCGGCGGCAGAGCTTGGAGAGGATGGCGGCCTGATAGCCGGAGCCGGTGCCGATTTCCAGAACCTTCATACGGTCGTTCAGTTCCAGCGACTGGGACATGGTGGCGACCACGAGGGGCTGGGAGATGGTCTGGCCTAGTCCGATAGGCAAGGCACGGTCTTCGTAAGACTGGTCGTAGAAGAGTTCAGGGACGAATTCCTCCCGCGGGACGCGTTCGATGGCGCCGAGCACGCTGGTATCGGTGATACCGTGGCGGCGCAGGTGCATGATCAGGCGAATTTTGTTTGCTTGCAAAGCGTTCATGGATTTTCTTAAAGCTAGGAATGAGGCGGAACGCCGAATCAGACCTTCATTGTGCGCGTATCATTATGGAGACTCAAGAGTCTCGTCATAACCCAATGAAAAGCATTTAGGTTTCGGCTGCCGCTTGGTCCAGCTTCGGGGTTATTTAAAGCAGCGCGGTTCGCCCAGCCGGCGACCGATGACGCGGATTTCGATGCCCTGTTCCCGGCACCAGACCAGCGCGCTTTCATATTCGCCCAAGCCGTTTTTGGCGATGGGCATCTGGGGAACGGGCATGTTGCAGTGGGCGTAAATATCCACGGCCCGGGCATAGGGACCGAACAGGCAGACCTCGCTGGTATGGCCGCCCGCCAAAGCTTCCACTGCTTCCGCCATCTTAGCGATGCCGGAAAAGCGCTGCCACCCCATGAAGGCCAGAACCACGGCCAAGCCGAGGATGGCTTTCTGCGGAGTGGTCAGATTGGGCAGGTTCATGCGGTCTTGGTCAACCTGGTCTGGCCGTTCATGTAGGGGCGCAGGACCTCGGGGATGGTGACCGACTGGGTTTCAGCGTCCCAGTAGTTTTCCAGCACGGCGATGAGCGCGCGGCCCACGGCAACGCCGGACCCGTTGAGGGTGTGGACGAAGCGCGTGTCCTTGTCGCCCGGTTTCTTGGAGCGGGCTTTCATGCGGCGGGCCTGAAAGTCCCCGCAGTTGGAGCAGGAGGAGATTTCGCGGTAACGGTCCTGCCCCGGCAGCCAGACTTCGATGTCATACGTTTTGCGCGCGCTGAAGCCGGTGTCGCCCGCGCACAGCACGATGGTGCGGAAGGGCAGGCCCAGTTTTTCGAGGATGGTTTCGGCGCATCTGGTCATGCGCTCGTGCTCGGCCTCCGATTCCTCGGGCAGCGTGATGCTGACCATTTCGACCTTGTAGAACTGGTGCTGGCGGATCATGCCCTTGGTGTCTTTACCGGCGGCGCCCGCTTCCTGACGGAAGCACGGGGTGAAGGCGGTATAGCGGCGGGGCAAGGTCCCCTCGTCCACGATGCTGTCGGCGACGATGTTGGTCAGCGGCACTTCGGAGGTGGGGATGAGCCAGTCGCCGCGCGTGGTCTGGAACTGGTCGTCCTTGAATTTGGGCAACTGGCCGGTGCCGTACATGGTCTGGCTGTTGACCATGAGGGGGACGGAGACTTCGGTGTAGCCGTGCTTTCCCGTGTGCGTATCGAGGAAGAACTGCGCCAGCGCGCGTTCGAGGCGGGCGAGGCCGCCGGTCATCATGACGAAGCGCGCGCCGGAGAGTTTGGCGGCGGTGTCGAAGTCCATCATGCCCAGCGTTTCGCCGATGGCGACGTGGTCCATGTGCCCTGCCCCGGTTTTGGCGGGCGTGCCGTTGCGGCGGATTTCGACGTTGTGGTCTTCATCCGGGCCGTCCGGCACATCGCCGGCCAGAATATTGGGCAGGCGGGAGAGGATGTCGGTGAGTTCGTCGCCCAGCGCTTTTTCATCAACCTCAAGCGCCGCCATGGCGTCTTTCAGGTTCGCCACTTCGGCCATCACGGCGTCGGCGTTTTCCTTTTTGGCTTTGAGCTGGCCGATGAGCTTGGATTTCTCATTCCGTTCGGCCTGAATTTCCTGAAGGCGCGTTTGCGCGGCGCGGCGTTTTTCGTCGATGGCCAGAATTTCGGCGGAGACGGGCACCATGTTGTTGCGGCGGCCGAGCGCGGTGTCGAAAGCTTGCGGGTTGGTACGGATTTCCCTTAAATCGTGCATGGGTCGCCTAAATCTGGTTTGTTCAAGGCTGCCACGATAGCCACGGCGTTCCGCGTTGTTAAGAGGGTATTTGCAGTCACAGGCCCACATTCCCGGCGTTTTGCGCATCATCGACCCCGCACCGGGGCTGATGGTGCCGGTGCTGGTCGATTCGCCGCATAGCGGGCGGGATTACCCGGCAGACTTCAATTATTCGTGCAACAAACTGCTGTTGCAGCGGTTCGAGGACAGGTTCGTGGACCGGCTGGTGGACGGGCTGGCGCCTTTGGGCGCGACGGTGGTGCTGGCGAAGGCGCCGCGCAGTTACATCGACCTCAACCGCGCGATGGACGATTTTTCGGCCAGGCAGTTCGACGGCCCGTGGGAAGGGCCGCAGGCACCGAACCCCAGCGATTACAGCGCGCGCGGCATCGGGCTTATCTGGGAGAAGGCGGACAACGCCTATATCTACACCCGGAAGCCCACGGCGGCGGAGGCTTTGGCCCGCATCGACAAATATTACCGGCCCTACTACGCGGCGCTGGAAGACCGGGCGGCCTTGCTGCGCGCGCGGTTCGGGCGGTTTTACCATTTGAACGTGCATTCGATGCCGCCATCCACCAATGCGGGGATGACGGATATCGTGCTCGGCAATCTCGACGGGCGGAGCTGTTCGGACGCGTTCATGGGCGTGGTCGCGGGCGCGTTCGAGAATTTCGGGCTGCGGGTCGGCTACAACCGGCCTTACAAGGGCGCGCGGTTGACGGAGCTGTTCGGACGACCGCAGCGGTCGAGCGAAAGCGTGCAGATTGAAATGAGCAAGGCGCTGTACAT
>JAMIFL010000162.1:0-2939 GCA_035906295.1 Alphaproteobacteria bacterium | reverse complement strand
CCTTGTTGGCGGTGATAAGCGGCTTGCCCACCGAAAGCGCGGTGCGCGCAAGGTCCAGCGCAATGCCGTCGGTGCCGCCCATCAGCTCAACCACCGCGTCCACGCCGGGTCGCATCGCAACTTCGCCCGGGTGATCCACCCACGGCAGCAGCGCGGGGTCGATGCCGCGGTTTTTGGTTTTGTCGCGCGCGGCCACGGCGGCCAGCACGATGGGCCGCCCCGCCTGCGCCGCCAGCATGTCCGATTGCTGGATAACCTGCCGCGCCACTTCCGCGCCCACGGTGCCAAGGCCCGCAAGGCCGATACGCAAAGGCGCGCGGCTCATGCGCTTAGTACCCGGTCAGCAGCGGGGCCGATTTGCGGCCCGGCAGCAAAACGGTGGTGGATGAAGAAGACGATGTCTGCGTCTGCGCCACCGGCTTCACCGGCGCCGCATCGTCATAACCTGAAAGCATCGGCCCGCGCGCTTTGGGCGCCGCCTCTTTCACATCGTCGTGATAGCCGGACAGCATGGGCGCCCGCGCCTTCGGCGCGTTACGGTCAGTCGATTTTCCGGCCTGCGCGCCATCATCATCCACGAAAGGCGACAGCATGGGTTTGCGCGCCTGCGAAGGCGGCTGCATGGTCAACGGTTCCGGCGATGTCAGCGACATGGGCGAACGCGCCTGCGTTACCGGCGGCTTGGTCTTCGTCTCGTTTACCTCGACATTCGGCACCGGCGGCAAAATACCGGCGGATGCCAGCCCCATCGGTCTGCCCACGCCCTGCTCTTCCGGCGATTTATAGTTTCCGCCCAGCGGCGGCACGGCGTAATTGGGCATGTAGGCGGGCACGTCGTCGCCCGGCAGCGGGTAAACCGTCACGCTCTTGTCAAACACAGTATAACCGCCGGCGGTGGTGTTATCGAGCACGCTGTGCGTGCGATCCGTCGTCAGCGGGTTCTTGGCCGGCCCGTCCAGCGGAAACACCGTCACGTTCGGGTCCGTCGGCACGATAGGCTCGCGGCTCACGCCCGAAGTGATGGTGCCGGTAATCTCCATCTGCTTGGCGTTCTTGTTGGCCTTGGGCGCTTCCGCGTTTTTAGGCGCAGACTGGCAGGCCGCCATCAGCAGCGTGCAAAAAACCGGCAATACAATACGCTTCATTGGGAATCCGCCCTCATGTTCCGGCCAGCGTGGACCAATTTCGCTAATATATCAAGGCAGGGCGATGGACAAAAACGCCCGTATCCCCTATAAAATCCGGGCATGAAGACACGCGCGAAACCTGCTGATAAATCACAAAAATCCGGCCCCAAATCCAGCGCGGACAATCCCTACGACCTCGACCGCATCGCCCACACATGGGGCGAGATGATGCGCCTCGGCGGCGATTTCGCCAAAATCCTCGCTGAAAAAAGCGAAAAGGCCGACCTGACACAGGTCCGCCCCGACCCCTTCAACCTGCACGGCGCATGGCTTTCCATGGTCGACCGCATGCTTCAGGCCCCCGACCGCATGACCGAGGCGCAATGGTCCCTCTGGCGCAATTACATGACCCTGTGGGACCAGGCCCTCGTGCGCATGAGCGGCGGTGAAGCACCCGACCTCATCCCCGCCGACCCCACCGACCGCCGCTTCCGGGCTGAGGCCTGGCACCGCGACGCCGTTTTCGCCTTCATCCGCCAGTCCTACCTGCTCACCGCCCGCTGGATGATGCAGCAGGTGGACTCCAACGTAAAAACGCTGGAACCGCAGGCCGCGCACAAACTGCAATTCTTCACCCGCACCTTCATCGACGCCCTCAGCCCCACCAACTTCGCCTTCACCAACCCCGAAGTGTTGCAGGCCACGCTGGAATCCGGCGGCCAGAACCTCGTGCGCGGCTTCAAGAATTTGATTGAGGACATGAAGCGCGGCTCCATGCGCATGACCGACGAAAAGGCGTTCACCCTGGGCGAAAACATCGCCGCCACCCCCGGCCAGGTCGTCTTCCGCAACGGGATGATGGAACTCATCCAGTACAATCCCTCTGGCGCCAAAGCATTCAAAACCCCACTTCTGGTGGTCCCGCCATGGATCAACAAATACTACATCCTCGACCTGCGCCCCGATAATTCCTTCGTCAAATGGGCGGTCGACCAAGGCCACACCGTCTTCATGGTCTCATGGGTCAACCCCGGAAAAGACCTCAAGAACGTGATGTTCGAGGACTATATGCAAGGCGGCATTCTCGACGCCCTCGACGCCATCGAAAAACAGACCGGCGAAAAACAGGCCAACGTCATCGGCTATTGCATCGGCGGCACGCTGCTGTCCATGACCCTCAGCTACCTCACCCAAAAGGGCAAGGCGTCCCGCGTCAAATCCGCCACCTTCTTCACCACCCTGCTCGACTTCGCCGAAGCCGGCGACCTCAAGCTCTTCGTCGATGAAGAACAGCTCCGCCTCCTGCATGACCGCATGGCGGCACAGGGCTTCCTCGACGCCGAAAGCCTGAAGGCCACCTTCAACCTCCTGCGCGCGAACGACCTGATATGGTCCTTCGTCATCAACAACTACCTGCTGGGCCGCGAACCCTTCCCGTTCGACCTGCTCTACTGGAACTCTGATTCCACCAACCTCCCCGCCGCCATGCATGAATTTTACCTGCGGCACATGTACCTCGATAACGACCTCAAAAAATCCGGCTGCCTGCCCTTCGCCGGGCACAAGGTGGATTTGTCGACCATCGAAACCCCCGCCTATTTCCTCTCCACCCGCGAAGACCACATCGCACCGTGGAAAGCCACCTTCGCAGGCACCAAGCTGTTGGGCGGCGACGTCACCTTCACGCTGGCCGCCTCCGGCCACATCGCGGGCGTGGTCAACCACCCCGGCGCCAACAAATACTGCTACTGGACCGCGAAGAAGGCCGCGAACCCTGAAAAATGGCTCGAAGGCGCAAAACAGGAACAGGGA
>JAMIFL010000161.1:0-2755 GCA_035906295.1 Alphaproteobacteria bacterium | reverse complement strand
GATTAGCCGAATTCACCGGGATGAACAGGGGGTTGGGGGATAAATTTTGGGGCGATTTCGTGGCGCGGCGGATGGCGCGTTTGCGGCGCAGGGCTGAGAGAACGGCGCGGATGAAGGCAGCGTGGCGGCGCAGCAGGCGGGTGAGGACGCGGGCGGCGTTGAGGGCGGCGGCGGCGCGGTGGCCGTGGCGGAGAGCGTTTTGGGAGGCGCGGGCCTTGCCGGCAGCGGTGCGCGGGCCGGTGGCGTGGCGGGAGGGGCGTTGCAGGCGGCAGCGCTGCGCCTGTGCCGCGCGGCGGGCCGGGGGCCAACCCCTGGTGGGGTAGCGCGTTGTTGTGGCGCGGTTTTTGGCGGGTGCTTCAGTTCGTTTGCGTGGAATTCGCGCGGGGCGCATGAGAGCCTTGGCCATGGCGCGGGTTTCCCTACGTTGTCGCTTCGTCTTCCGCTTCCATGCGGCGGAGGCGGGCGAGGGTGGCCATGGTGGAGAGGCACTGGCGTTGCGAGCGCAAAGCGAGCGCGAGGCGCGACACGTCGAGATAGGGGATTCCCTTGTCATCGGTGAAGCCGTTGTGCACGTCGCGCGTGAGCATGCGGTTGAACAGCGTGTGCAGAATGTGCGCCTGTTCGTGCAGCATGTCGCGCGAGATGGCGGCGACGTCTTCCTCCAGCGATTGTTCGAGCTTTGCCACAAGGTCGGCCACGCCGAGCGGGTCTTCCACCGTGGGCAGACGGGGCGTGGGCGGCTGGGGCATGAATCTGGCGAGGATGGCGGCGGGGTCGTTGCCTGTGGCCGTTGCGGATTTTGGGGGGTTCTGCGGGGATGTGTCTGTCATCCGATATTATAGGATTAAATTCCTTTCAATGTCAATTCAATGTCAACGATCCTGCATTCGCATAAAGGTTGCTATTAAGCGTCGAGTGCTTACATTGGTTGTATTCGAGATTTTTGACGCCTTGCGGCCCGGGCATGAATACGGGCCTTTCCAAGACATCGCCGGTTTCGGGTACCCCACGTAATGATGCGCGGGGGACCGTTGGCGCGCGCGTGCGCGCCGGAAAAGAGGCAATATGATTACAGGCACGGTTAAGTGGTTCAACCCGGTCATCGGGTTCGGGTTCATCACGCCGGACAGCGGCGGCATCGACGTTCTGGTGCATGAAAGCGCGGTAGCGCGCGCAGGGTTCGACACGCTGATGATCGGGCAGAAAATTCTGTTCGAAGTGTTGTGCGAGGAGGGCCGGCATTCGGCCAGCCAGCTTAAGGCACAAGGCGGTGCGGCATGAACCGGATGGATCCGCAATTGCACATCGCGGTCATCAACGACGATGTGATGGAATGCGAACGCATCAAATACTGGCTGGACCAGGACATGCGCATGCTCTGGGCGATGACCCGGTACAGCACCGCGCTTGAGGCAGGCAAGATGCTGAATGATGCCGACGTCATCATCTTCAAGGCGGAGCAGGGCGTGATTGCGCCGCAGGAGGTGTATCGCAAGCTGGAACCGCTGGCGGCGGATGTGCCCATCATCGTGCTGACCGACGCGCATGACGGTGGCCGCGCGCTGGGCACGTTCGTGATGGAGCGGGGCGCCGCCGACACGCTGGTGCGCGGGCAGTTCGCACGGCTGGTGGACGCGGTTGAATTCGCGCTTATCCGCCACCGCATTACCGCGCGCACGCGGCGCGCGGCGGACGCAAACCTGCGGCACAGCCAGGACGAAGGCATGGTGGCGCTGGAAGCCAGCCGCGCCGACCATGCGCAAGACCAGGAACGCAGCCGCGCCATCATGCGCATGCTGGTGGGGGCGTATGCGGTGGACCAGGTTTCATGACGGCGGCGGTGAAGCCGGTACCGACCGTGATGCAACCGGACAAGGAATAATGTTGTGATTGCGGGCGTAAACCAGTAGAGTGCATTTATTCGAGACTATTCGTTCTGACTTGCTACGCCGTACGCGGCCTTTTTTTCAAGACATCGCACATTTTCGGATAAAGCCGCCGCCACGAATGGTTCGTGCGGCCGGTCACGCACGAAAGTGCTGTTTTTTACTAAGGAGGCCATCATGGCTAAAGGTACTGTTAAGTGGTTCAATTCCCAAAAAGGCTTCGGCTTCATTCAACCGGAAGACGGTTCGGGCGACGTGTTCGTTCACATCTCCGCCGTTGAGCGCGCCGGCATGCGCGGCCTGAACGACGGTCAGAAAGTGAACTACGAACTGGCCAACGAGCGGGGCAAAACCTCCGCGACCAACCTGCAGGACGCCGCTTAAGCGTTCCTCAGAAAAAGATACGAAAACCCGGCAGCGATGCCGGGTTTTTTATTGGTGTGTGGGCGCTGTGGGCGAGGGTCCGGCATCCATGCCGGGGATGTCCTTGATGCGGTATTCTAGCTCTGTGGGCGTGTAGCCTGCGCCATGCAACAGATGTAGAAGCTGCGTTTTCAGCGATTCGATGTCGGCGTCTTCGGTTTTCCATGTGGATTTGGTCAGGCGTATGCAAACGGCTTTCATGGGTAACTCCCTCTCTTGGTAGCGGGGAGTTAAGAAGCCCTCCTGAGAAAGCCGCATTGACCTTTACCCTTGCGGGTTGGACATACGTCAACGCCTCCCCGCCGCAGCGGGAGGTTCAGGAGAGCGAGGTTCTTAAGCCCCGGCACGGCAGGAAGCCGTACGGTGTAAGGATATATAGGATATGGGAAAGTGTATATAGAATACTCCTTCAATGTGTCTATTCGCCAAACTTCAACGCAATAGGC
>JAMIFL010000160.1:0-9813 GCA_035906295.1 Alphaproteobacteria bacterium | reverse complement strand
GGGGTTCTGGATATACCGGAAAACATAGCCGGTGGCCGACCACAGGCGAATATCGCCGCGCATGTTGTCGAGCGCGAACATGCCTTCATTGGTGGCGACGGTCAGGACCGCGTGGTCCTGGTTTTTTTCATCGCTGACAACGGTGATAAGCAGGGAAGACCGCGGCCAGCCCCGCGCTATCAGCGCGTTGCGCTTGGCCAGCACGTAATCCTCGCAGTCGCCCCGGCCGTTTTTGGAAACGGTCCAGAATTCCTGCACGCCGTAATTCTGCTGGTCGCTTAGGGGCTTGATGGCCTTGTTGAACGCGTCGTTCACGGCGCGCAGCGAGTCCCAGCGGCTAGGTGTCATGACGTAGAGGGCGGCGGATTGCCTGTGCCTGTCGCCCGCGCAGTAATGCGGTTCGCGGTTGCAGAAATCGGTATAGCCCGCCGGCGCCTGTACCACCGCGCCATAGGAAAAGAAGGGCGCATGGACATGGTTGTGCACGGTTATGCGGTTCGGGGCTTCGCGGTCCGCATGGGCGGTGCCGGGCAGCAGGGCTGCGCCCGACATGAAGGTCGCGGCGACCGCGCGGCGCAGCCGGCGGCGAATGCGGGTACGGGCAGGGCCTAAAAACATCGCCCATACATTTACATAATGTATGGGCGAGCGTCAATGGTTAATGCAAGGCGGGGGTTAATGTAGGGTGAGGCCCCATGCGCCTTGGACGTGGAAGTCTACGTCCGTGAAGGGCCGGTTATGCGGCACGCACGGCGGCTTCGGCCAGGGCCGGGTCAATCCAGCCGATATTCCCATCATTGCGGCGGTACACGGCGTTCAGCGTGCCGGTCTTGGCGTTCTTGAACAGCATGAAGCCCTGATCGGCCAGATCCATGCGCATCACGGCTTCCGAAACGCTGAGGGCCGGGATGTTGGTGGTGGCTTCGGCCACGATGACGTGGTCGTCGCCGTTCGCGTTCGCCAGCGGCTTGTTGAGTTGCGCGTTCAGTTCCGCGTCCTCGTCGTCGAGGTCGACGCCGTCGGTCTGCAGGATGTAGTCGCGCGCCTGCAGGTGGGCGGTGTCGGGGGTTTTTTCCATGCGGTCGTGGTGGTCGCGCAGGCGGTTCTTGTACCGGCGCAACTGTTTGCCCACGCGTTCCAGCGCGTCGTCGAACGCGGCATAGGCGTCGGCGTTTTCGGACGTGGCCAGAACCTTGATGTCGTGGCCCACATGGAAGGTGACGTTGGCGCGGAAGAGGTAATGCCCCTCACGCGAGAAAACGACCGACGCGTCGGTCACGCGATTGAAGTATTTTTGCTTGAGGCTTTCCAGTTTGTCTTCGATGTGCGCACGCAATGCGTCGCCCACATCCACATGTTGACCTTTGACGGACAGATTCATGGATGCACTCCTGATATTTAGTTTAAGGGATGGCTTAGTTTAGCGTCTTTTGAGATGGTTCAAAAGAGCCATATTTCAAGTCTGGACTTTGTAAGTTAACAGAATATTAAACCCTGATTTTATTGCCCAAGCGCCGCTTTATTGCGCTTTTTCCGCCGTCTTTCGGCGGATGAACCGATGCCTGCCGCTTCCCGGTATTTTGCTACGGTGCGGCGCGCAATATCGATGTTTTCGGCTTTCAGCTTTTCGGCGATGTCGTCGTCGGAAAGAATGTTTTCCAGCGTTTCGGCGTCGATCATGGATTTGATTTTCGCCTTGATGGCTTCCGCCGCAAGCTCGGTGCCGCCCGCGGTGGAACCGACGCCGGAATCGAAGAAATATTTCAGTTCGAACAACCCGCGCGGCGTGCCGATGAACTTGTTCATCGTAACCCGGCTGACCGTGCTTTCATGCACCCCGACCACTTCCGCAATGTCACGAAGGGTAAGGGGTTTCAGGAATTCGACGCCGAACAGGAAAAACCCGTCCTGCCGTTCGATGATTTCGGACGCCACTTTCAGAATGGTCTGCGCCCGCTGGTCCAGCGCGCGCACCAGCCAGTTGGCGGAGGCGAGGCGGTCGTTCAGGTACGTCTTGTCCTGTTTCTGGACGTTTTTGAGTTTGTCGGCGCTGCCGATGTTGGAATTCAAAACGATGTTCGCGTATTCCTGATTCACCAGCACGCGCGGCAGGGTCTCGCTGTTCAGTTCCACCTTCCAGCCGCCGCCGAGGTGTTTCGGGATGGGCCGCATCACAACGTCGGGCAGGGCTGTCTGGGCGATGGAATGGTCGAAGCTGGCGGAAGGCTTGGGGTTCAGTTCGCGGATTTCGCGGATCATGTCCGCCACGTCTTCCAGTTCGACGCCGCAGATTTTGGCCAAACCCTTGAGGTCGCCATCCGCCACGCGCTGGAGGTTGGCCAGGCATGCCTGCATCGCGGGGTCGAGGCGGTCGCGCTCGGCCAGTTGTAAGGCAAGGCATTCCGACAGGTCCGCGGCGAACACGCCCGCGGGGTCGAATGTCTTCATCCTGACCAGCAGCGTGTTAATGCGGTCTTCCGGGCAGCCGAGAAGCTGGGCCAGATTGGCGGGGTTCTCGCGCAGGTAACCGGCCTCGTCCAGCCGGTCGATGAGCAGCGCGCCGATCATGCGGTCGGCGGGGTTGTCGGTCATGATGGTCAGTTGTTCGACCAGATGCGCACGCAGCGTCTTTTTTTCCGACATGCGGTCGGCGAAGCTGCCGTCCTCGTCGTCGTCGAACGACGTTGTGCCGCCCTTGCCGACATTGGCCCAGTCCGACCCGGTATCGAAGCTGTTATCCTCGAACGCTTCGTCCATCGGGTCTTTATCGTCGTCGCCCGGCTTTTCAGCCGGGGCGTCGTCGCCGTCGCCCTCGGGGGATTTTTCGTCTTTTTCGAGGAAGGGGTTTTCGGTCAGCTCGTTTTCGAGGTAGCCGGCAAGCTCGATGTTGTTCAACTGCAGCAGCGAAATCGCCTCGCGCAGCTGCGGCGTCATGATGAGCTGCTGCGCGCCCTTGAGTTCCAGGGTGATCTTGGGTTTGAAATCGGCCATCAGGGTGTGAGGATACCACCCATCGCATGGCGCATAAAAGCGCGAATGCGTTAAAAGCCGTTAACCAGTTCAGGTCAGAGGGAGAATTTTTCGCCCAGATACACGCGCTTCACCTCGTCATTGCCGACGATGTCGCGCGGGCTGCCTTCGGTCAGCACCTGACCGTCATGCAGGATGTAGGCGCGGTCCACGATGTCCAGCGCTTCGCGCACGTTGTGGTCGGTAATCAGCACGCCGATGCCGCGGGTTTTCAGGTAACCGATAAGGGCGCGGATGTCGCCCACCGCAATGGGGTCGATACCGGCCAGCGGTTCGTCCAGCAGCATGAATTTGGGGCGGCTGGCCAGCGCGCGGGCGATTTCGAGGCGGCGGCGTTCGCCGCCCGAAAGGGCCACCGACGGCGTGCGGCGCAAATGCGCGATGGAAAATTCTTCAAGCAGTTCTTCCAGAAAGCGGGCCTGGTCACGGTCGCTCAGGTCGCTGCCCTGCAAAACCGCCTTGATGTTCTCCTCGACATCCAGACCGCGGAAGATGGATGCTTCCTGCGGCAGGTAACCGATGCCAAGGCGCGCGCGGCGGTACATCGGCAGGCGGGTGATGTCCTGCCCGTCCAGCAGCATGTTGCCGCCATCGGCATGGATAAGACCCGTCATGATGTAGAACAGGGTGGTTTTGCCAGCGCCGTTGGGGCCCAGCAGCGCCACGGATTCCCCACGTTCCACGCGCACGGACACGTCGCGCAGCACGGGGCGCTTCTTGTACGACTTGGCGATATGCAGGGCCGACAGGCCCGGCTCCACCGTGCGCAGATGCGCCTTGGGTTTGGGCGGGTTGTTCATCGGGTTTAGGGATAAATCAGCCGTTTGCCGGCGTCAACTTATCATGAAGCGGCGGTATAGGCCGGGGCGGGGCCTGAATCCTTGCGATTTAGACGTTTTTGTATCTGCCCCAGCAGGCGCGGGTTGGCCGCGCGGCGCTGGACCAGCAACAGGTCCAGCAGGCTGGAAACCGCCATCGGCAGCTGTTCCGAACGGTCGACCCGGATGTTATTGGCATAAAACGCGCTGACATCGTGCTTGATGCCGATGCCCGCCAGTTCAATGCCGCCATGGTTTTCAATGGCTTCCGCCACGGCGCGCAGGTGATTGCGGGCAATCTGCTTTTGTTCGTCATAGGCCAGCCCGCCCAGCGTCACGCTCGGGTCGCCGTCCTCGACGGAAAGGAGGATTTTGCGCTTTTCATTGCGTTCCAGCAGGCGGTTTGCAGCCCAGACCAAGGCTTCCGACGTGGGGGTGCCCGAGAGGATGCCCCGGCACAGCATGCCTGCCAGTGCATGCGGGTCGATGCGCCTGTCGTGGTGCGCCTTGTAGATGATCTGGCGCAGCACGTCCTGCCGGCCTTCGGTGGCATTGTTGCGCCTGGCGCCTTCCACGGTCGTGAAACCCAGCACTTCGTAGGGGATGTTCGCGCGTTCCAACGCGCCCGCCACGAACAGCGTGGTCACGTAAGCCAGCTGGATTTTCTCGCCCAGCATGGAGCCGGAATTGTCGATAAGCAGCGTGACTGTGGTGTCGTGTTTCTTTTCCTCCGTCGCGCGGCGGTAGATGTCGGCGATGCTGGGGTCGGTCACCAGCGCGGTCAGGCGGGCGGGGTCGAGTATGCCTTCCTCCTGCGCGCTGTCCCATTGCAGGTGGCCGCCGGTGCGCAGTTTGTCGCTGAGCTGCCGGGCAATGGCGGCGGCGGTGCTGATGAGGACGGGGTTCGCGGCGACCAGCCGTTCGTGCACCTTGCGGCCT
Source organism: Alphaproteobacteria bacterium (assembly GCA_035906295.1). Taxonomy (GTDB): domain Bacteria; phylum Pseudomonadota; class Alphaproteobacteria; order Micavibrionales; family UBA1664; genus UBA6145. Next base: position 5,026 of record JAMIFL010000160.1, on the reverse strand, counting down.
TCGGCCAGATAGGCGATGTCCTCAATGCGCGCGACCTCGTCGAAGCTGGTGTCGGGCGCGGTGTATTCGACGCCGGCGGTGCGGGCGATGAGGTCGATGTCGAATTTATGCTTTTGCGGTTTATGGATGTATTTCCGGTCCAGTTCGTCCGCGCGCAGGACGTGCCTGCCGTCCGGGGTCTTTTCGACTTCCGGTTCCGGACCCCTGACGCTCACCAGCATGGCGAAGGCCTGTTCCTGCTTGTCGCTCAGCTTGAAGTGGCGGGAGACGACGTGCGCGAAGGCGCGGACGTCATCCAGCGTCATGGCCATCAGGTCGCTGTCCTTCATGAGCGATTCCAGCCGCAGCATGGGGTCGAGGTAGACGTTATCGCGCGCCTTGCCGGCCACGGCGTGCAGCAGGTCGTTGTCCTGCCCGGGGTCCAGCATCTGCAGGGCCAGCGCATAGGCCTGCGCGTTGAACGTGCCTTCCAGCCGGGAGACGGGGTAGGCGTCGAAATAGTCGAACATCACAGCCTCGGCCTCGCCGATGTTGTCGCCCAAACCTTCCCTGAACAGCGGCGTGCGCAGCAGGTGGCGGGCGCGGGCCGCCATGAAGCCCATGAAGCAGGCGGTCTGGTCGCCGTTCAGGCTGTCCATGGCGTTGCGCACTTCGCGCGGCAGGCTTGCCCAGGTGATGCCGTTCAAATCGGCCATGCCGCGGCGCAGGGGTTTTTCCTGCGGCATGAATTCCGGCAGTTTCACGGGCAGGCGGCTTTGCAGCGGCACGCGCCGGTCGTCGGGCGCGAAGGTGTCAGGCAGATGACGGCGCAGGCTGCGGCCCAGCGCCGCGCCGGTCAGGGCCAGCAGGCGGTCTTCCGTCATCACGCGAAGGTCGGCTTCGGATTTATGGCGCGTGTTCAGGCGCAAATGCGCATGGCGCGGCACGCGCGGGACCGCTGCCATGTTGAACGCGGCTGAAAGGGTGGATGCCGAAGCGGTGTTCGGTGTTTTCGCGGCCAGCCGCGCCTGTTTTTCGGCTTTTGCCTGCGCGCGCGCATCGCGCGCGCGGCGTTTCAGCACCGCCTTGTGCCGGCGGCGATTGGTGGAATTACTGCGGCTCATGGCCTTGTCCCTGTTCTTTTATGGCAGGGAGCCTAGCAAGCGTTGAAATTATATGTCAATTCAGTCCTGCGAGTCGGGGTAGAAGACGCCGCGCACACGGCCGTCGCCGGTACCGCCGCTCGTGCCCGTGGTGCCGGGGGCACCTGCGCCGCCGAAGATGCGGGAGATGTTGGTGTTCAAATCAACCTCCCCGCGCGCGCCGGTGATGACGTTGGGGCCGCGGTCGATGCGTACGTTGCCCGTGATGGTCGCCTTGTTGGTGGCGGCGTGATAGATGCCGCGGTCGCCGTGCAGCACGTCGGTGGGCGTGGTGATGACCACGTTGCCGATGGCTTCCATTTCCTTCATCTGCGACTTGCCGTTCGCGTCTTTCGCAAAACGGCCGATCATCTGGTCGGCGGTGATGATGTCGTCGCCGCGCACCGCGCGGGCGTTGCCATAAGCGTTCATCTCGTTCCTGTTCGCGTCATACGTCATCTTGTCGCGCGCGGTGATGACGTCGGTGGTGTTGGTGAGTGACAGGTTGTCGCCCGTCAGTTCGGAATAGCCGCGCGCCACGTCGTAGAAGCCCTTCTGGCCGGTGGCGGTGGAGCCGTCCGAGATGATGGTCACGTTGCCGTCCGCGTCGATGCGCGTGATGGTCATGTTCTTGCCGTTCTTGCCTTCGACGTATTTCGCGGTCAGCGTGTCGCCGCGCAGTTCGGTCGTACCCTGTTTGGCCACGGCCTTGACGCGGGCGATGTACAGCCTGGCGTTGCGGTTCCATTCGAGGGATTTCTGCGCCGTCACTTCGATGGGTTGTTTCGCCTGCGGTTTGGCCTGGGGAGTGGCTTGGGCCCACGCGTTCGCGCAGGGCAGCAGGGACAGGGCAATCAACAGCAGGATGCGCATGGGGATCAGGAATCGCCGGGCGTGTTGGAGGGTTGGTCGGAGGTGCCGGCGGGTTTCAGTTTCGTATCCGTCTGCAAAATCAGTTTCGCGGGGCCGGTGAAAACCGTGACCTCGCCGCCGTTCTTCATGTCCATGCCCTGCGCGGTCAAATGGCCCTGCGGCCCGTCGACGATGACGGGCAGGTCGGTGCTGGAGCTGTTGGACACCATGTCGACGAACAGTTTTTCCGTGTTCAGTGTCGTGCCGTCGGACCGGGTCAGCACCACGTCTTTCAGCAGGGTCAGATGCTGTTTGCCCTGCGCGTAAACGCCGGAGACCGATTTCGCGGTCATGTCCGCCGTGTCCGATATCTTGAGCGTACCGTGCGGATTTTCAAGCTGCACGTTGTCGGGGTTGGCGGTTTCCTGCACGGCCTGGTCGGCGGTGATGGTGAACGGGCGGCCCTTGGAATCGACGGATGAGAAATTCGCGTTGATGAGCTTGTTTTCGGTTGCGGCTTTTTCCAGCGCGGCGCGGTCCATGGTAGAGGGGGCGAAGCGGCGCTCGTTCAGTTCCATCTGGATTTTGGGCCACACCAGCAGCGCGCCCACGATGAACAGCGCCACGCCCGGCAGCACGCGGCGCAGGCGTTTGACGTAGGCCGAATAGGCGCGCTCATGCGGTTCGATGCGCACGTTGCGGCGGCGGTCATCGAGCGCGTTGAGGCGGCCCTGCGGTTCGGCTTCGGGCGCTGTGTCCGGGGTTTCGTCCATACCCATAGTTATAGATTGGTTTCAGGCTTACGCCAGCGGGGATTAAAGAACCCCGGCCTGCAAACAGGCCTGAAGGCGCAGCAGCCCCGCCAGCCGCCCGTTTTCCATGACCAGCAGGCTGGTGATGGGGGTCCTGAAGGTTTTGAGCATCATGTCCACCGCTTCCGCCGCCAGCGCGTCGGGCGATATGGATTTAGGCGCGCCGGTCATGATTTCGCCGGCTTTCTGCGTCAGCAGGGTGGGCGACATGTGGCGCTTCAAATCGCCGTCGGTGATGATGCCGGCGACGCCGCCTTTATCGTCTTCCACGATGACGCAGCCGACGTTCTTCTCGGTCATGACCAGCAGGGTCTTGTCCATCGTCGTGTCGCGCGTCACCAGCGGCAGGTTTTCGAAACGGTCCATCAGGTCCGCGACTTTTTTCAGGCGCTGGCCCAGCTTGCCGCCGGGGTGGAAGACGCGGTACTGCTCCGGCGTAAGGCCGCGGCGTTCCAGCAGGGTCACGGCCAGCGCATCGCCCAGGGCCATGGTGGTGGTGGTCGAGGTGGTGGGGGCCAGCCCGTTGGGGCAGGCTTCCGGCGCATCCGGCAGCAGCAGCACAATGTCGGAATGCTGCGCCAGCGTGGAGCTGGATTTGGACGTGATGCCGATAAGCGGGATGGCGAAGCGGCGGGTGTAGGCGATGATGTCGGAGAGTTCCGGCGCCTCACCGGAGTTGGACATGGCGATGACCGCGTCACGTTCGGTTATCATGCCGAGGTCGCCGTGGCTGGCTTCGCCGGGGTGTACGTATTGGGCGGGCGAGCCGGTGGAGGCCATGGTCGCGGCAATTTTACGCGCCACGTGGCCGGATTTGCCCATGCCGGTCACAATGACGCGGCCGCCGGATTTCAGCGCATGTTCCAGTTTTTCGATGGCGTGCACGAAGCGGCGGTCGAGGCCGTCGGCCAGCAGGCTCAGCCCGTCACGTTCGGCGAGAATGGCGGTCCGGGCGGTTTCGAGCGCGTCTTTCATGACAGGCTTAGTGCGAGAACAGGTCCGGGTCTTCCCATTCGAGAAGATCGAGTTCGGAACGGGTCGGCAGGAAGTCGAAGCATTCCTGCGCGAGCTGAGTGCGGCCTTCGCGTTCCAGCAGCACGTCCAGCTTGGCTTTCAGCGCATGCAGATGCAGCACGTCGTTGGCGGCGTAGACCATCTGGTCTTCCGACAGTTTGTCGGCGCCCCAGTCGGAGGTCTGCTGCTGCTTGCTGATTTCAACCTGCAGCAGGTCGCGGCACAGGTCTTTCAGGCCGTTACGGTCGGTGAAGGTGCGGGTCAGTTTGGCTGCGACCTTGGTGCAGTAAACGGGGGCCGCGCGCACGCCCAGATAATGGTGCATGGCCGCGATGTCGAACCGGGCGAAATGGAAAATCTTGAGCAGCTTGGGATTGCCCAGCACGGCTTTCAGGTTCCGGGCATTGGCGTAATCGTCCACACCCAGTTTCACGAGGTGCGCGTTACCGTCGCCGCCCGAAATCTGGACGAGGCACAGTCGGTCGCGCTTGGGTTTGAGGCCGAGGGTTTCGGTATCCACCGCGATGGCGGGTCCGAAGGAGATGCCGTCGGGCAGGTCGCCGTGATGCAGATGGATCGCCATGGGGTGCCTTTAACAATACAGGGAGAGAAAAAATGGTGCCCAGAAGAGGACTCGAACCTCCACGATCTTGCAACCGCTAGCACCTGAAGCTAGTGCGTCTACCAATTCCGCCATCTGGGCACTTTGTAAAAAAGTCCTGTTTCCTTAACCCGCATTGTCAGGCCTGTCAATTGCCTGTTAAGATATTTATAGGCAATGTTTTTTAAGCCCTCCTTTTTATAACCCCTTTCGCCTTTTTCGGTGTTCTCGCCATGAATGTCCTCATCATCGACCGCGACCGCGACCATTGCGAACACCTGCGCGGCATTCTTGAAGCCGCGGGGGCCAAGGTCACCATCGACCCCATCAAGAACTCCGCCGCGGAACTGATCCGCAAACAAAGCTTCGACGTCATCTTCTACGACCCCGTTCCGCAGAACGAGATGCGTTCCTTCATCATGGGCGTGCGCCGGTCCACCGGCGGGTTCCCGCCCTTCGTGCTGATGACGCAGCAACTGACCCGCGCGCAGGTGCTGGCTGCGGGTGGCAACGCCCTGCTGACCAAATACGCGCCGGCCACGGACATCGTCAAAGCGGCGCGCGACGCCTCGCGCATTTCCAAGGTCTCCCGCCTGATGGCGGATGAGAGCGAGGATTTTCCCTCG
>JAMIFL010000159.1:0-53791 GCA_035906295.1 Alphaproteobacteria bacterium | reverse complement strand
TCGTCGCCGCATCGTCGGTTTTGAACAGAACGGCATACCAGCCCTGTGTGACCACATCACACGAAAGGAAAAGGTATGGATCAGTCACAAAACGGCGATATGGCCATGTTCAAATGGGTGCAACGAGCGCCTGTTGGCCAGCTTAAATCTCTTACAGATGAGCGTCTGCAGGAAATTCGGGAAGCGCTGGTCAAGGAAGTCCGCGAAGTTGGCCGCGCCCTGCAATGGGTGGACGGCATTATCAAGCTGAAAGCCATCGAGCGCGACAAGGCTGCCCCAGAGAAAGAATAACGCGGTGACGCCGGATAAAGGGACACCGCCAAAGATCATTCCCCTGAAGCCGCTGTCGGCATCAGAATTGCGCCCACGCGTTTTGAACGCGCTGCCTGATATTCTCCGGCATCTTCTTCCCGCTGGTGTTGTTCGTGGCCGGAAATTTATGGTAGGCGATATCGGCGGCAATAAGGGCGATAGTCTTGTCGTCGAGCTGCACGGCGAAAAAGCTGGACTCTGGCACGATTTCGCTACCGGCGCTGGCGGTGATATTTTTGATCTTTGGGGCATGGTCAAAAGCCTCGATCGGCAAGCACAGTTCCCAGCGCTGCTGCAGGATATTCAAAGTCATCTTAGCGCTGGTCTGCCGCCCGCGCCACGCGCCTCTCTCCGATCCGCTCCAATCAGTCGAAAACTCGGCAACCCTACCGCCAAGTGGGATTACACCGATGGTGCCGGCCAGATCATCGGGTCCGTTTATCGCTATGATCTGCCGGACGGCTCCAAAGAATTCAGGCCGTGGGATGCCGTGCGTGGGGTGATGAAAGCGCCGGAGGTTCGCCCGCTCTATAACCAGCCCGGTCTGAAAAACGCCGAACTGGTTGTCCTAGTCGAGGGCGAGAAGTGCGCCGAGGCGCTTTTATCGGTGAAGGTGTGCGCGACCACCGCCATGAACGGGGCAAAAGCGCCGGTTAGTAAAACTGACTGGTCACCTCTGCAGGGAAAAAGAGTAATCATCTGGCCAGATCACGATGAGCCAGGATTGGATTACGCACGCAATGCAGCCAGTGCGGCCGCCCGCGCTGGTGCCGTCCATGTACATATCCTGAAGATACCGCCCGAAAAGCCGCAGGCCTGGGATGCTGCTGATGCGGTGGCCGAGGGATTAGATATTCACGCTATCCTCAAGAATTGGGAACGGCTGGTAGCCAAAGACACACCGCCGCCGCGAAAAACACTTCCGCTTTATAGCATTACCGAGTTGCAACAAGACAGCAGCCCCATCCCTGACGACCTGATTTCCCCGCGCATTCTGACGCCGGGCGGACTGCTGGTATTGGGCGGCGCTCCCAAGGTCGGCAAAAGCGATTTTCTGATTGCACTTTTGGCGCACTTGGCTGGAGGCGTTCCATTCTTGGGCATGAACTGCAAGCGCCCTTTGCGCGTGTTTTATCTGCAAGCCGAGGTTCAATACCATTATCTTCGTGAGCGTGTGCAACGGCTGGCGCTTACCAAAGCTTCAACACTATTTCTCAACTCCAATTTCATTGTCACGCCGCAGATTTCAATTTGCCTGAATGAAATTGGCATTGAAACGGTTGTGGAATCTATCCACCAGCGGTTCTCCGATGCGCCGCCTGATATCATCGCTATCGATCCACTTCGTAATGTGTTTGACGGCGGTGGGCTTGGCGGCGAAAACGACAATGACGCGATGATGTTTTTTCTGGCACAGCGACTTGAAGAACTGCGCCGCCGCGTCAATCCTAATGCCGGAATCATCCTCGCGCACCACACGCGTAAATTATTCAAGAAAGCCGCAGAGGAAGACCCGTTTCAGGCTTTAAGCGGCGCTGGAGCGCTACGTTCCTATTACACTTCCGGCATCATGCTTCACAGACCTAATGAAAAGCGGCCAGAGCGGCTAGTACTCTTTGAATTGCGTAATGGGCCAGAACTTCCTCCCAAAATGGTAGCACGCGCTTCGCGGGGCTGGGAAGAAGTCGAAAACTACACCGCACGGTTGGACTTCAAAGATCAAGGCGAACGCCAAGATGCAGAGCGCCTGCGAAAAACCGAAACCATCATCCGCCTGATTTATGAACAGACGCAGACGGGCAGAATCTATACCGCCAATCAGTTCGCGGAAACTTTCGAGAATAAAGAAGGCTTGGGTAGTAGTCGCACCATCCGCGAACGCTTAAGCGTTCTAGCCACCAAAGGCCATGTAAAGTTTTTCAAAAATGCTGATGTCTATGGCTTGCCGCTCTTGGCTCGCAGCCGCCAAGGCTATCTCTGCGTCGATGGCATGGTGCTGAACACAGGCCGCTTAGTCGTGCCGACGCATTTCAAGGATCCACAATCCGGCGAAATCCTGCCCGTGATTTGCACGCCGAGCCTCCCGTTTTCTGACGTTAGCGACGAAGAGGAATTGTGATGCGCCGTTTTGCCGACTGCCGAGTGAACGCCGAAACTTTGCCGACTGAACCCCGCACAACGCCGCATGGCATAGCTGTTTTCATTCAAAATCCAATCGGCAGCTTCCGACTCAATTTGCCAACTCACCGACTGACAATAAACCAGCGATTCCAGCGCGTTCCGTCAGTCGGCAGTCGGCAAACATCCCCTTACTCCTACGGAGTAATGCTGGCGCCGCCTGACATGGCGGCGGCCAGCACCGTACCCACCCCGTCAACCAAAAAAGGACAGCCGCATGAATGATGACCGTGAAAAACAGAAAAAATTAAGCGAGGGCGAATCTTACGTCGAAGATCGAATCCAAGCCGCTGCGCGCACATTGCGCCGCATACCGGACGTGAAGGTGCAGGGTTATTTCAACACTTGGCCGACAATTATTCGGGAGCCGCTGGAAATTCTGCAAATGGAACCTGAGCCGATGCGCTTCTATCCATCGCAGAAGAGCATCACGGACATGGAAGAAGTTTTGTTTGAGTGGCTTAAATGGCTGGAGCCGGATGAACGCCGCCTGGTGTGGCTACGAGCTGAACGTGTGCGCTGGAAACTGATCTGCGCCCGGTTCGGCGTCGGTCGCACGAAAGCGTGGGAAATGTATCGCCGCGCATTGGCGCGAATTGCCGCGAAAATACGCTGAATGCTGGATAATCAAATGATCGTCTTTCTCCAAACTTTGCAATCATTTCACAGCCGTATTCACTTGATAAGTGCCGCGAATGAAGCGTTCATGGATGTATAAGCAAAGGAGAAAACCATGAAAAACACAGCGATTTTACCGACCGGAAACAAAGAATGGGGATTCTGGGGAACCAGCGTTAACAACGGTTATGATGCCGAATTGACATGGGATGCCGCCAGCCACTTTCTCGCAAAAGAATTTGATCTGACCGCCGAACAAACCCGTGACGTGCTGGATGCGCGCTTCGGTCGCCATCTTGCCGATGACCTGAGCTTCATCGAGAACGGCAAGGACAACGCCAAAGGCCCCATCAACACCGCCGCCATCACCAAGCACTTGACGATGCGGGTGGTCGACCGTGGCTGGCGCGATTGCTTTGAGAACGCCATACGCGAAGCCACAGGAAAAAACTTTCCGCGCAAAGCGCCGATGTCCAAGGATGCTCTTTTTACGCTGATCGCCCAGCAGCACCTCAGCATCGAAACGCTGGTAACACGCAGCGCTGACAGCCTTGATTTTCACGATGTCGCAGTCTGGAGCGTCAAGGATGCGCTGGAAGCCGCTTATGAAGCTGGCCGCAAGGCTTGGAAATAAGGAAGGAACGATGACCAAGAAAACGGTAATCCCCGCAGACACCCGCGAATGTTTCACCTTTTTAGGCACGGTCAATGCCACCTACAAGGAACTGGTCAAAGCGTTCGGAAAGCCCCAGCCCGGTGACGGCTATAAAATCGAAGCAGTATGGGAGATCGAGTTAATTCCCGGCTGCTTTGTCGAAATCAACAATTATAAAACCAGCCGATCCTACGACAGCAAAAACCCCACCATCAAACGTCTGCGCGAGTGGAATGTCTATGGCACGGATTCCGATGCTATCGAATGGGTCAAGGGGATGCTTGGGCAGGAAACGAAATAGGAGAAACCATGAGCGACATGATCCGCGTTATTTACGCCCGTAAGCCCGGCGATTGGCACGAAATTGAATCCGGTAGCCGTTACGGCAGCGGTACGGCCTATGACACCGAAATCATTGAAACACGCGAAATGACCGCCGCCGAATATGATGACTTTGTTGCCAGACCGCTGGCCTATCGTGATTGGCTGGATGACAAAGGCGGTTGGAAAAATAAAACCACACGCCTTGCCATTGCCGTCACCTCGCCGGGACGAGAGACGCTGTATGTCGATCCTTCAGGTTATCGTTACGCTCGCTATATCGGGCGGCGGGTAGCTGACCCATCGACTGTGAAATTCCCCGAAGTCCGTGTTGGCCTGACAGGCAAGGACGGCAACGCTTTTAATATCCTTGGTCTTTGCAAACGCGCGGCATATTGCGCTGGTCTTTCGGAGCGAGAGGTCACAGCCTTTCTCAACGAGGCAACCGAGGGAGATTACAACCATCTGCTGGCCACCTGCCAGCGCTGGTTCGATTGTTATTAACAACGCGTGGAGGCAATAATGAAACTGCATTTTCCTTGGAACGAAATCGAAAAGCTGATTGAGGAAGTCGACACTGCCAAAGCCGCCCAGCCCCTTTACGGTGAGGACACGGGCAAAGGCTTATGGCTGGTCGGCGATCACGGCGTTTACCTGATGCCCAACACGGCTGACGGGGTTCATCACAGCAAGCTCGGCAAGGACGACCGCCGCCTTGTCGCCTACGCCAGAAAATGCTGACCCAGACATTACGCCTTATGGAACGCGACGGGCTTATCACCCGCACCGTCTACCCCGTGGTGCCGCCACGGGTGGAATACCGCGTCACGCCGCTGGGCATGACTTTGGGTGAAGCGTTCTGCGGCGTGTGGCAATGGGCTGCGGAAAATCTTGAGGTCGTCGACAAGGCCCGCCAGCGTTTCGACCGCGCGAGCGGCCCGAGAAGCGCTTGAGGCAACCGGCAGGGGCGGGTACAGTGGGTTCATGACCTTCGCCCGCCTGATCCTGCTGTCCGCCGTCATGAGTTTTGCGTGGCCTGTTCCGGCTCCCGCATCCGCCAGCGACGGGCTGCCGCCCGACGCAGTGCCGGCAGCCGCCACGGTACAATCCCCCGATGCCGCGGCACAGCCTGCCGAGGCCGCGGCGGAAGCCGCGCCGGGGAAAGCTGCACCGGGGGAAACCCCCGCGGAAAGCATGGTCGATGCGACGGGCAAGCCCGTTTACGATTCCAAGCTTACCGGCTTCCCCTATCCCTACCCGGTGCAGGAATATGCCTTCCGCACACAGGGCGAGGATTTGTGGATGGCGTACATGGATGTCGTCCCGAAAACGCCGAACGGTAAAACCGCCGTGCTGTTCCACGGCAAGAATTTCTGTTCCGCCACGTGGGATACGACCATCGCGGCGCTGAACGATGCGGGTTACCGCGTCATCGCGATAGACCAGATCGGTTTCTGCAAATCCGCCAAGCCGTACGGGTATCAATACAGCTTCAACCAGCTTGCCGAGAACACCCGCGCGTTGCTGGAAACGCTGAAGGTGTACAACGCCACCATCGTCGGCCATTCGCTGGGCGGCATGCTGGCGGCGCGTTATGCGCTCAATTACCCGACGCTGGTGGACAGGCTGGTGCTGGTCAACCCCATCGGGCTTGAGGACTGGCAGGCCAAGGGCGTGCCTTACGTGACGCTGGAAACGCTGAACAAGGCGGAACTGGACACCACGCGCGAAAGCATCCGGGCGTACCAGCAGGAGGTTTACTACCACGGCAACTGGAAGCCGGAATACGACCGCTGGGTCGATATGCTGGGCGGCATGTATCTGGGGCCTGAACGGCAACTGGTGGCATGGAACCAGGCGCAGGCCAGCGACATGCTGTTAAGCCAGCCCGTGATGTACCAGTTCGGCCAGATCCGCGTGCCGACCACGCTGATGATCGGCATGCTGGACCGCACCGCGCCGGGCGCCAACCGCGCCTCCAGGGACGTGGCCGCGCGTCTGGGCGATTACCCGGCGCTGGCGGCGGACGCCGCGCGCGCCATTCCTAACGCCAAGCTCATTCCCTTCCCCACTCTGGGCCATGCGCCGCAGGTGGAAGACCCTGCCGCGTTCAACCGCGCGCTCGTGGACGCGCTGGCGCACTAAAATTCAAAGATGACGCGGCCCCGTGCCTTGCGCTAAGGTCGCGGGTATGAAAAACGGCAAATCAAAACCTTTCCAGAAACGCGAACGCGGCCCCTTCAAGGGCGCGGGCAAACCCGAAGGCGGCCGCCGCGGCCGCGACCGTGACGAGCGGTCCAAACCGTTCGGCGAAAAATCATACGGCGATAAGCCGGGCGACAAGCGCCGCGACAACGAGGGCGGCAGCCGCCCGTCATCCTATGCGGAGCGCCGCGCCGCGCAGGGCGGGGAAAAACGATCCTCGCCGTATGGCGACAAACGTCCCCAGCGGGATGACAAACGCCCGGCCCCGCAGGCCGATAAACGCCGGGAACCCGGTTTTGAAAAACGCCGCGACGCGCAGGGCGCGTCCCCGCGCACAACACAAGGTGCGTCACCGCGTATTGCGGGGCCGCTGCTGTGGGGTTTCCACGCAGTGCGTTCGGCATGGCTCAACCCGCAGCGCCGCGTGCTGCGCCTGCTGGTGACGGATGCCGGGCTTGGCGGTTTTCAGGACACGCTGGATTCAGGCGACCTCAAGCGCCCACAACCGGAACTGATGGACAAAGGCGTGTTCGACCGCCTGATGCCGCCGGGCGCGGTGCACCAGGGCATTGCCGCACTGGTTGAGCCGCTGCCGGTGCGCGACGCGCACGACCTCGTCGCCGGTCTGGACGCGGATGAACCCGCCGTCCTCATCATCCTCGACCAGGTGACCGACCCGCACAACGTGGGCGCCATCCTGCGTTCTGCCGCCGCCTTTGGCGCCAAGGGCGTCATTTTGCAGGACCGCCACGCGCCTGAGCTGACGGGCGTGCTGGCCAAGACCGCATCGGGCGCGGCCGATGTCATTCCCGTCGCCGTTGAAACCAACCTTTCGCGCGCCATCGAAATGCTTCAGGAAAACGGGTTCTTCGTGGCCGGGCTGGACGAACGCGGCGACGCGCTTTCGAAACTGCCCGCGCATAAGCGCATCGCGCTGGTTCTCGGCGCCGAAGGGGCCGGTTTGCGCAGGCTTGTGGCGGACCATTGCGACACGCTGGTGTCACTGCCCACGCAAGGGGACATCCGTTCCCTCAACGTATCCAACGCGGCTGCGGTCGCGCTTTACGCGGTGCTTACAGCCAGCGGCGGCGCTTGAAGTAGAAGAACGGTACAACCGCCGACAGCACCATCAGCGTCAGCGCCCACAGATAACCGTGCCTCATGGCCAGTTCGGGCATGTGCTGGAAGTTCATGCCGTAGATGGACGCCACCAGCGTCGGCGGCAGGAAGGCCACGGCAGCGACCGAGAAAATCTTGATAATCGCGTTCTGTTCGATGCTGATAAGGCCGAGCGACGCGTTCAGCAGGAACGACATGTTGTTGCCGATGAAACTGGCCTGATCGGTCAGCGAGGTGATGTCGCGGTCGACCGAACGCAATTGTTCGTCCAAAGCGTGGTTCTTGATGATCTGGTCCGACAGGCACAGGAAGCGCGTGACGCGACCCAGCGACACCAGCGAGTCCCGTATTTTCGACATCAGGTTCTGGCGCTGGGCGATTTTCTGGAGCGCCTCGCTCAGTTTCGGGCCTGAGGCCATGTTCTGCGGCTTGTCGGTGCGGGCCGCGAAAATATCGGTCGCAACCGCGTCGATTTCGACGCTGACGTTTTCCATCACTTCCGCCGCGCGGTCCACCACCGCTTCCAGCAGGCCCGCCAGCAGCGCCGCGCCGTCGTTGTACTGGTGCGGGTGGCGCATGACGTAGGCGCCGAAAATGTCGAAGGCTTTCGGTTCGGTATAGCGGATGGTGATGAGGCGGTGTTCGTGCAGGATGAAGGCGATGGCCCCCGCTTCCGGCAAGCCTGACTGGGCGTGCGAAACGATGGTCGCGGTCATGAACAGGGCGTTGTCTTCCTTGTACAGGCGGGACGACGGTTCGATGCTCTTCAATTCCTCGCGCAGGGGCAGGTCGATGCCCAGTTGCGATTCATAACTGCGCTCCTCCTCCGGCGTGGGGTAGAGGAGGTCGAGCCAGATGACGTCGTCCTCCAGCGTTACGGGGCCGGTATCGACATCGAGAATATTCGCAGAGCGGGTTGAATAAATATGCGCCATGGCCTTAAGTCGAGGCCCATGACCGACACCCCACAAGACACGCTTTACCTCGTCGACGCCTCCGGCTTCATTTTCCGGGCGTTCCACGCCCTGCCGCCGCTGACCAGTAACGGCACGCCGGTGGGGGCCGTGGTCGGTTTCACCAACATGATGATGCGGCTTCTGCGCGAGTTGCAGGCCAAACACGTGGGCGTCATCTTCGATGCCGCGCGGGCCAATTTCCGCAACGACATCTATGCCGAATACAAGGCCAACCGGGATGAGACGCCGCCGGACCTCATTCCCCAGTTCCCCCTCATCCGCGACGCCACCCGCGCTTTCGGGTTCGAACCGCTGGAGGCCGAAGGGTACGAGGCCGACGACCTCATCGCCACCTACGCCCGCGTGGGGCGCGAGGCGGGGCTGAACGTCGTCATCGTGTCGTCGGACAAGGATTTGATGCAGCTTGTGCGCGACGGGGTCGTCATGTTCGACCCCATCAAGCAGAAGCCGCTGGCGCAGGCCGAGGTTTTTGAGAAATTCGGCGTCACGCCCGACAAGGTGGTGGACGTGCAGGCGCTGTGCGGCGACCCCACCGACAACGTGCCGGGCGTGCGCGGCATCGGCGTCAAGACGGCGGCGGAACTCATCAACCAGTTCGGCACGCTTGAGGCGCTGCTCGACAACCTGTCGCAAATCAAACAGCCCAAGCGGCGCGAAACGCTGGAACAGAACGCGGACCTCGCGCGCATTTCCAAGCAACTGGTGCGGCTGGACGACCATTCCCCGCTGCCCCGCCCGCTGAACGAACTGGGCGCCGGGTCCGCCGACAACACGGCCCTCATCGCGTTCCTGACGCAGTATAATTTCAAGACCATCCTGGCACGGCTGGGGCAGGCCCCGGCGGCAATGCCAGCCGCGCCGCACATGCCGCAGCCGGTAAAAGACACAGCCCCCGTCGACGCCGCGCTCAGCGCCAAGGGTCGCTACACCACGGTCAACGATGCCGAAACGCTCAGGACGTGGGTTGCCGCAGCCATTTCGCGCGGCGTCATCGCGGTCGATACCGAGACATCTTCCCTCACCCCCGCCAAGGCGGACCTTGTCGGCATTTCGCTGTCCTATGAAACCGGATCCGGCATTTACGTGCCGCTGGGCCACCGCGCGCCGATGGCCGACCTGCTGGGCGGCCCCGCCCAGACCGTCACGCAGATGCCGGAACACGAAGCGCTCGATATTTTGCGTCCCCTGCTGGAAGACCCGGGTGTGCTGAAAGTCGGCCACAACATCAAGTACGATTTGCAGATGTTCTCCTCACGCGGCGTCACCGTCGCGCCCATCGACGACACGATGCTCATTTCCTACACGCTGGACGGCAGCCGCCACGGCCACGGCATGGACGACCTCGCGGCCATGCACCTGAACTACAAAACCATTTCGTATGAAGATGTCTGCGGCAAGGGCGCCAAGCAAATCGGCTTCGCCGAGGTGCCGGTGGACAAGGCCACCGATTATGCGGCGGAAGACGCCGATGTCACCTTGCGCCTGCATACGCTTCTCAAACCCCGCCTCGCGGCGGAACAGATGGTCACGGTGTACGAGACGATGGACCGGCCTTTGTCGCCCGTCATCGCGCGCATGGAACAGGCGGGGGTGCGCATCGACACCGGCATGCTGGCGCGTCTCAGCCAGGATTTCGGCACGCAGATAGCGCAGCTTGAAACGGAAATCCATGCGCTTGCGGGCCACCCGTTCAACGTCGCCAGCCCCAAACAACTGGGCGACGTGCTGTTCGGCGAAATGGGGTTGCAGGGCGGCGGCAAAACCAAGAAGGGCGACTGGTCCACCTCCGCCGACATTCTTGAGGAGCTGGCGGAAGCAGGCCATACCATCGTTCAGAAGGTGCTGGATTTCCGGCAGATGTCGAAATTGAAATCGACGTACACGGACTCGCTGCAACAGGACATCAACCCCCGCACGGGCCGGGTGCACACCTCGTTCGCGCTGGCGCATACCTCCACGGGCCGCCTCGCCTCGTCCGATCCCAACCTCCAGAACATTCCCATCCGCACCGATAACGGCAAAAAAATCCGCGAGGCGTTCGTGGCGCGGGACGGCTACAAGCTCATCTCCGCCGACTACAGCCAGATCGAACTGCGCCTCGCCGCCAGCATCGCGGGCATTCCGGCGCTGCAACAGGCGTTCCGCGACAATCTCGACATTCACGCGATGACGGCATCACAGGTGTTCGGCGTGCCGATGGCGGAGATGACCAGCGACATCCGCCGCAAGGCCAAGGCCATCAATTTCGGCATCATCTACGGCATTTCGGGTTGGGGCCTCGCGCGACAACTCGGCATCGAGGCGGCGGAGGCCAACGCCTTCATCAAGGCTTACTTCGCCCGTTTCCCGGAACTGTCGGACTACATGGAACGCACGAAGGCCGAGGCGCGGCAGTTCGGCTACGTCAAAACCATGTTCGGGCGCAAATGCATGATCGACGGCATCCACGAAAAAGGCCCGCGCAAAAGCTTCGCCGAACGGCAGGCCATCAACGCGCCCCTGCAAGGGACTGCGGCGGATATCATGAAACGCGCCATGGTGCGCATCGACCGCGCGCTCCTGAACGGCGATTTCGACTGCAAGATGCTTTTGCAGGTGCACGACGAACTGGTGTTCGAAGTGCGCGAAGACCACGCCGCTGATGCCGCCAGCCTCATCAAAGGCATCATGGAAAGCCCGGACGTGGCCGATATCGGCCTGCCGCTGCTGGCCGAGGCGGGCATCGGCGACACGTGGGGGCGTGCGCACTGACGTGCGGGGGACGTGCGCACTAACGTGCGGGGGGCCCGCGCGCATTAACGCGAAAAACTGGACAAGACCGGAATAATTGCCATAAAACGCATGGCATCGTCATTCCAGCCGCAGGAGTCATCGCATGCTCGCCCGTACCCAGTTCATCCTCGCCCATACCGGCATGATCCTCCAGCCCGACGCGATGACGCTCGGGCGCGAACGGCTGGGCGACGTCATGCCGTCCATCGCCATCCTGACGGAAGCGCTCAACAACGCGCATCTCATCATTGAGCCGGAGAACTGGACGCAGGAAAAACACAGCCTGTTCGGCCCCGCCGCCCTGACCCACGACATCAACATGACGCAGCCGCCGCGCGGCGTTTATTCCACGTGGTTCCATTTCCGGAACGAAACGGGCGGCTTCACCATTCACGCCGGTTCCGACAACGACCAGCCGAAGCTGAAGGAAACCACCTTCATGGTGGACGTGAACGCCAAAGGCAGTTTCGATTTCCTGACCCAGAACAGCCATTACGGCACGGTCCGCAAGGAAACGCTGGCCGACGCCAACGCCGTCGCCGTCAAGTTCGGCGAGTGGATGCAGCGCAATTTCGACATCGCCACGCTGCGCGAAGTCGAAGCATGGGTCCCGAAAATCGAGGCGTCGAAGCAAAGCATCATGCCGCAGCCGCGCAGCGACTGGACCGGGCGTTTCGCGCCGTCCAAGCTCACCGCCTGAATTTTTTGTACACTTCAAACCATTTTCAAGGAGAGTCCCCCATGTCCGCACGCACCCAATTCCTGCTGGCCCTTGCCGGCGCAGGCCGCGCCCCCGAAGACCGCGCCATGGCCCGCGAACAACTGGCCGACATCATGCCCGCCGTGGCCATCACGGTGGAAGCCATGAACCACGCGCATTTCACCGCCGACACGAATGACTGGACCATGGAGAAAAGCCAGAAATTCGGCGCCGCGGCCCTCACCCTGTCGTCCCCCCGCATCCAGCCTGAAAAGGGCATGTATTCCGACTGGTTTTATTTCAGCGCCTCGCCGCTGGGCATGACCGTTTCGGCCTGCGGCGGCAGCAACCGCGCCGAGGACCAGTTCGACGTGCGCATCGCGCCGGAAGGCCGTTATGAGGTCGCCACCAAGGACGGCAAACAACATAACGTGCGCACCTATACGCTCGATACCGCGCATCAGGTGCTGGAGCAGTTCGGCGGCTGGATGCGCCGCAATTTCGACGAACAGGCCATGGCCCGTATCCAGAGCTTCGTGCCGCGCGTCGAGGAATCCAAACGCAGCCTCATGCCGCAGCCGAAAACGAACTGGTTCGGCCCCTTCACGCCCAACACATAACCGGGGTAATTGACCGCAGGGCGATTTATCGGCAAAGTCCGGCTCATGTCGTACTCGAAAGATTTTCCCGTCTCGTGGGATGAAATGCACCGCAACTCCAAGCTGCTGGCATGGCGCCTGCTGGAGAAGGGCGGCACGTTCAAGGGCGTGGCCGCGGTTACGCGCGGCGGGCTCGTGCCCGCCTGCGTCGTGGCGCGGGAGCTGGACATCAGGCTCATCGAAACCATCTGCATCGCGTCCTACGACCATCAGGACCAGGGCTCGGCCAAGGTGCTGAAACCTTTGGAGTCTTTGGGCGACGGCACGGGCTGGATCGTGGTCGACGACCTGGTCGATACCGGCAACACCTTCAAAATCATCCGCCAGACGCTGCCGAACGCGCAATACGCCGCCGTTTATGCCAAGCCGCAGGGCATTCCCACCTGCGACACCTATATTACCGAGGTCAGCCAGGACACGTGGATCTTCTTCCCGTGGGACCTGGAGATGCAATTCCGTACGCCTTTGGCGGATTTGCACAAAAAAGGCTGAAAAAGCTTGCCTTCGGGCCCGGAACCTGATTAAAAGTGCGCTTCTTACGGCAAACTGGCTAAAACGGCATGCCAGCAGCCGATGTTCAACTCCTTAACGATGGAGATAGAAATGCCGAAAATGAAGACCAAATCGGGCGCCAAAAAGCGCTTCAAGGTCACGGCCTCGGGCAAGGTTAAGTTCAAACAAGCCCATTCCCGTCACCGCCTGATCAGCAAACCCAAGAAAATGAAGCGCAAGGCCCGTGGCACTGCCGTCATGTTCCACTCGGATGGCGTGAAGGTCCTGACCCACTTCCTGCCTTACTCGCTCAAAAAGCGCCGTAACGCGAAAGCCCGGACCCCGCGTCTGGCCAACGACAACACCCAAGCAAAGGCAGGTGCATAATGGCACGCGTAAAAGCCGGCCCCCGCGCCCACGCCCGTAAACATAAAATCCTCAAAATGGCCAAGGGTAACTACGGCCGTAAGAAGAGCTGCTTCCGTATTGCGGTCGAAACCGTCGAAAAAGGCCTCCAGTACGCCTATCGCGACCGCCGCAACAAGAAGCGCACCTTCCGCGCTTTGTGGATCCAGCGTATCAACGCCGCCGTGCGCGAGCATGGCCTGACCTACGCCCAGTTCATCAACGGCCTGAAACTGGCCCAGATCGAACTGGACCGCAAAGTGCTGGCCGACATCGCCGTGCGTGACGCCGCCACGTTCAAGACCATCTTCGACAAGGCCCAGAAAGCCCTGACGGATGCCCAGAACAACGCGCAAAAAGCAAATAAAGCCGCTTAATTAAGGCGTTAGAATAGACTAAAGTCAGGGCGCCGCCGGGGAACCGGCCCGGCGCCCTTTTTCTTACCCGAGGATTCCATGAGCGCAATCGCCAGCCTTCAAACCCAACTCGAAGCGCGTATCACCGCCGCGAACGACCTGGACGAGATTGAAAAAATCCGCGTCGAGGCGCTGGGCAAAAAAGGCGCCATCACGGCGCTGATGCAGAATCTCGGCACCATGCAGCCGGATGAACGCAAAGCCTTCGGCGCCGAAGTGAACAAGCTGAAGGACAACGTCTCCCGCCTTTTGGAAGACCGTTTTACCACGCTCAAAGGCGCCGCCGTCACCGCGCGCCTGCAGGCGGAGAAGCAGGACATGACGCTGCCCGTTTCCACCGGCGCCAGGGGTAAAATCCACCCCATCTCGCAAACCGTGGATGAGATGATCGCGATTTTCGCCGACATGGGTTTCACCGTCGCCGAAGGGCCGGACATTGAAGACGACTTCCACAATTTCACCGCGCTGAACTTCCCGCCCGAACACCCGGCGCGCGCGATGCACGACACGTTCTACCTGCCGGACGCCCCGGGCGCGGAGGGTCTCGCGGCCAAGCGTCTTTTGCGCACGCACACATCCACCGTGCAAATCCGCACGATGCAGACGCAGAAGCCGCCCATCCGCATCATCATCCCGGGCCGCACCTATCGTTCCGATTACGACATGACGCACACGCCCATGTTCCACCAGCTCGAAGGCCTCGTCATCGACAAGGCCACGCATATGGGGCATCTGAAAGGCTGCCTCATCGATTTCTGCAAGGCGTTCTTCGGCGTGGACGAGTTGCCCACCCGCTTCCGTCCCAGCTTCTTCCCGTTCACAGAACCCTCGGCTGAAATGGATATTGGCTGCGACCGTTCTGGCGGCGGCCTCAAAATCGGCGCGGGCGCGTCGTGGCTCGAAATTCTCGGCTGCGGCATGGTGCACCCGAACGTGCTGAAAAACTGCGGCATCGACCCGGAAGAATATCAGGGCTTCGCCTTCGGCATGGGCATCGAGCGCGTGGCGATGCTGAAATACGGCATCCCCGATTTGCGCACCTTCTTCGAAGGCGACACACGCTGGCTCGACCATTACGGCTTCGACCCGCTGAACCGCCCCAACCTCGCCACGGGCATCTGATGAACGCATCCGCGCCCACGCAACCCAAGCCGCTGAAACCGGTGCGCATCGTGCCGATGACGGCGTCGCATGTCGTGGGCTGGCGGCAGTTGTGGCGCATGAACGTGGGCGACGCGCTGGACAAGCCGGTGGTCGATTTCACCGAGAAACAAATCCTCGATTCCGCCGTGCCGCTGTTCGCGCTGCTCGCCGTCACGGAAGACGGCGAGGTCGCGGGCCTGCTGCACGGGGTGGTGCACCCGGTCGCGGGGTCCATGAATCCCATCTGCTACATGCAGGATTTGTACGTCCACCCGGCGCGTCGCCGGCAGGGCATCGCCGCGCGCCTCATCGAATCGCTGGCCAGCATGGGCCGTGTGCAGAAGTGGGACCGCATCTACTGGCTGACCGACAAGAACAACACCGAAGCGCAGGCGCTGTATCGCAACAAGGCCATCGCGCTTGATTTCACCTTTCACATCCTGCCGCTCGGGATGCTCGACAAACTGGGAGTATCGCAATGAAGTTCACCCTGTCCTGGCTCAAGGAACACCTCGACACCAAGGCCGATCTCGACACCGTCGCCAAGACGCTTACGGCTGTCGGCCTCGAAGTGGAATCGCTGGAAGACCGCGGGGCCACCTACGCCCCGTTCAAAACGGCCAAGGTTATCTCGGCTGAAAAACACCCGGATGCCGACCGCCTGAAAGTGCTGATGGTCGATTTCGGCGGCGAGAAACCCCTTCAGGTCGTCTGCGGCGCGCCCAACGCGCGCGCGGGCATGGTGGGCGTGTTCGCGCCCGAGGGCAGCTATATTCCCGGCCTCGACGTCGTGCTCAAAAAAGGCGTCATCCGCGGCGTCGAATCCAACGGCATGATGGTTTCGGAACGGGAGATGAAACTCTCGGACGAGCATAACGGCATCATCGACCTCGCGCCCGACACCGAAATCGGCCAGCCGATGGCGCCGCTGTTCGGCCTCGACGACCCCGTCATCGAAATCAACCTCACGCCCAACCGCGCCGACTGCGCGGGCGTGCGCGGCATCGCGCGCGACCTCGCGGCCAAGAGCCTCGGCGTGCTCAAGCCGCTGGACGCCAAGCCCGTTACCGGCCAGTTCGACACGCCCATCAAGGTGCGCATCGACGACAAGAAGGCTTGCCCGCTGTTCATGGGCCGCCTTGTCCGCGGCGTGTCTAACGGCCCCAGCCCGGAGTGGCTGCAAAAGCGCCTCACCTCCATCGGCCTGCGTCCCATCTCCTGCCTCGTGGACATCACCAACTACTTCACCATCGGGCTCAACCGCCCCCTGCACGTCTTCGACGCCGATAAGGTGAAGGGCAATATTCATGTGCGCCTGTCGCAAAAGGGCGAAAGCTTCGAGGCGCTGAACGACAAGACCTACACGCTGGACGATGGCATGACCGTGGTGTGCGACGATTCCGGCGTGCTGGGCCTCGGCGGTATCATGGGCGGCACATCCACCGGCGTGTCGGAGACGACGCAGAACGTGTATCTGGAAGCCGCTTTCTTCGATTCCGTGCGCACCGCCATGACGGGCCGCGCCCTGCAAATCAATTCCGACGCCCGTTACCGCTTCGAACGCGGCATCGACGCGGCCTTCACGGCGGAGGGTATCGAACTTGCCACCGCCCTCATCCTCGATTTGTGCGGCGGTACGCCGGGTCAGGTGGTCAGCGACGGGTCGGTGCCCGCAGGCAAACCGACCCTGCATTTCGACCCCGACAAGACCGAGAAGCTGGCGGGCATTCACCTGAGCCATCAGGAACAACATCACATTCTCCTGGCGCTGGGTTTCGGCGTCGATGCGCATACCGTGCCGTGGAAGGTCGTGTCCCCGAGCTGGCGCCCCGACATCGAAGGCAGCGCCGACCTTGTCGAAGAAGTTACGCGCATTCACGGGTTCGACCATATCCAGTCCGTCTCCATGGTGCGTGACAGCATGATGACCGGCGGGGCGCTTTCGCCCGATTTGAAACGCAGGCAGGACACGCGCCGCGCGCTTGCCGCCCGTGGCCTGAAAGAGGCCATCACGTGGTCCTTCATGCAAAGCGACAAGGCCGTATCCTTCGAAGCCAAGCCGCTGAACGACGATGCGCGCGCGCGCCTCACGCTCACCAACGCCATTTCATCCGAGATGGACCGCATGCGCCCGAGCATCCTGCCCAACCTGCTGCAGGCCGCGCAGAAAAACGCCGACCGCGGTTTCCCCAATGCCAGCCTGTTTGAAATCGGCCCCGTATTTTCGGGCACCGAACCGGGCGAGCAGGGCTTCATGGCTTCGGGCATCCGCCACATGGCCGTGGGCGAACGCCACTGGTCTTCGAAAGACGCGCACCGCGCGGTCACGGCGTATGACGCCAAGGCCGATGCGCTGGCCGTGCTGGAAGCCTGCGGCATGAACCCTGCCAAGGTGCAAATCACCACCGACGCGCCAGGCTATTACCACCCGGGCCGTTCGGCCACCATCCGGCAGGGTAAGGAAGTGCTTGGCTGGTTCGGCGAACTGCACCCCTCCGCCCTTGAAGCGCTGGACGTCAAAGGCCCCGCCTGCGGGTTCGAAATGTTCCTCGCCGCCATTCCCATGCCGAAACGCACGGGCAGCGCGAAACCGTTGCTTAAACCCTCGCCGCTGCAACCCATCGAACGCGATTTCGCCTTCATCGTGAACGACGATGTCAGCGCCGACACCATCGTGCGGCTGGCGCAGGGTGCCGCGCGCGACCTGGTGGACCGGGTCGAGGTGTTCGACGTTTACGCGGGCAAAGGCATTCCGGGGGGCCAAAAATCGGTGGCCGTCACGGTCATCCTGCAACCGCGCGACAAAACGCTGACCGACGCCGACATTGAAGGCGTGGGCCAAAGCATCGTCAAAGCGGTTTCAGAAAAAACCGGCGCGACGTTACGGGGATAAAAGGACATACCATGACGCTCTACTTCCAGCTTTCGGGACCCCACGGGTTCCTGCGCGGCGCCGACCTTACGGATTCGGCGGCACAACTGGCCGGGGTCCAGACCGCCAAACCGCAGGAGGACGTGGCCGTAAGCCCGTCGCCGTGGATCGTGGCGCCGACCGACCCCGCCCGCCTGCTGACGCTGGACACGCCGGACGGGCGCGAGCTACTGGCCAAACTCATGGCCGATACGCCTTTGTACCGCATGACGCGGGAACTGCTCATCGACCGCATGCTGATGCAGGCGCAGGGCGACGCGGCACGCATGAAGGGCGTGCGTCAGGCTTTCGCGCCGGAAGACGCGCCGGAACCCATCGTCAATGATGTGGCCATGCGCCACATGTTCGCAGGCACACTCAACTTCCCCATCATCGCCACGCGCACGGATGCCCAGCTTGTCGATCTTTACCTGCGCCTTTACGGCCCTGCTTACCCCGAGCACGTGGACACGCATGCCCATCTCGCGGCCATGCTGGGCGGCTACCCCGCCAAGCTGACCGAGAATTACGACGGCATCCTCTGGCGCGGCACCGGCTGGGTGCGGCTGGACCGCCTGATTTACGACGGCGAACGGCTGGACCAGGAACCGGACGCGAATTTCGAGACCTACGTGACTCGCGGACGCGCCGCGGCAGAGGCGCTGGCGGTCGAAGACCCCGAGGCGCTTCTGGCCGCATGGGTGCAGGCCGAACGGGCGCAGCGCGAGCTGTGCCGCGATATTGACTCGGTGCTGAAACTGCCGGATATACGCCGTTTGCCGCGCTGGGTGCGCGGCGACGTGTTCCGCGTGCTGGAGCGTGAGGCGATGAAACAGGTCTTCGCCGAAGGCATCGTCAACGCGTTCGGCGAGTGGCCCGGCCTGCGCCGCGCCCGCATCCTCGCCGACCCCATCGAGGCGAACGCGAAGGGCGAAGTGGCCCCCCTCATTCAGCAACTGCTCAACCAGACGCTGAGCGCCGACGCCCGTTACTCGGGCGCTGGCGATGCGTTCGCGCTGCAGGCGGAGCGCCGCTGGGCCGAAGCTAAGACGCTGCTGGGCACCAAATAACGAATCTTTTCAACGTTTTGAATCTTATGCGGCGGTGCTGATTCAGTACCGCCGCTTTCATGACTCGGCGCTTTTACGCTTCTTTACGCTTCTTCGCGGAAGCAGGCGTTTGGTTTACGCTTCCTCGCGGAAGCTCCAGCCCATCTGGCAGCCATTGCCCTCGCACGTGCCGGAAATGACGAGCTGCTGGGTCTTGCGCGGGGTCGTGCCCGACCCGCAATAGATGCTTGATTCAAGGCTGAGCTGGCCTTGAGTCTTGGAAAACCGCCAGCCGTCGCCCGAAGGCAGGCGCAGCAGCGCCGCATGCCCGTCCTGAATGAGGGAGGCCTGCACCCGGGGGTGGAGGTGGAAGCGGATGGCGAAGGTCGCGGGCTTCACCAGCGGCACGTCCGATGCCAGCCAGTCCTCGCCGGTCAGTTCGTCCCCCCCTTGAGAGAGAGTCATGCGGCGGGTATGAATGAGACCATTCAGCGGCACGTAGCCATCATGCGACATGGTGAGGATGAGTCCCGCTTGCGCCAGATCACGCCGCGCGGCGACATGGTTCGCGGCCCGGCCAATGTGGCCGTCGGCGCAGATTTCAAAGGCGTTGCGGTCATCGACCGTGAGTCCGGAATGCGCCGCCGTCGCGCGTAAATGGTCGGCCCATGCGGCGTCGCCGGGGTGGGTCCCGCAATTCACAATCATCCGGTCGCGGCCAACGGACATTTCAAACGCCAGCGGCCCCGCGTGATGGCCTTTATCGTGCGGATGACTCGGGGACAGGCCGCAATCGACCAAAATTGACACGCGTTCGCGCACCAATGACTCGAATCCGCTGCTTTCAAGCTGGCTCAACGGCTTTCTGATACGCACGCCGCTGACGCGCACCAGCGTATCGAGCGCGGTGGCGTCGTCTTCCTGGCTGCCGTTGAAACAGGCAAGGCGCCCGTCCGGCATGCGGAAGAAGCGGATGGCGTGGATGATGCGATCGATGGCCGCCTGCAAGGCGGTCGGCGCTGCATAACCGGCACGCACCAGCGCGCCGCGAATGTCGATGAGCTGCCTTGCCGCGGCAACGGCCTGTACCGGACTGCGGGAAACGTGCATCCCCTCGCCGTCCAGTTCATGCATGATCCAGTGGTCGCACCAGCCAAGGGCGTGTTCGAGGCGGGCTTCGCCGCCTTCGAGGCCTAACCCTGCAAAAATCTGCGCCCGGATGACCGAAAGCGCGTCCAGCCCCGCGATGTCGGCGGGGTTGACCCGGTCGAGGTGGCGGACCTGCCGGATGAGGGAGGCGTAAAACGCCTGCAGAAACTGGTCGTCGCCGCTGGCGCAGAAAAAGTCATAGCCCATCAGCCACGATGCAAGGCGGTTGGCGGTCACGGGGAAATCCCACACGCCGTCCTGCCATTTAACCTGCGCCGTCATCCATTCCTGCATGAGCTGGCGGCCAAGGCGGCGGGACTGGTCCCCGCCCAGAGCGCGCAAGTCGCGCAGCCATTCAAACCCGTGCAGGGGGGCGCAATGCGCCAGTTCCGTGCAGGACCACGCCTTCGGGTCCATGGAAATCCGCCGTCCCGCCACGTCCAGCATGCGGTTCGCGACCCAGCGGCCACGGCCCGCGTCGCCCGCCCACGGGTCGGGCGGCAAAACCACCAGCCGGTCGGGAATGCCGCCGCCGGTCAGGCTCCACGTATACAAAGGCCGGGCCAGCGCGCGCATGGGTCCCCGCGAACGGGCCGGATCGAACAGGTTGGACAGCAGGGTCATCTAAACGACCCTCACGGACGAAGGGCTTTGATGGCGGCAGCGTACTGACCGGGGCCGCCCTTGAAAACGGCGGTGCCCGCCACCAGCACATCGGCACCGGCGGCGATGACTTTCTTGGCCGTTTCGGGCGTGACGCCGCCGTCGACTTCGAGGTCGATGGCGCGGCCAGTGGCCGTAATGCGTTTACGGGCTTCGGCGATTTTGTCTTCCAGCGGAATATACGCCTGCCCGCCGAAGCCGGGGTTGACGGTCATGATGAGCACCATGTCCACGAGGTCCATGATGTTATCGAGAATGTTGACGGGGGTGCCGGGGTTGAGGGCCACGCCTGCTTTTTTCCCTAACGCCCTAATGGTCTGGAGCGAGCGGTGGAGATGCGGGCCCGCTTCCGGGTGGATGGTGATGATGTCAGCCCCGGCCTTCGCGAAGGATTCGAGGAACGGGTCCGCGGGCGCGATCATCAGATGCACGTCCATCACCTTTTTGGTATGGGGGCGGATGGAGGCCACCACATTCGGCCCCATCGTGATGTTCGGCACGAAATGCCCGTCCATCACGTCGACATGGATGTAATCGGCCCCGGCTTCATCGATGGCGCGGACCTCGTCCCCCAGTTTCGAAAAATCAGCGGAAAGAATGGAGGGCGCAATGCGGATTGCGGAGGATGAAGACATAGGACCTTGAAATATTTATGATTTTTTCCGCAACCTGAGAAACCGGCGCAGCTTCCTTAAAGTATAGGGATTCGACTTGGGCTAATCAATGCAAGTGCATTGAAATTTATACCTTTTTCAAAAGGGCCATGAAGAACCCGTCCATGCCGCCCGCGGGGGTCTGGATGGCAGGATTCGTGCGGAAACCAATGTTATTGAAACCGGGCTGCAAATACGGATGCATCAGTGCAGGCATATCGCTTATCAGCTTGATATCATTGCGTTCAGCCAGCAATGATTCAACCTGCGCCTCACCCTCCTCCGGCTCCATGGAGCAGGTGATATACAGCACAACACCCCCGTTTACGGCCCAGTCGCATGCGCGTCGCAGCAAGTCACGCTGGATCAGGGTCATCTTTTCAACCTGATTTTGTGAATGAATCCAAGGCAGTTCGGGGTGACGCCTTAAAGTACCGGTTGCGGAGCATGGGGCGTCGAGCACCACTGCATCAAATACATGAGGTTGGTCAGCCGGGCCGACCTTGGGTTGCCATGTGCGTGCGTCTGCGACCAGTGTTTCGACCCGTTGGCTCAGGCCGGTGCGGGCAAGATTTTCGGTAAGCCGTGCCATGCGCGCCGGTGCAGCGTCCAGTGCAGTGACCTTTGCACCCAGTGCAGCCAGTTGCATGGTCTTACCGCCCGGTGCGGCGCACATATCCAGAACCGACTTTCCTGAGACATTACTTAAGAGCTTGATTGGCAAAGAAGAAGCAAGATCCTGCACCCACCACGCACCGACATCGAATCCGGGCCATGACGTAACCTGACCGGGGTGATGCAGCACCCGAACCGCGCCGGGAAGCACCTCTTCACCGCCGTTCAAGCGCGCCCATTCAAGTGATGCCTGAGGGTCTTTCATGGTTACATCAATGGGGGCTTCCTGCCGCATGGCCATAGCAAGGTCATGGGCTTTGGACTGGCCATAATTCTTAACCCAGCGTTCGGCCAGCCATGGGGCCATCAGTTTCAGCGCATCCGTTTCAGGCGTGACCCCCGCATCATGCTCACGCTGCGCCGCGCGAAGCACAGCGTTTACAAGGCTTTTACGAGTATTGAGCTTCAGTGACACAGCGGCTGACACACAGGTATGAACCGCAGCATGCGGGGCTACCGCGAGGTACCAAAGCTGGGCCACCCCCACCCTGAGCAGGTGGTGCAGCAGCTTCGGACGGGGGTCGGAATCGCGCTGCATCAGACGCTTCAATGCGTCGTCAATGTAGGGTAAGTTCCTGAAAACACTGGCAGCGATGGCGTGAACCAGACGCCTGTCATCGTCTCCAAGTCTCGATTTTTTGGCGATGCGGGTTAAGGCTTCGTCCAGCGTCAGTTGTCGGTCGAGCACGGCTTCAAGCACATGAACCGCGGCAAGGCGTGTAGCAACACCCTGTTCCAATTCAGAATTATTGGCCATTGAGGGTCATTTCACGCAGGCGGCGGATGCGTTCCTGGGTCGGCGGGTGGGTTTTGAACAGGCTATCCACCTTGCGGACGTGCAACGGGTTGATGATGAACATATGGGCCGTCGCCGGGTTCGCCTCGGCACGCATATTGTCGGTCACATGGGCCGCACCGGAAATCTTTTCCAGCGCATCCGCAAGCCAGTGGGGGCGGCCGCAAATCTCGGCGCCGATGCGATCGGCCTCATACTCCCGGGCGCGGCTGACGGCCATTTGCACGAGGGCCGCGGCCATGGGCGCGAAGATCATGACCAGCAGGCCCATCAGGGGGTTGCTCCGCCCCTGTGCGTCACGCGGGCCGAAGAACACGGCGAGGTTGGCGAGCCAGCCGATGGCCCCGGCCAGCGTCGCCGTGACCGTCATGATAAGCGTGTCGCGGTTCTTGATATGGGCCAGTTCATGCGCCACGACCCCCGCGATTTCCGCCATGTTCAGGCGGCGCAGCAGCCCGGTTGACACGGCTACGGCTGCGTTTTGCGGGTTGCGGCCCGTGGCAAAGGCGTTGGGCTGCTCATTATCGAAAACATAGACACGCGGACTGGGCAGGCCGGCATTGGTTGCCATCTGGACGGTCATGGCCGTCAGGCCGGGGGCGTTGTTTTCATCCGCCGGGACGGCGCGGTAATAGCGCAGGGCCATTTTGTCGCTGTTCCAGTAGGCGACCATGTTCATCACGGCGGCGATGGCGAAGGCGAACATAGCCCCGCTCTGCCCGCCCACCATGCCGCCAATGCCCATGAACAACGCGGTCATTACCCCCATCAGGAGGCCGGTCTTAACAATTCCCATTATGTCATATCCTGTTCGAGAACGTGGGCGTGATCAATCATGAGGGTATAGATGTCGCGCAGCAGGTCCCCGTCCAGACCCTTTGCAGAGGCCATGGCGGCTACACGCTCTTTCACCTGCTCGGCACGGGCCGATTGAACGACCGCAATGCCGTCACGGGCTTTCAGGCGCCCGACACTGGCGACAATTTGAAACCGTTCGACCAGCAGGTCGACGATGGCGTTATCGAGACGGTCGATGTCAGCCCGGTATTCTTCGAGCGACTTCAGGGGAGGTTTATCCGGCGTTTCCATAGGGTGGTTATACCCCGTTCGCATCGGTATGGGAATCGGGCCGGTATGGGAATCGCGGTGGCTTAAGCGGCCTTGAGGTCGAGGTCGAGCAGCACGGGAACGTGGTCGCTGGTCTGGACCCAGTCGCGGGTGTCTTTCAGGATTTTATAATCCTTCACCGACTCCTTAAGCGCCGGCGTCACCCAGATGTGGTCGAGACGGCGGCCACGGTTCGATGCCTTCCAATCCTTATTCCGGTACGACCACCAGCTATAGAGCTTCTGGTCTTCCGGCACGAAGCTGCGCACGCCGTCGACCCATTTGAGGGAGTCCTGCATGGCGTTCAGTTTCTCCACCTCGATGGGCGTGTGGCTGACCACGTCGAGCAATTGCCTGTGCGACCACACGTCGTGTTCCAGCGGCGCGATGTTGAAATCACCCAGCGTTATCATAGGGTCCGTACGCGTGTAATTATCGGCAAAAAAGGTCTTCATTTCGTCAACGAAACTGAGTTTGTGCGCGAATTTATCATTCACCTCAACATCAGGAATATCACCACCTGCGGGCACGTACAGGTTATGAATTTGCAGCGGTTTTTTAAAATTTTTGACCTGTACGCTTACAGCGGCGTGGCGGCAGTCGGATTTACCCACGCGATCCCAGCGGTCGTACGCCTGAAATTCATGGCGGGAGAGGATGGCGACGCCGTTATAGCCCTTCATGCCGTTCATGTGGACGTGTTTGAAACCGGCATCGACGAAGGTCTTCAGCGGGAACAATTCATCGGGGCTTTTCGTCTCCTGCAGGCAGACGATGTCGGGGTCCAGTTCGCTGATGGCACGCAGGACGAGGTCCTTGCGCAGGCGCACGGAATTGATGTTCCAGGTCATGATTTTCATGACGTCACTCCTTGAAATCGGGACCCTGGAATTACTGGTCCCTGATGATTTTATGCACTTCGGCGCCGGGGAAGGTTTCGAGCACAGCGCGCACATGCGGGCTTTCCAGCACGGCGCGGCGTTCCGCGGCTTTGGCGTCGTTTTTCTTTTGCAGCAGCGTGGCCTCGCCCTCGGCGGTTGAAAGCGAAATCATCCAGCGCTGGCCGGTCCATTGCGGCAGCAATGACTGCAGGCGGGAGGAAAGGTTTGCGGGCGCGTCCGGCGCAGGGCGGAAATCGAAACGGCCGGGCTCGAACTTCACCGGATGGGTGTGGTTCATGAGCTGGCTTGCCAGCAGCATTTCGCCCTTGTCTTCGCACAGGGTGATGAGTTCCTCGAAGCTGCGCGGCATCGGGAGTTCTTCCGAGAGCGCCGCGACAACCGGCTCCTGACGGGCGATGGCGAGGGCCGTATTACCGCCCGCCACCGCCATCAGAAAAGGGGCGCCTTGTTCCCGCATCTGGGGGGCGTGCACCGCGGGTGTACGTTCCATGGACCCGCCGCCGCCTTGGCTTTGCGGGTTATGCGTGACGGAGACGCTGCCCGACTGGATGTCGCGGATAAGGCGTGCCGGGTCCGGCAAATCGGCCGCGTAAATCAGGCGCATGACAGCCATGTGGGCCGCCGCGCGCGTGTCAGGCGCGAACTGGGTTTCCTGCAACCCCTTGAGCAGGATGGACCATGAGCGTTGCAGCGCGGGCATGGGAATGTCGCGCGCGAGCTGCTTGCAGGCTTCCATTTCAGCCAGCGGCAGGCCGGTGTTTTTGAACGCGTCGTCGCGGGCGTCGAGCGCCTTGAGCAGCGTCAGGTCGTGCGCGATTTCCAGCAAATCCTGCAACACCACCAGCATGTCGGCCCCGGCCTGATGCTGGCGGTCCATGACGTTGAGGGCGGCGGCGCTGTCGCCCTTCATGGCGGCGGTGTAAAGCGCCAGCGTCATGGCGCGGTCGGCCAGGCCCAGCATGCGGGCGACATCGTCCGCCGTCACCTGACCCTGTCCCAGCGCAATGGCCTGGTCCAGCAGGCTCAACCCGTCGCGGACCGAGCCGTCGGCGGCGCGGGAGATGACGTCGATGGCGGCGTCTTCGGCGGTCACGCCTTCTTTCTGGCAGATGGTCTGGAAATACGGGGCCAGCACGTCCGGCTCGACCCGGCGCAAATCAAAGCGCTGGCAGCGGGACAGCACGGTCACCGGCACTTTGCGTATTTCGGTGGTGGCGAAGATGAATTTTACATGCGCGGGCGGTTCTTCCAGCGTTTTCAGCAGCGCGTTGAACGCCTGCTTCGAGAGCATGTGCACTTCGTCGATGATGTAGATTTTGTAGCGGGCGGATACGGGCGCGTAGCGCACGCCGTCAAGGATTTCGCGGATGTCGTCTACGCCGGTGCGGGAGGCGGCGTCCATCTCCATCACGTCGGGGTGCCGGTCTTCGGCGATGGCCTGACAGATGGCGCAGTCGTCGGTCGGGCCGGTCGTAGGGCCTGATTTGCCGTCAGGACCGGTGTAGTTCAGGGCCTTGGCGATGATGCGGGCGGTGGTGGTTTTGCCCACCCCGCGTACGCCCGTCAACATGAAGGCGTGGGCGATGCGGCCCGAATTGATGGCGTTGGTCAACGTACGGACCAGCGCGTCCTGCCCGATCAGCTCGCTGAAATTGCGGGGACGGTATTTGCGGGCGAGAACCCGGTACGGTGCAGCCGATTCGGTTGTGGTCATAAAATTGTTTTAATGCCTTCGGCAGCCCCCCGCAACAATCGCCCGCCGCTTATCCCGGCTTCACGCATATTCGGCGTTTGACGTAACTTTATTATTTCCATAGACATACTGTCTGCCACGACGTTCGAGGAAAGACCCATGCCGCCCAAAGCCGCCGCGAAAAAACTGCCGCCCGTTGAACAATGGATTCCGGGCCAGCTGGGGGTGGATACCCGCACCGGCGCGTGGTTCATCTTCCACGGCATCGAGGAAAAAATCATCGCGGGGCAGGACCTGACGCTGGTGCAGGGCCGCTTCCTCGGCAACCCGGACGGAACGGGCACGCATCTGGTGGCGCACGGCGCGCATATCGCGAAACTGGCGCCGGTCGCAAACGACACGGCGGAAAAAGCGCTGGAAGCCCTTTATACCGCGGTCAAAAAGGCGAAGCCGGTCAAGGTGCAGGGCCGCGCGCTTTCCACCCACCTGCCCGGGCTTGAGCAACGCGCCCGCGTGACGGACCCGGCGCAACTGACCGGGGTTTTGCGCGAAATCGTCGGCTACATGCGCGCGCGGAACGAAAACCCGAACACCAGCGCGGGACACTCGCTCGATTACTTCGACCTGTTCGAACGCGTGGCCTACACCGTCGCTTACTGGACGCAGGCCGTGCGCGGCACGCCGGTGCAGGAAACCTATACCCAGCTCTCAACCCTTCTGCGCGCGCCCGACGGCCCGGCACGCGGCAAAAAAGCCGCGAAGGCCGACGGCGATACCGGCGACGCGGGGCCGTCCGATACGGCGGAAGACGGGGCAGAAGACGGGGCCGAAGATTCCACGCCAGCGGCACCCCCCAAACCCGCGCCCGCGCCAGCCGCATTCACCGCCTATACGCCCCCACCCGCCGCAGACGTGGACGGTGAGCCGGACGACACGCACCTGTCATGGGCGCGTGCGCTGCTCGGTCCCGCCCACGGCGTGGCCGTCGCCGACGCTTATGCCGAGCTTACGCCGCTGCGCTTCGTGCTGTATGTCACCCATCTCGTTCCGGCGCATATCCGCCCGTCGCTGGCGCGGCTCACCGACATGCTGGGGCAGGAAACGGACGCGCTGCAACGTGAGCTGCGCCATGCCCAGCGCATCATGATGCCCGTGGCCGCATCGTCCACACCGGCAGCACAGCCCGTCCGCGCACCGATCCTTCCCAAACCGGCCACGCCCGCGGTGACCCCTCCCACAGTAACCGGCAGTTTGCGCCAGCAGTTTTCCCACCGCGCCGGCAGCGGCAGGACGCGCAACAAGCCCGCCGCGAAACCAGCTCCCAGGCCGGCGGCAGAACCCAAACCTGAATCGCCGCCGGTAGCGCATGATTTCGGCTGGTTCACCGTCAACGTGCATGACCGCAAGCAGCGCGCGCGGCTCGTGGCAGGCAGCGACCGTGCGTTGAGCGGCGGGGCTTTCGGCCTGCTGCAACACCTGCATGCCGCGCCCGGCATGTTCCTTGACCGCGA
The DNA here is from genome assembly GCA_035906295.1 of Alphaproteobacteria bacterium. Classification (GTDB taxonomy): domain Bacteria; phylum Pseudomonadota; class Alphaproteobacteria; order Micavibrionales; family UBA1664; genus UBA6145. The sequence continues at coordinate 25,710 of JAMIFL010000159.1, read as the reverse complement.
TGCGCTGGGCCGCGCCCTTTTCCCGGCAATGCAGAACCGCGATGCCAGCCTGAGCGGCGTGACGGCGGAGCTGCGCCGCGCATTCGACGGCGAGCTGGCCGTGCGCGGGCAAACCGGCAAGGCCACCGACATCCTGCTGGTGCGCAATGGCCGCATGCGCCTGCTGCGCCCCGGTGAAACGCTGGAACCGGAAAGCATTCCGGACCCCGCACCGGCCACGCGCCAGTCCATCTCCAAGCCTACTGCCGAACGGGGCGTCAAACCCCAACAAACCCAGCCCCGCATTCTCGGCACCGAGGATTTCGGCGATTTCAAAATCCACGACCTCGGCGCCCACAAAATGGCGCTGCTGGAAGGGGCGCAGGGACGGCGCCTCATTTCACAGGTGGCGGTCAAAATCATCCGCCACGCGGCGGGTCCGGCCCTGCGCGGCACATGGGTCAGCCGTGCGCAGATCGGGCAGGCCGTTTCGCCGGACGATAAATGCTTCGTTTCCAACCTGCGCACGGTTCTGCCCAAAATCGAAGCCGCATTCGAACAGGCGCTGGGGCCCGAAGGGCGCGCGCGGGTCTTCCGCATCGAAAACAAGCACGGCATAACCGTGGCGAAACAGGGCCAGCCCTGCCCCGACCTGCCCGCCCCGCCCAAAAAACCCGAACCGGAACTGCGCGATTTCGGCCCGTTCAGCGTCACCATCCAGCCCACGGGCCGCAAGGACGCGGCCACGGTGACCGGCACGGACGTGGTGGTGCCGCGCGCTGTACTCGCGCTGTTCGACCTGCTGCATGCCCGGCGCGGCGCGTGGGTGTCGCGCGCCAGCATCGGGCAAACGCTGTTCGAAGGGACTGACGCATCCCGCTACGTCATGGCCAAGCGCACCATCGACGCCGCGCGCGCCGTCCTGCAAAAAGCCATGGGCGACGCGGCCGAGACCACCCTTTATGCCGCCAACGGGCATGGCGTGTGTTTCGCGGCGCCGGGCCAGACCCAGCCGCCCGCAGCCCCCGTGGCCGAAAAAACGCGCGCGCCGAAACCGGCCGCCAGCCAGCCGCCGGTCACGCATGGCTTCGATAATTTCTCCGTCACGCTGCAGGAAAACTCGATGAAGGACGCCGTGGTCGCCCGTGGCGACACGCAGGTCGCGGTCTCCAATCTCGGCGGGCGCATCCTGCTGCACCTGGCGGCGCCCGAACGGCGCGGCGAATGGGTCAGCCGCCGGGACCTCGCCATGACGATCGCGCCTGAAAACAAGGCCCTGTCCGGCTACCTGCCCGGCGTACTGGCGCGCCTGAATGCGGCGCTGCCCGGCCTGTCCGGCGACGCGCCGTTGCTGGCATTCGACGCCGATGGCCGGGTGCAGATGGCGCCGGTGCCGCCAGCTACGCCCGCGCTGGATACCGCGCACAGCATGGATTTCGGCGATTTCCGCATCCAATACGCGCCCGATTCCGGCAAGCCCGCCATGATTGCCGGCACGGACAAGGGCTTCTCGCAGACGCATTACAAGGTGCTGCGCCGCCTGTTCAACCAGCGGGCGGAGCCGGTGGCCGCGCGCACGCTGGGGGCCGAAATCTACCCCACGCACAGGCACCCGGAAAAAACGGCCTACGCCGCCATCTTCAACATCCGCGCCACCTTGCGCGCGGCGCATGTTGAAAACGCCGACGCCATCATCACCACGCTGCCGGACAAGGGCGGGTTCCAGTACACGGGGCCGCGCGCGCCAAAACCGCGCGGGCGCGCACCGTCCTGAATTCCCTGAAATTTTCTGATTTTTTGGAAGATTAAGTAGGAAACCGGATAGCGACCCGAAGCAAAATCGTTACGGCTGCTTCCTTTCGGACCTGACCGGGTTAGCGACGCATTCGCCCGCCACCGGCTTCCCGGGGGCAGAGTTAGGCCATGGCCGCGCAAAAATCAACGAATTTTGGCAAAGGCCCCATTGGGATGTTGCATCCCCAGCCGAAAAACCTTAAGAAATACCCCGTTCGTGTCCCACGACATGTGCCGTTGTAGCTCAGGGGTAGAGCATCGCATTCGTAATGCGAGGGTCGAAGGTTCAAATCCTTTCAACGGCACCATTTCTCTCTTCATTTCCAATGCATCGCGTTGAAAGGTTTTGGACCTTCAAACGTATATGTTTGTCGCGCCAAGCGCGACGAGGTGTTTATTGCGCCAAGCGCAACGAGGTTCAAATCCTTTCAACGGCACCATTTTCCTCTTTATTTCACCGCTTTGAAGAACCGGGCCATATCCTGCGCCACGGGCGGGTTGCCGCGCCTGAACCAGCTTAATCCCGCGATGATGCCGGTGTGGGTGACATCGGGGTAGAGGATGGTTTCGACCTGCCCGCCCTTGGCGTGAACGGCGGTTACGAGGCGTTCGAGGTTGTAGGGTGCCACGGCTTTATCGGCGGTGCCGTAGAGCAGCAGCATCGGCGGTTCCCGACCGTCAATGAAACGGGTGACCTGCATGGCCGGGTAGTTTTGCGGCGGGCCGAACATGTCCTGCAAATCCGGTTCGTCGGGGGTAAAGGCATAGGGACCCGCCAGACCGGCGAACCCCTTGATGATACCGCGCGGTACATACCGTTCATCGGCGGCCAGCAACGCGCCCACATGCGCGCCGGATGAGTGACCGGCCACGAAAAGGCGCGCAGGGTCACCGCCGTAGGGCGCGATGTTTTCGTGCGCCCATTCAACTGCGCGGGCCGCGTCGTCGACGAAGGCCGGGAATTTCACGTCGGGGTATTTGCGGTAGTCGGGAATAACGACGACGAAGCCCTGCCGGGCCAGTGCCGCGCCCGCGAAGGCGTAATCGCCCTTATCGCCCGACTGCCAGCGGCCGCCATGGATGAAGACAATCACGGGCAAGGCATCCGCATGGCTTTTGGGGGCATAGACATCGAGCGCCAAAGCGTGCGCCTTGTCGAACATGACATCGTTAGCCGCTGCCACGTCACGCAGCCCCGGCGCGTTGGCGGCGGCGAAGCCCAGTTGCGTGCAGGCCGCCGCGCACAGGGCCATGATACACGCAAGCCCTGTGCGTATGATGTGGTTCATGGCCATTCATCTAGGGCGGTCGCGCGGTATTGTCGCCTTTTTTAAGTCATGCAAGTTTGCCATGATGGCGGCATGCATCTGTCATCCTTCATCGGCGGGGCCGTTATTCTGGCGGCGATTGTTACGGTCGGAATCCTGACCAGCACGGACTGGCGCACCGCGTCGCGGGAAAGCGCGGGCATTGCCCCGCTACCGGCGCAGGAGAGCCGTGCCGTGGTGCAGGTTTACGGCGCGCGCGCCATCAACTGGCGCGGGTGGTTTTCGCTGCATTGCTGGGTCGCGGTCAAGGAAAAGGGCGCGGGCCATTACACCACCTATCAGGTCGCGGGCTGGAACCTGCGCCGGGGCGGCGGCAGCGTGATGGCGCAGGACGACGTGCCGGACCGCGCATGGTTCGGCGCGAAACCGCATCTGATTGAAAGCCTTGTCGGCGAGGAGGCGGAGGCCGCCATTCCCAAAATCCGCGCGGCGGTTGCAAGCTATCCGTATCCGCAGGCGTATCGCATCTGGCCGGGGCCGAACAGCAACACGTTCGTGTCGCACGTCGTGCGCGCGGTGCCGGAGCTGGGGGTGGAACTGCCCGCCAACGCCATCGGGCGCGACTGGCTTGGGCAAGGCGATTTCTTCGCCCGGTCGGAAAGCGGCACGGGCTATCAAATATCGCTGTTCGGCGTGCTGGGCGCCACGGCGGGCATCGCGGACGGGGTCGAGGTCAACATCCTCGGCTTCAGTTTCGGGGTGGACGTACTGCGCCCGGCGCTGAAACTGCCCTTTATCGGGCGTATCGGCATGACGGACGCGCCTTACCGGCCCTGATTGGCCCGGTTCTTGCAATGGTGTCCTGAAGCCGGTCGCACCGGCCAACAGGAGAGGCCATAAAATGACGTCCATTTCATCGCTGATGCAGATGCCCAGCCTTGTGAATTACCTTGAGAAAAACGGCGCTTCGGCAGCGCAGATCGCAACCTCGACCACCTCTTCGCTTGCGGGGTACCTGGCCGCGACCGACAGCGGCATGGGCCTTGGCGACACCATCAGCCTTTCCGCGCAGGCACAGGCCATGCTGGCGACGCAGGGCGCCGCCGCCACCGGCGGCACGGGGGATGCGGATGGCGGCAAATCGGCCAAGGCGGGCGCCACGGATTTCATCGCCAAGTTCTTCGAATCCAACGGCATCGACACCGACAAACTCTCGGAAGACGCGCAAAACCTGCTCAAGGGCATCGACAAAATCATCGACAACATGTCCGGGGTCACGCGCGACGCCGGGTTCGACAACATGACCAGCAGCTATGTCCGCGGGCAGCGCCAGTCCTTCACCCTGTCCGGCAACGGCCAGCGGCTGACCGCGACGGTGCAGTACGATAATGGCAAGCCGGTCAGCCTGACCGTTTCCAACGTGCAGGGCGGCACCGCCACCAGCGCCGCCATGACCCTGGGCATGGACAGCGCGGGCAAGCCCAGCACCATCGAAATCAGCCGGACCGAGAAGAAATACAATTCCATGGGCGCCATCATGAGCACCGTGGCGGGCGACCCGCTTTCGGTTGAACTCTACGCCTGACGGCGTGGTTCGGTTTTACGCCTGACGGCGTGGCTTGCTTTTGCGCCTGACGGCGCGGTTGCGCTTTACGCCCAATAGTCCAGCCCCTATGATGGGGGCATGGCCGTCCGTTTCGATATTGAAAGCCTCAACCGTGAGACCGTCTACCGTACCCTGATTACGGTGGTGGGCGTCGCGCTGATTTTGTGGGGCTGTCTCGTCATCCTGCAACCGTTCATCCCGGCGTTCCTGCTGGCCATCATCTTCACGCTGTCGACATGGCCCGCGTTTACATGGATCAAGGACCGGCTGAACGGCCGCCGTACGCTGGCGGCGCTTCTGATGACGCTGCTGCTGGCGGTGTGTTTTCTCGTGCCGCTGACGTTCCTCGGCTCCAGCCTCGCGGATAATTTCGGGCGGCTTTATTCCGTCGTGCTCGAACCCATCATCAACGGTCCCGGCGAAATGCCGGCATGGCTGCACGAGCTGCCTTTGATCGGCCCTTACCTCGACGGCATCTGGAACGACTATGTCGCCCAGCCGCTGCAGGAGGGCGCCGCGCTCAAGGCGCATCTGGCGCCCAAGCTCATCGCCACGGGCAAGGCCATCGGGCAGGGCATGCTCGATTTGTCGCTCGGCGTGCTCATCGCGTTCTTCTTCTTCCGCCACGGCATCGCGGTGGCGCACCGGGTCAGCACCCTTATCACCAAGTTCGTGGGTCCGCGCGGGCAGCATTTGCTGGCGGTCTCCAAGAAAACGGTCATCGGCGTGGTTTACGGCGTGCTCGGCACCGCGCTGGCGCAGGGGGCGCTGGCGGGCATCGGCTTCTGGCTTGCGGGCGTGCCGGGGGCCACGTTCCTCGGCCTCATCACGCTGCTTATGTCGTTCATTCCCATGGGGCCGCCGGTCATCTGGGTTCCGGCCACCATCTGGCTTCTGTCGGAAGGCATGACGGGCGCGGGCATCTTCATGGGCATCTGGGGCCTGCTCATCATCAGCGGGGTGGACAACATCATCCGCCCGTACTTCATCTCGCTCGGTTCCAACCTGCCTTTGCCGCTGGTCATTCTCGGCGTGTTCGGCGGGCTTATCGCGTTCGGGTTCATCGGGCTGTTCATCGGCCCCACGCTGCTGGCCGTCGCCTACGCGCTGGTGATGGAGTGGAGCCACACCGACCGCAAGCAGGCGGACGACAGCGTCCCTGAACTGCCGCGCGTGTAACATGCGCGTCGACCTGTTCGATTTCGACCTGCCTGACAGCAGCATCGCGACCACGCCCGCTTCCCCGCGCGAATCTGCAAAACTTCTGCACGTCGCGCCCGATGCGCTGCTGGACAAGCATGTGCGCGACATCCCTTCCCTGCTGCGCCCGGGCGACGTGATGGTGTTCAACGACACGCGCGTCATTCCCGCCCGCCTGCGCGGCACGCGCGGGGAGGTTGCGGTGGAATGCCTGCTGCATCAAGCCGTTTCGGGCAACCAGTGGCTGTGTTTCGCCAGGCCCGCCAAGCGCCTGAAGCCGGGCCACGTGGTGACCTTCGCGCCGGATTTCACCGCCATCGTGGGCGAGCGTGGGGAAGACGGGCAGGTGCTGCTGGATTTCCAGTGCGACGATCTGTTCGCCATGCTCGACAAATACGGCGAAATGCCCCTGCCCCCCTACATGCAGCGCCGCGCCGGGGCGCAGGACAAGTCCGACTATCAGACCGCCTATGCCGAGCATCCCGGTTCCGTCGCGGCCCCCACGGCGGGGCTGCACTTTACGCCCGATTTACTGAAGGCCATCGACGCCGCGGGCGCGACCCGCGTGCATGTCACGCTGCATGTGGGCGCAGGCACGTTCCTGCCGGTGAAGGCGGATGACACCGACGACCACATCATGCACGCGGAATGGACGCATGTGACCGAGGAAGCCGCCCACGCCATCAACGATGCGCGCCGCGCGGGCGGGCGCGTCATCGCGGTGGGCACCACGTCTTTACGAACGCTTGAGAGCGCGGCGGACGACACCGGCATCGTGCATGCGGGAACGCGCGAGACGCGCATTTTCATCACGCCCGGATACAGGTTCAAAGCGGTGGACGTGCTGATGACCAATTTCCATTTGCCGCGGTCCACGCTGCTGATGCTGGTATCCGCCTTCGCGGGGCGCGAACGCATGCTTGCGGCCTATGCGCACGCCATCGCGTCCGGCTATCGTTTTTATTCCTACGGGGATACGAGCTTCCTTATCAGGAACCCGGCGTAAAGCGGGCGCGTTTCCGGCGCCATGCGTGGACACGCTCGGGCCGGTCGGCCTTGAAGCTTACCTCTGGCAGAATTTTGTTCAGCGCGTCGAGGCGTTGGAACACGGGTTCTATCGGCCCCATCTTGGGCTTGAAGGCGGAGACGGAGATATAAAGGCCGAGGTCCGTTTTCTGGCAGAATTCGATGAATTCGCGCCGCACGTCCTGAATGACGAGATCGACCGTATCGAAGCCCAGAGTCTTACGCAGGTTGGCGATTTCTACGAACACGGAAGGCTGGCAGCGCGCCTGCGGCGAGACGTAATAATCCGGCATCACCACCTTGTCCTTGCCGAAAATGCGCGCCGTTTTCAGCGAGGGGCTGACCTTGTATTCCGGGTTGAGTTTTTTAAGTGCGGCCAGCGCCTCCCACTCGAACGAACAGAAAACCACGTTGTCGACCGAAAGCTGCTTGCGGTCGAGATAAGGTTTAAGCGTGTCGTGCGTCGCCTGCGCCGCCTCGCCGCGCTTGAGTTCGATGTTCACGACCGGCGCGGGTTTGTCACACCGTTTGGCGCATTTTTTGAACCGCGCGCATAATGACAGCACGTCGCACAAAAGCGGGATGACCTGTCCGCGCCCCAGCACGAAGGAGCGCAGCTCCGCCACGTCCATGTCGGACACGTCGCGGAAGACGCGGCCAAGGTTGCGATGCGGCGGCACGATGCGTTCCATGTCCTTGTCGTGGATGACGACGGGCACGCCGTCGCGACTCAGGTGCACATCGAATTCGATGCCGTCGGCCCCGTTCAGCAGGGCGGTCTCGAACGACAGCAGCGTGTTCTCGGGGTATTCGACACGGTCGCGCTGCGCGGCTGCGCGCGACGACGCGCCCATGCCCCGGTGACCGATCACGGCAAAGGTCTTATTTTTCATAGATGTGTTATAAGACGATAATTTATAAAAATAAAGTTTATAAATTTCCGCGTTGTGGCTTTCGGGGCAATCGGGGTTAATCTGTCGGCCCTTTTGAACCCGTGAAGGAGATACCGATGTACACGCTCTATTATTCCCCCGGCGCCTGCTCGATGGCGGTGCATGTGCTGCTCAACGAACTGAAGCAGGAAGTCGAACTGAAACGCGTCAACCTTCACGGGCCGGAAAAAGACGCGGCGCTGCTGCAGGTCAATCCGCGCCACCAGGTGCCGGTGCTGGTGGACGACGACCACATCATCCGCGAAGGCGCCGCCATTCTCATGCATCTCGCCGACAAGCATAAATCCGCGCTGATGCCGCAATCAGGCCCCGCGCGCGACCTCGCCATCGAATGGCTGTGCTTCGGCAACGCCACCATGCACCCGGCCTACAGCCTCGGGTTCAGCGTCAGGCGCGTGTCGGACGATTCGGGCGTGCAGGATGCCGTCGCGGCGTTCGCGGTCAAAAAAATCCAGACGCTGTGGGATGACGTGGAAACCCGCCTCGGCCAGTCGAAATACCTCGCGGGCGATCAGGTGACGGTGGGCGACATCCTGCTGACGGTCATCGCCAACTGGACCGGCAAGATGCCGAAGCCCGTCAATATCGGCCCCAACGCCAAGCGCCTGCTGAAAGACATCAGCAACCGCCCGGCCTACCAGGCGGCGCTTCAGGCGGAAGAGGTCGAGTATAAAGCCGCCGCCTAAACCTTGGGCTTCCACAGGGCCGGTTTTTGCGGCCCCTTCTTAGCGCGACCGCCGGTAACACGGCGGTCGCCGCGTTTCGGGCGCTCGGTGGCCTCGGCATAAACCTCGTTCAGGCGCGATGCCGGTTTGATGTCATCCACCGGCAAGGGCCTGGCTTCAATCAGGTGCGTAGTATCGGGGCGCGGGCCCAGCGTGATGCCGCCTCCCAGCAAACGCCCCACGATGCCGTGCGTCATATCGACATTGTGCTGTTCCAGATGGCCCGCGAAAGAATGGCAAAAATCCTGCCAGTTTTTCCATTCGCAGGATTGCGCATGCGCACGCGCCAACGGCATGAAATTGACGATGCCGTGGAGTTTCGGGTTCTGCGCGAAGAATGCGGGCCTATCTTTAACACGGTCGAACAGGCCGTCGGGAAACCACGGCCTTCTTTCCGGTTTTCTTATTCTGCGCGCCACAGCCACGGCACGCAGGCCCTCTATGCTCTCACCATCGATGGCCAGGATATCCGCGTCCATCGCCTGTGCCGCAGCCGCCTGATTTTGCAGCAGGCGTTGCCAGTCCTGATCGGTCGCGTGTTTGCGAAAGGCGTAGCTGGTGGTGGTGGAATCGTCCCGGTCTTCTGTGCCGGGACAGGCGGGCATGGTTTGCCAGAAACGGCTGTAGGGATCGTTCAGACGACGTTCCCGCAGGTTTCGTTCATTCAGGTCGATGACAAAATCCGCGGCATGATGCAGCACCTGCTCAATCCATGCCCGTTCTGCCCATGCCCGTTCTGCATCAACGGTCATAACGCTTAATAGCGGCGCAGGTTGTTCTGATAAACCGCCCATGAGGCGTGGTAGGCGGCGGTGGCCTGACGGTAATCGTGCCAGGCCAGCGCGATGTCCATGGAGTGGCCGTGAATTTCGGCGGTCACGATATGGCGCGCGGAATGACCGGCGTAACGTTGCTTGAGCTGTTCGGCGCGGCGGCGGTTGGCGATGGCGTTGCGCACCATGCCGCGCAGGTCGACCATGCGTTCGGCCAGGAATTTCACATCATACCATTGCGGCGCTTCCGTTGCCGGAACGACCAGGGCGACGTTCTGGTTGGCGACGAATACCTGGCGAATGGCGGTGGCGGCTTGCGGGCCGGTTTCGATCTTTACGTACATTCTCACATCCCTGTTCTCTAACCTTCGCAGACTTTATAGGGGATTTTGGTTAAAAAAGCATTAAAAATAATTGTTGCGGTTATTAGAGTAGTCACTATAACTACTCTTAATGGATTTTTCAGGACAGATACGGGCCGCACGGGCTTTTCTCAACTTGACGCAAGACCAATTGGCGGAACAGGCCGATTTGTCGCTTCAGGGTATGCAGAAGGTTGAACGCGGGGAAAGCCATCCCACCGCCCGGACCCAGAAAAAAATCGTCAAGGCGTTCGAAAAACGCGGGGTCCTGTTCACGGAACGCGGCATCGAATACGAACCGAACCCGCTTTACTTCCTTGAAGGCGACACGCAGGAAGAGGCCTACCTGCAGGTGCTGGACGACGTCGAACGCCACCTCGCGGGGCGCAAGCACCCCGAACTGCTCATCATGTATTCCGACGATTCCGTTTCGCCGGAAGCGGTGAACGCCGCCTATATGCGCCTGCGCGCCGCCGGAATCGGCATGCGCCAGCTCGTGCAGGAAGGCAACACGCACCTTATGGCGCCGCTTGACGAATACCGCTACGTCCCCAAGGCGTTCTTCATCAACCGCGTCACCCTCATATACGGCGACCACGTGGTGACGGAGGCGGGCAATGCCTTCCAGTTCGCGGTCAAGGTCGACCCGGTCAACGCCAATATCCAGCGCAATACGTTCAACATGCTGTGGAGCGTGCTCCAGCAGCCGACAAAAAGCACGTCCGATGTCCGATTCAACTGAAACGCCTTACGTCGTCAGCGTTAAAAAAGCGGCCGGGTTCAGCCAGTACAGCCACGCACGCCTGCAGGTGTCGGTCGGCGGCGCCAACCACGAGGGGGCCAAGCTCGCGGCCATGGTCGCCTGGATGGCGGCGCGGTTCGAACACGTCACCATCTGCGTCAACGATACGCTGCAACGGCACAACCTGTGCTTCGAAAAAGGCCTGCCCGATGCGATGGCCACAAGCCTCACGCACGGCCATGGCGACCAGTGGATCGCCCGGCACAAGGCCATTCTGGATACGTTGCCGCATTACCGCATCTCGCGCTGGGAAGAATGGCGCAGTTCAGCAGACTATGCGCCGCTGCACCGTGACATCTGCGCGCTGTACGACACGCAGCCGGACATGCATACCGCCATCAACGCCTGCGTCGCCGATTTCTGGGAGCGGCGCTGCAAGCGCCTTGGCTTCACGGAAGATTTCAAACTGCCGAATTTCCAGCGTCACTCCCGCGCCTACCTGCTTGAGGAAATGGCCGTGTTCACGCTGATGTTCCGCGCCGGTGTCGCCGCCGACGTGTACCCCGGCTCCATCACCCTGCCCTTCGCCATCATGGAAAAACACCTGCCCGCCGCCGGTCCCGCGGGGTTCGGCGACAAGGTGTTCACGCATCTCAGCCTCGTCCACAAGGCCGGGACCAAGGCCGCTTCTTAATTTACGTTCAGGCCTTTTACGTTCAGACCCTTCCCGAATTCCGGCATGCGGAACCCCGCTTCCGGCGCGCCTTCCATTTTCAGCGCCTCCGCCAGTGCATGGCCCGGCGCGTCGATGGGTTCGTCGGTCAACTGCACGGTGCCGAAATGCATGCCAAGGGTGAACGGCTTGCCCAGCAGGGTCCATGCCTTCACGGCGTCTTCCGGGTTCATATGCGCGGTCTGCATGAACCAGCGCGGCTCATACGCACCCACCGGCAGCAGCGCCAGCCGGAAGGGCCCGTGTTTGTCGCGCGCCTCGCCGAAGATCTTTCCGTCGATGAAGGCGGTATCGCCGCCGAAGTAAACGCTGCCCGCCGGCAGTTTCACCACGAACGCGCCCCACAGCGCCTTGCGCCTGTCCCACAGGCCGCGGGCCGACCAGTGATAGGCCTGCTCCAGCGTGATATGCGCGCCCATGGGTTCGGTCGCCTGCCCCCAGTCCAGCATGCGGGTGTTGGGCAGGTCGATGATTTTATCATTGCCCAAAGGCGTCACGATAACCGGGTTGTCGCGCTTGTGCAGGCGTTTGAGCGCGGCGCGGTCGAGGTGGTCGTAATGGTTGTGCGACACCAGCACGATGTCGATTTTCGGCAGGTCGTCGAACGCCACGGCGGGCGGGCGCACGCGTTTCGGCCCCATGAATGGCAACGGGCTCGCCCGGTCCGACAGGAACGGGTCGGTCAGAATATTCAGGCCGTTGGCCTGTATCAGGAAGGTGGCGTGGCCCACGAAGGTCACGCGCATGTCGGCGCCGTCCACCCGCGCGGGCGGTTTTTCCTGCGGCTCGTACGGAACGTCCAGCGGCCAGACGGCGCGCTGCGCGGTCTTGCGCCATTTTATCAGATCGGCGCGCGTTTTATCGACGTTGATGCCGGGGTTGAAGAACTGCCTGCCGTCGAAATGGTCGCTGGCGGGCCCGGTGTAGTAGGTTTTACCCACGCCCAGCGCGTAGGCTGCGGCACAGGCCAGAAGAATCGTGAGGATGAGTATAGGCATAACGCTGCAACATAGCGGCGGAATGCGAAACCTCAAGTCACCACAAGTTGTGCGGCCATCACTTGCCCTGACATGGCTTGTCTCGCCGTGCCTTGACCCGCGACGCCCTGCCCTTCCATCTGGCGCTGGCGCACGCCCGCGTTGATGCGGGTGACAAGCTGGTCGACCTGGCGGGTCCCCATCCTGCGGTTCTGGTGCTGGATTTCGGCGCGGGTCACGTAACGGTCCGGCAGTTTTTCGGCAGGGGAACCGGCGGGCTGCTGCTGGCATGTCGGCAACGCTTCCGCCGCGGCCCTGAAGGCGCAGGCGCATTCGGCGCGGCGCTGCAATTCACGCTGCACTTCCGCGCGGGCGTAATCGTCGTCCACCATCAGGGGCTTGGTGCCTGCCATCTCCAGAACGGCGCGCAGGGGGAAGTCCGGAAACACCGTGCCGCCCTTCAGTTTCGCCGACTGGCGGATATTGGTGTTGGACAGGCGGCCGCGCGGTCCCTGCGTTCCCTTGCGCAGGCCGGTCATCAGCGACGCCGCGAAGTCCGTCATCAGTTGCGGGTCGCGCACATAACCGACGCGCCTGATGCGGGTGCCAAGATAATACGGATCGGCGGGAATGAGGTCGACGCGGTTGTTACGCAACACCGCGTCCGCCGTCAAACCCAGCATCACGGATTCCCGCGTCTGGTTGCGGCGAATGACGAGGCCGCGGTCTTCCGTCAGCCGGTCTTGCGGAAACGCGAAACGCGCCAGCACCAGCCCGTGAATGTCCTCGGTCTTGCGCCCGGCCTCGACGCCGACGACAAGGCACACGCGGTTGATCATCTTGATCTGCCCGTCGAACAGCGACGGCATGTCGCATTCGATAATATCGCCCGTGCGCACGTCGTTGATGCCCGCGACAGCGTTGTTCTGCACAGCGGTATTCTGCATGGTGGTCATGTCTGTTTTTCCCTGTTCGACCCTTTCTTCCTTCTTAGGACAGGGCTTTGGGATATGTCAAACTATGGGGCCTTGCGGCCATACCAGCCGGTCACCATGAATGCCTGGAAAAAGCGCACGGGCAGCGGAATTCCGCCCGCGCGCATCAGGTTTTCGGTCTCGCCCTGCGGCAGCACGGTCAGTTTCTCGCGCAGCAGCGCGGGCAGCGCCGTGAGGCTTTCGGGCGTCGCGCCCATCAGGGCCTGCACCTGTTTCCAGTTTTCCAGCATCGCGGGGAATTCGGGCGCGCTCAGGTCGTAGCTGATTTCAGCGTTGACCAGCATGCCGCCGGGTTTCAGGTGCGCCGTCATGTTGCGGAAGAAACCGAGGCGGTCGTCACGGTTGATGAAGTGCGCGACAAGAATGTTCAGGCAGGCGTCGAAATCCGCCGCGGCAAGCACGTCATGCACATAGCCATGCACCAGCGTGCAGCGTTCGGCGACGCCCGCCGCAGCAAGGCGTTCGCGGCACACGTCCAGCATGGCCGCGGACGGGTCGCCCCCCACGAACGTCCAGCCCGGGTAATGCGCCGCCAGCGACAGTATCTCCGCGCCGGTGCCGACGCCGACGCACAACACGCGCGCCTGCGCAGGCAAATCCTTCAGGACGAGGCGGATGAGGAAATGCAGGTTGTCCGTAATCGGCGCAAGGCCGCTGTTCTTGCGGTCATAATTGCGGGAGGCTTCGGGAGTGAAGAAATCGACCATCATAATCCCCTGAGCGAGAATGGCGCACCCGGCAGGACTCGAACCTGCGACCTACGGTTTCGGAAACCGGCGCTCTATCCAGCTGAGCTACGGGTGCAATTGGCCGCCCGCATAGAGCCATGCGGGCGGGGGCTTGTCAAACTTACTGGATGCGGTCGTTCAGCAGGCGGGTGATGCTGCCCCAGTGCAGGCCGGAGAACAGATGCGCGTAGGCGCCTGCGAGCCAGCCCTTGGAGCGCCAGTCGGCGAGGAGTTTTTCGGGGATTTTGTTGAATTTTTCCTCATCCAGGATGCGGAAGCCGGAGAAGCTGACGCGCTGGCCGTTGCGCAGCGAGAGTTCGGCCGAACGTTCGACCAGCAGGCCTTCATCGGCCAGCGCCTGCGAGAACAGGGCGGTCTGTTTTGCGGCGACGTGGTAGGAGCGGCAGAATTCCATGGCGTTCTTGGCAAGCTGGGTCGGCTGCTTTTCGGCGTCGAACAGTTTGTCGGGACTGTTGGGGTCGAGCACGCCGGGGGCGTCTTCGATGCACAGGGAAAGCTGCTGGCCGTCCGGGCTTTCCGAGAGGATGAAGGGGTAGCGGCGGATATAGGCCGGGACGTAGGTTTCGGTTTTCCACTTGCCGTCGGCGTCGACGAACAGGTTTTCGTTGTCGCGCACGCCGACGATAGCGACGGGGGTGGCCGCCGCATCACGCGCGAAGGCGATTGGGTAGTAATGCGCGGCCTGCGGGAATTCGACCAGGTTGATGGGCAGGGCGTTGACCTTGCCCGCGAAGGTGTAGGACATGTCCTTGGCGACGCCGAGGTCGCCGTGCTTGCCGCCTTCCAGCAGCGTCGGCTTGTCGTAGAACAGCGGCAGCGCGCTTTGCGGGGTTGCGGTTGCGGGTTTCTTTTCGGCGGGCGCGGTCTTGCGGGTGGTCATGGGGCTTCCCTTGTGCTTGTCGATGGGGCAAAAATAGGCCAAAAATGGGCCTTGGCAAAGGGTTTTATCGGATGGACCACACATTGCGCGAAGCGCTGATTTCCGCCGCTGTTGAAGCAGGCGCGCGCATTATGACTGACTGGGGCACGCCGCCCGTCATCATCGCCAAGCCCGACGGCAGCCCGGTGACCGCCACAGACCGGGCGGCGGAGGCGATCGTGCTGGAGGCGCTGCGCACGCTCAGCCCCCACCCCGTGGTGGCGGAAGAGGCGATGCAGGAAGGCCCGGCCCCCAGCATCGCGCCCGGCGGCGCGTTCTGGCTTGTGGACGCGCTGGACGGGACGCGCGAGTTCATCAAGGCGTCGCGGGATTTTACAGTGAACATCGCGCTCATCGACGGCGACCAGCCGGTGCTGGGCATCATCCACGCGCCGGCGCACGGGTTTACGTGGTGGGCGGCCAGAGGCGAAGGCGCTTGGCGCATTGCGGAGGGCGAAGCCACGCGCATCATGATGCGGGCGGTGCCGAGCGACGGGTATGCGGTGCTGGGCCGGAAACGGGCGAGCGAGCCGGAGGTGATGGAGCCGTTCATCGGCGCGCATACCGTGGCGTCGCGGCAGGAACGCGGGTCGTCCATCAAGTTCTGTTTGCTGGCGCAGGGGGCCGCGGACCTTTACCCACGGCTGGGGCCGACTTACGAGTGGGATACGGCGGCGGGAGACATTATTTTGCGCGAGGCGGGCGGGGCGGTGCTGAACCTCGATACGCACAGGCCCATCGTTTACGGCAAGCGGGACGCGCAGTTCGAAAATACCGGGTTCATCGCGGGGCCGCGGGCGGCGTTCATACTTTAAGTTCATCCAGGTCTTTGTAGAGGTCGAGCGCCTGCGGGTTGGCGAGGGCTTCGACGTTGCGGACCTTGCGGCCATGCACGATGTCGCGCACGGCGAGTTCGGTGATTTTGCCGGACTTGGTGCGCGGGATGTCGGTGACGGCGATGATTTTTGCGGGGACGTGGCGCGGGGACGCGCCCTTTTTAATGGTGTTGCGGATTTGCTGTTGCAAATCGTCGGTGAGTGCGACGCCGTCGCGCAGGCGGACGAAGAGGACGATGCGCTGGTCGCCTTCCCACATCTGGCCGATGGCCAATGATTCCAGCACTTCCGGCACCTGTTCGACCTGACGGTAAATCTCAGCCGTGCCGATGCGGACGCCGCCGGGTTTCAACGTCGCGTCGGAACGGCCGTGGATGATCCAGCCGCCGTGTTGGGTACGTTCGACCCAGTCACCGTGAACCCAGATGTCGGGGAAACGGTCGAAATAGGCGGCGTGGTATTTTTGCCCGCCTTCGTCGTTCCAGAATTCGATGGGCATGCTGGGGAAGGCCCGCGTGCAGACGAGTTCGCCCTGCCCGGCGCCGGGGGCGATGGGTTTGCCTTCGTCGTCGAACACGTCCATGGCGTAGCCTAGGCCCGCGCCCTGAATTTCACCGCGCCAGACGGGCGAGATGTTGTTGCCGATGACGAAGCAGGAAATGATGTCAGTGCCGCCGGAGATGGAAGACAAATGCAGGTCGGCCTTTATGGCGTCGTAGATGTAGTCGAAGCTTTCATGCACCAGCGGGGAGCCGGTGGAGGTGAGCGTGCGGAGTGCGTGAAGCTTATGTGTTTCGGCGGGGCGCAGGTTGGCTTTCTTGATGGCGTCGATGTATTTGGCGGCGGTGCCGAAGAGGGTCATGCGTTCGACGTCGGCGTAGTCCCACAGGACGTTGCCGGAGGGGTAGAAGGGCGAGCCGTCATAGGTCAGCAGCGTGGCGCCGGACGCGAGGGCCGAGACCTGCCAGTTCCACATCATCCAGCCACAGGTGGTGAAGTAGAAGACGCGGTCGCCGGATTTGATGTCGCACTGGAGCTGGTGTTCCTTCATGTGCTGGATGAGCGTGCCGCCCGCGCCGTGGACGATGCACTTTGGGGCCCCCGTGGTGCCGGATGAGTACATGATGACCAGCGGGTGGTTGAAGGGGAAGCGTTCGAACGCGATGTCGCCGGGGGTGAAGGCGTCGCAGGCCGCGTCGAAATTCTGCGCGTTGGACAGGCCCGAGAGGTCGGGCGTTTTGCTTAAGAACGGGATGACGAGCGTGTGTTCGAGGCCCTCGATCTGCGGCTGGATTTCTTTGAGTTTGCCCAAGCAGTCGATGACTTTGCCGTTGTACCAGTAGCCGTCCATGGCGATGACGACTTTGGGGTGAATCTGGCCGAAGCGGTCGACCACGCCCTGCACGCCGAAATCGGGCGAAGCGCTGGTCCAGATGGCGCCAAGGGACGTGGCGGCGAGCAGGCCGATGACGGCCTCGGGCATATGGGAGATGTAGCCCGCGACGCGATCGCCTTTTTTGACGCCGAGCTTGATGAGCAATTGGCGGAGTTGCGAGACGCGGTCGTAAAGTTGTTTCCATGACAGCGTGCGTTTGATTTTGTCTTCCGCCCAGAAGACGATGGCGTCATCATCATCACGGCGGCGCAGGCAGTTTTCGGCGAAGCTGAGTTGGCCGTCGGCGAAGAACTTCGCGCCGGGCATGGCGTTCGGGTTGGCGAGCAGCGTATGGCCCTTGTCGCCGATGACGCCGAGCGCGTCCCATGCGAGGTCCCAGAAGTTTTCGATGTCGGTGACGGACCAGTGCCACAAAGCGGCGTAATCAGGCAGGGATTTACCACTGCGTTTTTCGGCCTGTTCGCGGAAGGCCGTGAGGCGGCTGCCGGTTACGGTTGCGGGCGATGGGGTCCAGAGGGGCGTGTCGGTCATGGTGCCGCCGATTCTACGGGCTTCGCGCCGGGTTGCAAATCCATAAGCGCGGTTACGAAATGCCGGAAGGCGGCATGCATGCGGATGTGATGCGGGGCCAGCGGGCGGGCGGCGCGGACATCACGCAGGAAGCGGGTGTGCCAGCGGAAGAAGAAGGCGATTTCGCGCCGCTCCATGCGGGTTTGCGCATGGTGTACGCCGGTGGTGTACGCGTTTTGCGCGGCGCGGGATTTGCCGGTTGCCGTGCGGGGGCCGGTGGCATGCCGCCATGGGCGCGACAGGCGGCAGCGGCGGGCCTGCGCCAGACGGCGTTTGAGGGGCCATGGCCTTGAAAGGGTGCGTTTTTTCGGGCTGCTCAGTTCGTTTTGCAGAAAATTTGCGGGGGTGATGGCGGGGGTTGGGTGAGGCATGGGGAAGCATAGCATGATTTATGATTATATTCCCATTATTATACTTGACGTACCCCAATGTGGATTTTAGGGTTGGTTTCATAGGAGAAAACCATGAAAAACATACTTTCAGCTGCACACTTCCACAACGAAAAGGCCGCTTATCGGTTTGTTGAGGCTCGCATCTGGGCGAATGGACCAGTCTGCCCTCACTGCGGAGGATTTGACCGTATCGGCAAGCTGGAAGGCGAAAGCACCCGCATTGGCGTTCATAAGTGCTATCAATGCCGTAAGCCGTTTACGGTGAAAGTGGGCACCATTTTTGAAAGCAGCCATATCAAAATGCATATCTGGTTGCAGGCTATTTTCCTGATTTCATCATCTAAGAAAGGTGTGTCTGCTAACCAGTTGCACCGTACTTTGGGCATCACTCTCAAATCCGCTTGGTTCCTGTCCCACCGAATCCGCGAAGCCATGAAGGATGGCGCCCTGGGTCCGTTAGGCGGTGACGGTAAAATCGTCGAAGCGGACGAAACCTATCATGGAAAAGTGGCTAATCCCCGTACCACTCGTGTTTTCGATGGCTTGCCCTATAAAACTGGTAACCGCGGTCCTGCAAACAAACGCGCCATTGTGTCTCTGGTTGAACGCGGCGGAAAAGCCCGGTCTTTCCATGTGAAGAGCGCCAACAAGCAAACTGTTGCTCGTATCGTTGTTGAGAACGTAGCCCGTGAAAGTCATTTGCATACCGACGAGAGCCGCCTATACATTGGCGCTGAAGGCCACGTCGCAGAACACCACACCGTCCACCATGCCTCTGGAGAATATGTCCGCGGTCTTGTCAATACCAACAGCGCGGAAGGTTTCTTCAGCATTTTCAAGCGCGGCATGAAGGGCATCTATCAGCACTGCGATGAAAAGCACTTGCACCGCTATCTGTCTGAATACGATTTCCGCTACAATCACCGCGAAAAACTGGGCTATAACGATGTACAGCGTGCTGAAATGCTGTTGGCTTGTGTCATGGGCAAACGCCTGACCTATGAAACAACTGCGGAGGCGCGTGGTTAAGAAGAAAAAATCATCGAAAAAAGTAAAACCGGGCCTTACTCAAAAGGAACGGTTTATCGAGTATGCCCGTAAGGTTGAAGTTGACGAAACTGGCGAGACATTTGAACGCGCTATTGAAAAACTAGTCCGTTAATAGCTATCACAGACCAGCTTTTTAAAAACGTATCGGCACTCTGTATGCGTTCTTTGTGGCTGGGCATACGCTCCGCATTGGCCTTGATACATGCAAGCTGCCATTTCGGGTCGGTTGGCATAGAGTTCTAGCATTTGTTGTTGCTGTTGTTGTGCTTGTTGCTGGGCAGCTAATTCCCGCATGGATTGGGAAAATTGCTGTAATCCTGTTGATGGCTGGGGAACAAGATTTAGTGTTTCCCGATAGCAATTATCAAACTCTGGTGTTCCGAGCTTTCTTCCTTCTTGAACACAAATGTCCTGAGCAATTTGACGGTCTTCGTTGCTGATAGCCAGTGTTGGGTGCGGCGGTATTGCACATGCGCTAAGAAAAATCAGGGAAGCAAATAAAGCTGATTTCATATCGAACTCCGCTGGTGGCGGGGAGTTCGAAAAACCGATTCCATAGGAAGGTTCGCGCCAGCCTTTACCCGAAGGTTCTTGTATAGCTAACGCCTCCCCGCCGTAGGCGAGGTCTATGGATTCAGAGGTTTCGAAGCCCCAACACGGCATTAGGCCGTGCTAAAAATACGATATTATTCTTCAAAACGAAGTACAAGACGGTTGACGAACGAATCGCTGTTTTGGTATAAAAGAACCCGTCAGGTTTATAGCCTGACGGGCCTTAATTGGCTCATGTTGTCATGTACCACCTACCTTCGCGTACACGCGGGTTAGTGTTAGAAAAAGGTCGCTTCTGAAGAGCGACCTTTTTCTTTTACCTACAAAATTTTCCTATGCAAGAACTATTTTGGCGCTAAATATTTGATTTAGTTAACTAAAATAGTTGGTTTTGGTTTAAGTTCTCTGCAAACCCAAAGGCCGTAAGGCTTTGCGGGGAGCTGTTTTTCAAATGGATGGGTACGGGAGGTATAATAATGGGATTATATTCCTATAAATGCATTTTCGAAATTTGTGGTTATGGCTAATGTTCGTTAAAAGGACGGATGACTTCAGACACACCGCACCAACCCGTCGTCATCCGGCTGCCCAAGGGGTATACGGAGGACCGCGGGCTTTGCAGGGAAGCGTGGAAGCTGGTGCAATCGGGGCCGAAGACGTTCACGCTTCAGGCACTGGAGGCGCCATCGGCATCTTTGCCCGCGCGGATGAAGCTGCGGGTGAACGCGGGCGAATTCGACCATGCACCCGCAGACGCGCGCAGCGACGCGGTTTACGAACTGAAGCGGTTTGCGCAGCGTTACCCGGACCAGACGGACATAGCGGTGGACCTTGCGGTGAAGCTGCTGCTGCGGGCGCGGCATTACGAGCATATCGAGGCGCTGGAAGAGGAAAGGCTGCTGGCGCTGTACCGGCATTTGCAGGACGACCCGGGATATGCGCGCGCCATGGCGGGGTGGGGCCGGTCAAGCGTGGAACGCAAAATCGAGGTGCTGACGCATGTGGTGCGCAACCAGGCCGCGATTTTCGGGTTCGAGCCTGCGTATTCCATCCAGACTTTCAGCCTTTCGCGGCAGGCGCATGAACAGGCGGAGCCGGAAGGCATTTACCCCGCCGGGTTTTTCGCGCAGCAAAGCGGGGCTTTCGGCACGCAGCCGGGGCTTGAGAACATTATCGGCATCAACGTGCACGAGGACGCGGACGGGTTGCGCGACAGTGCATGGGCGGTGAGCATCGCGGTGCATGAGAACGTGCACAAGCAGCAACAGGACCTGCACGAAGCGGAGGGTGCGTACCGGCGTTTCTTCGAAGGCATGGGCGGGACGACGTTTTTCGAGCCTTTGAGCCGGGAACAGAAATTCCGGTTTTACCGGGCGGAGATGATGGAACGGCACAGCCATGCCGTGCATGAGAAATTCGCGGCGCTGATGCGCGGCGAAAAGATGCCGAAAGAACGCCAACTGGTGGAATGGGCCGTGCGGAAAAAAGCCGTGCAGAAAAAACAGGCCGGAAACAGGCCTGCCGTGCGGGCGCTGAACCCTTAAGCCTTAATCGCGCAGGATGATGGTGGTGCGGGGTTTGTCGTCACGGATGACGGAGCCGGTGATGCGGCCCAGCGCGCGGGCGGCGCCGCCTTCGTTTTCCTGATAGTGGCGGCCATCGATGATGTAGGGGTGGGCATCGTGATTATAGGGATAGACTTCGCCTTCATAGGCGCCGGAATAGCGGTAATTATCCATGGCGACCTGACGCGCTTCGCCTTTTTCATCGCCGGAGAACTTGGTTTTGCCGCCGTATTTGCGGATGGTGTAGGACGAGCCGTCGTCACAGCGGGTTTTGAGGGTAGTGCCGATATTGCGCATGGTGCAGCCCGCCTGAGCCGCCGGAATGGCGGTTGCGAGGGCGATGGAGACGGCACACAGGGTCAATATGAGGCGCATGGTTTTAATTTAGAAGGTTTTGGGGCTGAAGCCAGCGGCAATCTTTTATTCATGCGGCGATTTTGGGCGGTACAGGCGATGGCAGGGCGTTTTAAGGCCGGGCAGATGTTTGGCGGGTAAACGTTCCAAAGCCCGCTATGCGGGTAACCGTTCCAAGCCCGCTACGCGGGTAACCGTTCCAAGCCCGCTACGCGGGTGCAGGCCACTGGCCTTCCAGCATATCGGTCAGCGCGTCGGCATCGACGATGTAGACCTGATCGTCCTTCGCCATGGCGATGATGCCGTCCAGCACGATTTCGTGGGTGCCGAGCGTGCCGATGAGGGAGAAGACGGCGCCGCCGCTGTAGCCATCAAGGTCGCCGGCGGGGCGGTTGAGGGTGTAGCGGCGGACATTGCGGGCGTGGGAGGTGTAGGCGGGGTCTATCACGCAGTCGCGGATGGCGCGGGTCATGGGGATTTTGCCGACGCCGCCGACTTCGAGCGTTTCATAAAACGTTTCATGATATTCATCCAGCGAGTTGCTGGCCGTGGGATACCCCACCATGAAGGACAGGACGCGCGGGCCTTTATGAAACCGGGCCAGCGGGAAGAAGTAAGGCAGGTCGGCGGTTTGGGTCTGCCATGTTTCGGCGGCGCGGAAGGCGAGGATGTCGGCGAACTGCTCATCCGTATCGGAGGTGTGAAAAACGCAGTTGCGCAAAGGGATGTTGCGCAGCCGGTCCTGCCCGCTGCTGACGCGGATGGTGTTGAGGATGGCTTCGTCAGGGGGTTCGTGGGGTTTTAAATCCAGTTGATGGCGGGTCATGAAGACGCAGTCATGCCCCTCGCAGCGGACGAGGGTGGCGCTGCCGGTGCGCCCGATGGGCAGGATTCCGGACACGCCTTCGCTAACGACCATGCGGCAGGAGCGCGTCAGATGGTCGCTGAGGCTTTCGGGTTTCAGCACGAAACGGCCTGTTTTTATGCCGTTCATGCCGGGAATTTCGTTCAGGAGCATGGATGCAGCCTAGCATAAACCGGCGCCTTACCAGAAACCCCTTGCCATACCGGGCGTCGGGGGCATAGATTGCCCACGCAAAGGAACACCTGACCCAAAAGGGAACTACCATGGCCTTTGCATCCAAAGCCCCCACACGAAAAGAAATCCGCGAAGCGCTGACGTTCGACGACGTTCTGCTGGTGCCTGCCGCATCGGAAGTGCAGCCGCTGGACGTGGACATCAAGACGCGCCTGACGCGCGGGATTTCACTGAATATTCCCCTCCTCTCCTCCGCCATGGACACGGTGACGGAAAGCACCATGGCGATTGCGATGGCGCAGTCGGGCGGCATGGGCATCATTCACCGCAACCTCGGCATCGGGGCGCAGGTGGAAGAGGTGCGCAAGGTGAAGCGGTATGAAAGCGGCATGGTGGTGAACCCCATCACGATTGCGCCGGACGCGCCGCTTTCGGAAGCGTTCGACCTTATGCGCAAATACGGCATTTCGGGCATTCCGGTGGTGGAACAGTCGCGCCGCCTCGTGGGCATTCTGACCAACCGCGACGTGCGGTTTGCAAACAATCAGGACCAGCCGGTGCGCGAACTGATGACGGCGGAGGGCCTTGTGACCGTGCGCAACCGCGTGGACCGCGACGAGGCCAAGCGCCTGTTGCACCAGAACCGCATCGAGAAACTTCTGGTGGTGGACGACGAGGGCCGCTGCATCGGGCTTGTGACGGTGAAGGACATCGAGAAATCGACGCAGTACCCGAACGCCTGCAAGGACAATCAGGGCCGGTTGCGCGTGGGCGCGGCGGTGGGCACCGGCGACGGCGGGTATGAGCGCGCGCAGGCGCTGGCGGACGCGGAAGTGGACGTCATCATCGTGGATACGGCGCACGGGCATTCGAAGGCGGTGCTGGACACGGTGACGCGCATACGGCGCATCCAGTCCAATTCCGTGGACGTGATTGCGGGCAACGTGGCGACCGCCGATGCGGCGAAGGCGCTGATCGACGCGGGCGCGGACGCGGTGAAAGTGGGCATCGGCCCCGGGTCCATCTGCACCACGCGGGTGGTGGCGGGGGTGGGCGTACCGCAACTGACGGCCATCATGGACGTGGCGGAAGCCTGCCACCTGCGCGACGTGCCGGTGATTGCGGATGGCGGCATCCGTTTTTCGGGCGATCTGGGCAAGGCCATCGCGGCGGGGGCCGACGTGGTGATGCTGGGGTCCATGTTCGCGGGCACCGACGAGGCGCCGGGCGAGATGGTGCTGTTCCAGGGGCGGTCTTACAAGACGTACCGGGGGATGGGTTCGGTCGGGGCGATGTCGCAAGGTTCGGCCGACCGTTATTTCCAGGGGCAGGTGCGCGAGACGCAAAAGCTGGTGCCGGAAGGCATCGAGGGCCGCGTGCCTTATAAAGGGCCGATGGGCGCCGTGATTCACCAGCTGACGGGCGGTTTGCGCGCGGCGATGGGGTATACGGGGTCGAAGACCATTGCCGACATGAAAGACAAAGCGCAGTTCGTGCGCATGACGGGCGCGGGGTATCGCGAGAGCCACGTGCATGATGTGCAGATTACGCGCGAGGCGCCCAATTATCGTCAGGAGAGCTGATTGAAATTAAAGCGGCCTTCGGGCCGCTTTTTTTATTTTCTTTATCTGGACGGCCTCAAGACCGCAGGAATGAAAAAGGTCATATGAATGTGACTGGCTTTTATTTTCCGGAGTCATAGTGCGCGACATTTTATTTTAAAGGCCGCCCTTGCATGGTCACATCCCTTGTCTAAATTGAGCTAAGTCAATTTACAAAAAAGGGATTTTGCTGATGCTTCGCCGTTTTCTGCTTACCGCCGCCATGATGTCCGCCTTCGCAGCGCCCGCCATGGCCGCGCCGACCACGTTCACGCTGTCGGACAAGCTGCACACGCAGGTGCTGTTCTTCGTGGAGCATATGGGTTTCTCGCATTCCTCGGGCAAGTTCCTGGGCTTTGACGGGACCTTCACCTTCGACCCGGAAAACCCGAAAGCGGGCGGCGAGGCGAATGTCACCATCGACACCAATTCCCTGAACATGGACGACGCGACGTGGGAAGAGCACCTGAAAGCGCCGGATATGTTCAACACCGCCGCTTTCCCGACCATGACGTTCAAAAGCACCAAGGTCGACGTGACCGGCGACAAGACCGCCAAGATGACCGGCGACCTGACCCTGCTGGGCCAGACCAAGCCGGTGACGCTGGACGTGACGCTGAACAAATGCGGCGAGCACCCGATGAGCAAGAAGCTGACCTGCGGTTTCGACGCGGTGGGTACGCTGAAGCGTTCGGATTTCGGCATGACGAAGGCCATTCCGATGGTTTCGGACGAGGTGAAAATCCAGATCACCGTGGAAGCGCCGGCGCAGGACGCCGCGGCGGCCAAGTAAGATGAACTGGCGCAACACCCAGGCGCAGTATGGCGCCGTCCATAAAACGCTGCACTGGGTGATTGCCCTGTTCGTGCTCATGATGCTCGTGATGGGGCTTGTCATGGGCGATATTCCCAACATGGCGGACCGGTTCTGGGTGTACGGCATCCATAAATCGCTGGGCATCACCATCCTGTTTTTGATGGTGGCGCGGCTGGGGTGGAAGCTTTTGAACTGGCACAGGCCCGCGCCGAATCCGACACACCCTTGGCATGAACGGGTGGCGGCGGAATTCGTGCATTGGGGGTTTTATGCGCTGCTTATCGCCATGCCGCTTTCGGGGTGGATTTTGACCAGTGCTGCTTCGTCGACCATCAACTGGTTCGGGTTCTTCCCGGTGCCGGCCATCGTGGAGCCTAACCAGGCACTGCGCGGGCTTGCGAGCGAGGTGCATGAATACATCGCATGGGGCATCTGGGCGTTCCTGGGGCTGCATGTGGCGGGGGCGCTGAAGCACGCCATCATCGACCGCGACAACACGCTGCGCCGCATGCTGCCGTTTACGTCGGCGGCGGTTTTGCTGCTGATGGCGTTCCCGGCGCTGGCGGAAGACGCGAAGGCGAAGGTGTGGACCATCGACCGGACGCAGAGCCGCCTGACGTTCGAGGCGACGCAGGAAGGTGCGCCGTTCAAGGGCGAATTCAAGAATTTCGACGGCAGCATCGCGCTGGACCCGGCAACGGCCATCGGCAACGCGGTCATCACCATCGACCTGAGCA